>NZ_JBFAWD010000002.1:0-334111 GCF_040680135.1 Nocardia sp. NPDC052112 | reverse complement strand
CGTCACTGGCAAGAACGCCAGTGCCAGCCGCGCCATCGATACCGAGTCGAATACGGGGCAGTATCTGTAGGTCTGCTGATTCCGAGGGCTGTGCTTCCGGTTGGGGGCGCGGCCCTTCGGCGTTTTCGGGTCATCCTCATGGGGTAGGTAAGGGTCATTCTCTGGTGTGATGTGGGAGTTTGGGCGGCGGGGTTAAAATTTGGCCATGCGGCCAGAAAATGAGACGGGTGGTCGGCAGCGATCGTTCATCGAGGAGGCGCGGCGGCGGCAGATCATCGCCTCGGCGGTGGAGGTGATATCGGAGGTGGGGTACGTACGGGCTTCGCTGGCGCGGATCGCGAAGCATGCCGGGATCTCCAAGGGTGTCATCTCGTATCACTTCGCGGGGAAGGACGAGCTGATGGAGCAGCTGGTGATCCAACTGTATGTGTCCGGCGGCGAGCACATCGCGCCCGCGGTGATGGCGGCGGACGGGCCGCGGAATCAGTTGCTCGCCTATATCGGGTCGAATCTCGGCTTCATCGATGCGAACAAGAAGTATGTCGCGGCGCTGACCGATGTGGTGCTGAATCTGCGTGATGCCGATGGCAAGCCGCGCTTCGCCTCGGCGGAGGGTGAGCGGGAGATCATTCAGCCGCTCATCGACATCATGCGGGAAGGCCAGCGCACCGGCGAATTCGGCGAATTCGATCCGGAGGTCATGGCCAAGTCGATTCGCGATGCCATCGATGGCGCGGCCGGGCGGGCGATTCGGGAAAAGGATTTCGATATGACGACGTACTCGGCACATGTATGCCGACTATTCGATTTGGCGACGCGGAAGGGGGGACGTAATGACCACCGTGGTGGAAAGTGAAGTGCGCCAGGAGGATAACGCCGAGGCGACGCCGCCGTTCGCGTGGGTCGGTGTGGGTGCGATCGCCGTGGTGTCGGCGATCGCGTTGTTCGCATCGCTGGGACGGTACGGATACTTCGGTGACGAACTGTACTTTCTTTCGGCCGGGCGTCGCCTCGGGATCGGCTACGCCGATCAGGGGCCGGTGCTGCCCGCGATCGCCCGGCTGATGGACGTGCTGGCGCCGGGATCGCTGGTGGCACTGCGGATTCCGGCCACACTGGTCACCGTGCTCGCGGTGCTGATCAGTGCGCAGATCGCGCGGGAGTTCGGTGGGTCGCGGACCGCGCAGATATTGAGTGCGGCAGCGTACGCGACCGCACCGTTCCTACTCGTGCAGGGAACTCAGCTGGCCACCAATACGATTGATACCGCGTTATGGGTGGTGATCAGCTGGCTGCTGATCCGGTGGGTGCGCACCCGCCGTGACAGTCTGCTGCTGTGGGCCGCGCTGGTCACGGCGCTGGATATGCAGGTGAAGTGGCTGATTCCGTTCTTCTGGATCGCGGTCGCCGTCGGAGTGCTGTGCTACGGTCCGCGCGAGCTGTTGCGGCGGCCGATGCTGTGGATCGGGGCGGTTTTCGTTGCCCTGGTGATGGTGCCGACGCTGATCTGGCAGGCCGAGCACGACTGGCCGCAGCTGCGATTGGGCAGGGTGGTCGCGGCGGAGCAGGCGACGATCGGTGGCCGCTACACCTGGTTGCCGATAGCGTTGATCGCGGCCGGATTGTTCGGCGGAGTGCTATTGGTCGTGGGAATCTGGGCGCTGTTCCGTTCGGAGACGTTGCGGCCGTACCGATTTCTCGCGCCGATGCCGCTGCTACTAGCCGTGGCATTCATCGCGACCAACGGTCGCCCCTACTATGCGGCCGGATGCTACGCGGCGGTCATGGCGGCGGGCGCGGTTCGCTGGACCGAGTACACGGGGCGATGGCGACCCTATGCGGCCGTCCCGCTGGTCGCGATTTCGGTGACGATCGCGGTGTTCACGATGCCGTGGCAACCCGAGTCGTCCATCGATCCGGTCGACAGTCAGGCCGAGGCCGGTATCGAAATCGGTCTGTACGGCAAGTTCGGCTGGCCGGAGCTGAAGGAGGCCACCGTCGATGCCTACCAGGCCCTTCCACCGGCGGAGCGCGCGAATGCGGTGATCGTCACCGATTCCTATTGGCAGGCAAGTGCTTTGGATGTCGACCGGATTCGCTACGGTCTCCCGGCCGTCTACAGCCCCAACCGCGGCTTCGGATACTTCGGCACTCCACCGGATTCCGCGACGACGGTGCTGTGGGTCGGCAATGCCGAAGCCGAAATGCGCGCCACCTGTGGCGAATTGACCCCGGTCGGTCGCGTCGATGCCCGCCTCGGCTACCCGGATGTCACTCGCAATGTCACCATCTGGCGCTGCACGCCACGTCGGCCCTGGTCGCAGGTCTGGTCCGACCTGCTCCGCCTCGACTGACCAGCCAGATCGTCCGATTCGTTCAAGACATCAGAACACCGCCCGCGTTGACTGAACCGTGGCCGGGGCCGAAACCGCGCCCGGCCACGGTTCGACGATCACGAGGAAGCGGTATGAAAACGAACATTCGCGCGATCACCTTGGCCGTGAGCGATCTCGAACGGTCGCTGCACTTCTACCGCGACGGCCTCGGCCTCTCCTCGCCGGGCATCATCGGCACCGAGTTCGTCCGCGACGAGCACACCCCAGGCGGTTCGGTGGCCATGTTCACCCTGGACAACGGCCTGATCCTGTCCCTGTATTCACGTACGGACCTGGCGCTGGACGCGGGCATCACGCTCGACCGGGTCACCGGGTCCTCGATGAGCCTCGGCTTCTTCACCGACTCCCGGGAGGACGTCGACCGCATGCTGCAGCGGGCCGAACAGGCGGGTGGCGCCATCATCCGCCCGCCCGTGACCCGTCCATGGGGTATCTACGCGGGCTACTTCGCCGACCCCGACGGTCATCTGTGGGAAGCTGTCTACTTCCTGAACGGTATGCCGGAGTGACATATCGGCAGACTATCGACGACCTACCGACGACGGTACGTGAACTCGATTCACCCGCCGTCGTCGGGTGACGAGATCGGCTACGGCACACGCCCTTTCGCCATGACGCGGGTGTGATGGCGAACGGGCATGTGCCGTGCGGGCGCTAGCCGAGTTCGGCGAGCTGGGATACCGCCGGTGCCATGCCCTCGATCCATGCCGCCGGGGATCCGGTGGTGGGGATAATGATCACGGTGTGCACGCCGAGTTTGGCGTAATCGGCCATCTGGCGGACGAATTCATCGCGATTGTCCGGATTCGGGCGCGGATTATTGGCCATGATGGTGATGCGGATATCGTCGTAATCGCGCCCGACATCGTCACAGTGCCGCCGCAGGACATCGAGTTTGTGGGCGATATCCTCGGGGGCGGAGCCGAAGAGGTTGCAGGCGTCGCCGTACTGCGCGACCAACCGCAGCGTCTTGCGTTCGCCGCTACCGCCGATGAGCACCTTGGGCCGGTTGATCGGCTGGGGCGAGCACAGTGTCTCGGCCAGTTGGTAGTACTTGCCGTCGAACGGGCCGTTGTTCTGCGGGTCCCACATCTGCTGACAGATGCGCAGTGTCTCTTCCAGTCGCTCGAACCGTTCGGCGATCGGCGGGAACTGCACACCGAGCCCGCGATGTTCACGCTCGAACCAGGCGGCGCCGAGGCCCAGCACCGCACGGCCACCCGACAGGACATCGACGGTGGTGACGATCTTGGCGAGCAGGCCGGGATGCCGGTAGGTCACGCCGGTGACGAGGAGGCCGAGGTCGATGCGGGAGGTGTGCGCGGCAAGATAGCCGAGAGTGGTATAGCCCTCCAGCATATTGGCCTCGGCCGGGAGGCCGGTCGGCTCGATCTGGAAGTAGTGGTCCATGAATGACAGCCAGGTCGCACCGGATGCCTCCGCCGCGGCGCCGACCCTGGCCAACTCACCGGCGATGGCGGTAGTGCCGCCGTCGATGTCGAATATCGGCAGGTGAAAACCGAGTTCCATGAAGTGATCCCCTGGTACTAGACGATTTGCACTGCCAACGCTATGACTTGGAGTGCACTCCAAGTCAAGTACCTTCGCGTGGTCACCGAAGTCGGTGGCGGCGTCGCCCCTGGACGACACCGCCACCAGCTCGCGTCGATCAGCCCTGAGCGGTGGTCACCGAATTCAGGACGACATCGGCGTTCGGGCGACCGTCGTCACCGTCGGCCGCGCCGGCATTGGCGACCCGCTGCAGGACGTCCAGACCGCCGGTGATCTTGCCGAACGGGGTGTAGTTCGGCGGGAGTTGGGTGTCCTTGTACACCAGGAAGAACTGGCTGCCATTGGTGTCGGGACCGGCATTGGCCATCGCGACCGTGCCGGCCGGATAGGTCGCGCCATCCAGGTTCTCGTTCGGGAATTGGTAGCCCGGACCGCCGGTGCCGGTGGCGGTGGGATCACCGCACTGCAGCACGAAGATGCCCGCGGTGGTCAGGCGATGGCACTGGGTGTGGTCGAAATACTTCTGCCCGGCCAGGAAGACGAAGGAGTTCACCGTGCGTGGTGCGCGGGCAGCCTCCAAGGCGATATTCACTGTGCCGCAAGTGGTTTCCAGCTGCGCGGTGTACTTCGCGCCGGGGTCGATCGTCAAGGCGGGCTCGGTGGCCCACTGCTTATTCTCGGGCTTGGCCGAATCGGGGGCCACGCATCCGGCGACCGGGGTGCCCGGATCCGCCGATACCCCGCCTGCGGCGAAGATTGCGAGGGTGGTGCCGACGGCGAGTACACCGAGGCCCCGTAGCAGGGCAGACCCGACTCTACGGTGCTGCCGTCCGATGGGCTGATGGTGGTCGAATTGCCGCGCCTGCACTTCGCTGCTCACCGGTCGAGGTCTCCTTCTGTTGTATTACGCATCGGATGATGCTCAGCGGATCATTCCATCTCGAAGCCTCCAGCGGAACGAGATGCGTATTGCGACTGTGTGGCAATGGAAATCCACGGATGTGCGGCGCGTGGTCGGATAGCATGGCTGCGACGGAGGCGCATCTGATCGGCTAACTGGTTCGGCACGCATCGACTCTCCGGTGACATCGCCTCCACGGGAGGTGTATCAACTTGTCCGGGTACGTATTCGGGGTTCTTCGCTGGTGTACCGCGATGGCGTGTGTCGGCGCTCTGGTGGGTGGTTGCACGGCGAGCACCGATACGAAATCGACCTCGCAAACGGGTCCCTGGCCGCCGAACGATGACCGTGGCCACTGCGCGGTCGACAAGCAAGCCGACGTCCCGGCGACGATGCGAGACGGCACGGTGCTGCGCGCCGACGTATACCGTCCGCAGACCAGTGATCCGGTTCCGGTGATCCTGATGCGCACCCAGTACGGCAAGGCCGCCGCGCAGATCCAGCCCTCGCGCTACCGTACACCCGACTGGTTCGCCTCGCACTGCTATCTGGTGATCATCCAGGACATCCGCGGTATCGGCAGCTCGGACGGCACATTCACCGAATTCGGCAATGACGCCCACGACGGCTACGACACCGTGGAATGGGCCGCGCAACTTCCCGGTTCGAACGGCAAGGTCGGCATGTACGGCTCGTCGTATGTCGGTGCGACACAATGGCTCGCCGCCGTCGAGACGCCGCCACACCTGAGTACGATCGTGCCGGCGAATACCGCCTCCGACTATTACGACGGCTGGACCTATGAGGGCGGCGCCTTCCGGCTCGGCTTCGTCGAACCATGGGCCATGGGCACCATCGGCCTGGAATCCGCCGAACGACGTGGCGACAAGGTCACCGCCGACCAGCTTCGCACGGATATGCAGAACATCACCTCGTGGCTGAATTACCGTCCCTACAAAGACTTTCCGCCGTTGCAGCCGAATAGTCCGGCCGTCGCACCGTGGTACTTCGACTGGATCCGCAACTCGACACGCAACGATTACTGGAAGCAGTGGAGCATCCGCGACCGCTATCCGAACGTGCGGGTGCCGGTGCTCGATATCGAGGGCTGGTACGACGCATTCCTCGCGGGCGGCATCGAGAACTTCACCGGAATGGTCGAGCGCGGCGCCGAACCCGCACGCCAGAACCAGCGATTGGTGATCGGTCCCTGGGACCACCTCGGCTGGGGACGCCCCACCTCGATGATCGCGCCGCGGCTCGAGCGGCTCGGCCCGGTCGGCGACAGTCCGATCAACGAGCTGATGCTGGCATGGTTCGACCACTTCCTCAAAGGCACGGACAACGGTGTGGCGGGTAGGCCCCGCGTCGACTACTACCTGATGGGCGCCAATCGATGGAAGTCGGCACCGAATTGGCCACTGCCGCAAACACAATGGAAGGAATACTTCTTCGCCGACAGCGGCGCCAACGGTGTTGCCGGACGGGTCGGCAAACTCGTCGAGCACCCGCCGAGCGGGCCGGCCGCAGTCGACCGGTATGTCTACGACCCGGCCGCACCCACACCGAGTATCGGCGGTCATTCGTGCTGTTCGGTCGGCTCGGGTCCGCAGGGACCGTTCGACCAGACCGCGGTCGAGCAGCGTTCGGATGTACTTACCTACACAACCGACCCGCTCGGCGCCGATACCGAGGTCACCGGCCCGATCACCGTGAAGCTGTGGGCCTCGTCCACCGCGCCGGATACCGACTTCGTCGCGCGGCTGGAAGTCGTCGGATCCGATGGCTCGGCCGTCAACCTCAACAATGGCATCATCCGCGCCGCGTACCGGGACTCCCTGTCGGATCCGACCCCCCTGGTGCCCGGCCAGCCCGCTGCGTTCACCATCAAGATCTGGCCGACCAGCTATCAATTCAAGGCGGGCGATCGGATCCGCGTGGCCATCAGCAGCAGCGACTATCCGCAGTACGCGCCGAACCCGAATACCGGCGAGCCCTTCGGGGACAGCGCCCGGACCCAGCCCGCGACGCAGACGATCTACAAGGATGCCGAACATCCGTCATCGGTGGTCGTGCCCATCATCCCGGTCGGTGACGACGGCTCCACCAGCTTCGATATCGAGCCGGGATCCTAAGCACGGCGAACGCGACGGTAGGTGGGGGTCGCGATGGTCGCCGCGGCGAGCTCACTGGTCAGCCAGTCCTGCTCACCGTCGGTGATCGCGGCGACGGTGATGCGCAGGTGGTCGCCGGGTGGGTGGTCCTCGACCTCGAAGGGGCGGCCGGGTGCGGCCTTGATGCCCGCGGCAGCCAGCGAGATCATGGCCGCGTTCTCGTCTGCGACCGGGAGCCACAGATTGATACCGTCACCGCGGGCGACGGCAACGCCCCTGCGTGCCAGCGCCCGGCGGAGTTCGATCGAGCGCCTGCGGTATTCGGTGCGGGCGGCGGCGACGGTGCGCACGGCGGTGTCGTCATCGAGCATGATGAGGAGCAGCCGCTGTAGCAGTCGGCTGGTCCAGCCGGGGCCGAGCATGCGCCGTTCGATCATCGGATCGAGCAGTTCGGCGGGGCCGCCGACCACCGCGAGGCGCAGGTCGGCGCCGTGGGATTTGGAGTAGGAGCGGATGTGTACCGTTCGGCTCGGTAGCCGCGAGCCGAGCGAGCGCAGTGTAGCGGCGGCGATGCCTGCGGAGTGGTCGTCTTCGATGACGAGAGTGTCTGTGCTGGTGAGGATCTCGGCCAGTTCGCGGCTGCGTGCGGCGGTGAGCGAGGCGCCGGTCGGATTCTGTGCGCGTGGCTGCAGAATCAGCGCTGCCGCACCGCGCGCCCGCTCGAGATCGGCTGGCAGTAAACCGGATTCATCCATGCGGACCGGAATCGGCCGAGCGCCGATCCGGGCGAGCAGATCGAGAAATGGTGGGAAGCAAGGATCTTCGACGGCCACCGCATCGCCGAGCCGGATATGGGTGGCGAGCAATCGATCGATGGCATCGAGCGCGCCGTCGACGACCGCGAGCCGTTCGGCGCGAAAGGGCCAATCGGTGCGAACTTTGGCGGCCAGTTCCGGCAGCACGGCCTCGCCGAGATAGTCCGCCGCGAGATCATTGCCGCGGCCGTGCTCGGAGATCGCGCGCAATGCGGCGACTAGATCCGGCAGCAGTTGCGGGTCGGGGGTGCCGCGGGACAGATCGATACGGAAGGCGCTGTCCGAGGGTGGGTGCAGACGCTGATAGCGCCCCGTCGGCGCGGTCGAGCGGGTGGCCGTGCGGTCGCCGACGAAGGTTCCGGCCCGCCCCCGCGCCACAATCGCGCCGGTGGCGGCCAGGGCCCGCCAAGCCTGATTGACGGTGGCGGGGGACACCCGCAACTCGCGGGCGACCGCGCGCACGGTCGGCAGCCGAGAACCGGGTTCGAGTGCTCCGGAACGAATGCGGCGGCTCACCGCGGCCGCGATGCCGGCCGGCGTGCGATCCTCGAGATCCGCGTCGAACAGGCCGGACCCGACAACGACAGGCGCCGGTGTGGTGTCCGGCGGGTCGTCTGCGGGCACCTGCGGCGCGGTCGTCGGATCGAAGGTCACAGCGTCATTCTGCGTCGGGCACAGCGCCGGAACGAGGACCGGCCCCAGGGTTTACGGCTACGAAACTGTTTCCGCAATCTTGTAACACAACCGAATTGGATCTCGGTGAAGTATAACAAAGCATGGGAATCGTTCGAGCGGCGCTCGTCCAGACGAACTGGACGGGTGATAAAGAGTCCATGATCAAGGCGCACGAGGACTACGCGCGCCAGGCCGCCGCACAGGGTGCCAAGGTGATCTGCTTCCAGGAGTTGTTCTACGGTCCGTACTTCTGCCAGTTGCAGGACACGAAGTTCTACGACTACGCGGAATCGGTGCCGGGGCCGACGACGGAGCGATTCGCCGCCCTGGCAAAGGAATTGGGTTTGGTAATGATCCTGCCGGTATACGAGCAGGAACAACCCGGGCTGCTCTACAACACCGCGGCAGTCATCGATGCGGACGGCAGCTACCTCGGCAAATACCGAAAACACCACATTCCGCACGTCCACGGGTTCTGGGAGAAGTTCTACTTCCGGCCCGGAAATCTGGGCTGGCCGGTCTTCGATACCGCGGTCGGCAAGGTCGGCGTCTACATCTGTTACGACCGGCATTTCCCGGAAGGCTGGCGGGCCCTCGGTTTGGCGGGTGCGGAAATCGTATTCAACCCCTCCGCAACCTCGCGCGGCCTGTCCGGTTACCTGTGGAAGCTCGAGCAACCGGCCTCCGCGGTAGCCAACGAATACTTCATCGGCGCCATCAACCGGGTCGGCATCGAGGAATACGGCGATGACGATTTCTACGGAACCAGCTATTTTGTGGATCCGGAAGGTAAATTCGTCGGAGACGTCGCCTCGGACACCGATCCCGAACTGGTGATCCGTGACCTCGATATGGATCTGATCAAGGTGGTGCGCGACCGCTGGGCGTTCTATCGCGATCGCCGCCCCGACGCCTACGGACCGCTGGTGGCTCCCTGAGGCTGGTGATATCGATATGACGAAGATATTCATTCACGGCGGGACGGTGGTCTCGGCCACCGGATCGCAATCGCTCGATGTGCTCGTCGATGGTGAGACCATTGTCGCCGTTCTGCAACCCGGTGCCACGGCATTGGGCGCGGATCTCGCCGAGTCTGCCGATGTGGCCATCGACGCGACCGGCAAATATGTGATTCCCGGCGGTGTGGACGGACACACCCATATGCAGCTGCCCTTCGGCGGCACCGAGGCCTCGGATACCTTCGAGACCGGCACTCGCGCGGCAGCCTGGGGCGGCACCACGACCATTGTCGATTTCGCGGTGCAGAAGCCGGGCGAGCGGGTGCAGGATACCCTCGGGCTGTGGCACGAGAAGGCCGCGGGCAATTGCGCGATCGACTACGGCTTCCACCAGATCATCGGTGAGGTGAACGACGAATCCCTCAAGGGGATGAGCGAATTGGTGGCCGAGGGGGTCACCAGCTTCAAGTTGTTCATGGCCTATCCGGGTGTCTTCTACTCCGATGACGGTCAGATCCTGCGGGCCATGCAATCGGCGGGTGATCTCGGCGCGCTGCTGATGATGCACGCGGAGAACGGCATTGCCATCGATGTGCTGGTCGAGCAGGCGCTGGCGCGCGGTGAGACCTCGCCGTACTACCACGGTGTCACGCGGCCGTGGCAGATGGAGGAGGAGGCGACCCATCGCGCGATCATGTTGGCGCAGTTGACGAATGCACCGCTGTATGTCGTACACGTGTCGGCCGAGCAGGCGATGGAACAGATCGCCACCGCACGGGGCAACGGGCAGAACGTCTTCGGGGAAACCTGTCCGCAATATCTGTACCTGTCGCTCGAAGAGCATTTGGGCGCACCGGGTTTCGAGGGGGCCAAGTGGGTGTGCTCTACTCCGCTGCGGTCGAGGGCACAGGGACATCAAGACGAGCTCTGGCGCTATATCCGCACCGGTGATGTCACCTCGGTGAGTACCGACCACTGTCCCTTCTGCATGAAGGATCAGAAAGAGTTGGGACTCGGCGATTTCAGCAAGATCCCGAATGGAATCGGCGGCGTCGAACATCGGATGGATCTGATGTTCCAGGGGGTCAAGAACGGGCTGATATCACTGGAGCGCTGGGTCGAGGTCTGCTGCACCACCCCGGCGCGCATGTTCGGCATGTATCCGCGCAAGGGCGTCATCAGTCCGGGCGCCGACGCCGACATCGTCATCTATGACCCGAACGGGCACACCAGCATCGGATTGGGCAAGACCCACCACATGAATATGGATCATTCGGCGTGGGAGGGCTTCGAGATCGACGGACACGTCGACACGGTGCTCTCGCGTGGCCGCGTGGTCGTCGACGACGGTGCCTATCTGGGCAGTGCCGGGCACGGCCGGTTCATCGCCCGTGAACTGTCGCAGAACCTGATTTGACCTGGAATGGCCTGATCTACCTGAAATGGCCTGATCTACCTGAAATGGAGAGTGCCGCATGGATATCGGTGTGGTGCTGCAATGCACGCCTCCCGCCTCGCGGGTGGTCGAACTTGCCAGACAGGCGGAGACACACGGCTTTTCGCATGTATGGACCTTCGATTCGCACCTGCTGTGGCAGGAGCCCTACGTCATCCACAGCCAGATCCTGGCCGCTACCCGCAAGGTGGTCGTCGGCCCGATGGTTACCAATCCGGCGACCAGGGACTGGACGGTGACCGCATCGACCTTCGCGACCCTCAACGATATGTTCGGCAACCGCACCGTCTGCGGGATCGGCCGCGGAGATTCGGCGGTGCGCACCCTCGGCGGCAAGCCGACGACCCTGGCGACCTTGCGGAAATCCATCGAGGTGATCAGGGAACTCGGCAACGGCCGCAGCGCCCGCATCGGCGACACCATAGTGCGCTTCCCGTGGGCGAGCGCCTCGCGGCTCGAGGTGTGGGTGGCCGGGTACGGTCCGCGCGCGCTCGAGCTGACCGGAGCGGTCGCCGACGGATTCATTCTGCAACTGGCCGACCCGGATATCACCGCGTGGACGATCGCCCGGGTGCGGGCGGCCGCCGAGAAGGCAGGGCGCGCACCGGGATCGGTGAAAATCTGTGTGGCGGCACCGGCCTATGTCACCGACGGGTCCGATGCCGCGACGGCGCATGCCCGGGAACAGTGCCGCTGGTTCGGCGGAATGGTCGGCAATCACGTCGCCGATATCGTCGCGAAGTACGGTACCGACGGCGATATTCCGGCCGCGCTCACCGAATACATCGCGGGCCGTCAGGGCTACGACTACAACGAGCACGGCCGCGCGGGTAATACCCACGCCGAATTCGTGCCGGACGCGATCGTGGATCGCTTCTGCGTGATCGGTTCGCCCGATGAACAGTTGGCCCGCCTGCACGAGCTGGAGAAGTTGGGTGTCGACCAGTTCGCGGTCTATCTCCAACACGATGCCAAGACCGCCACATTGGATGCGTACGGGGAGTCGGTGCTGCCCAGGCTGGCACATCCGGTCACGGCGACGTCGGGTATCGAGTGATCGGGGATGGTTGCGGTGTCGGCGGGTGATCGATGAGGGCGGGGGCGTTGCGGGCGCGCCGGATCGGCTATGCGATCGGGGTATTCGTGCTGGTCGTCGCGGTATGGGAGCTGGTGAAGTACTTCGTGCCCGAGCGCGGGGTGAGTATCGGCGATACCCGGATTCTGCCGCGCACGAGTGACGCCGCGCTGCCGCATGTCTGGTCGGTCATCACGGTGCTGGGCGATAAGGACGGTGCGGGCACCGTCGGCGGAACACTTTTGCGCACAGCCGGATTCACCTTCGGGCTCGCGCTGTTGGCGTTGGTCATCGGCACGGTGGTCGGGGTCGCGCTGGCCGTGGTGATGCAGCGTTTCGCCTTCGTCGAGCGCGGCTTGCTGCCCTATATCGTTGTCTCGCAGACGGTTCCGCTGATTGCCTTGGCGCCACTCGTGGCGGGTTGGGGCGGCAAGATCGTCATTGCCGGTGAACCCTGGCGGCCGTGGATGAGTATCGCGGTCATCGCCTCGTATCTGGCGTTCTTCCCGATCGCGGTCGGGATGTTGCGCGGGCTGCAGGCGCCGTCGCGGGCCTCGGTCGAGTTGCTGCACAGCTACTCGGCGAGTTGGTGGGAGACGTTGGTGCACCTGCGTTTCCCCGCCGCGGTGCCGCACTTTCTGCCTGCCCTACGGTTGGCTGCCGCGGCATCGGTGATCGGTGCGGTGGTCGCGGAGATCTCGACCGGAACGGCCGGCGGAATCGGCCGCCAGATCATTGTCTTCTCCCAGCAGGCGACCGGCGATGCCGCTCGGCTGTATGCCGCGGTGCTCGCGGCCGCACTGCTCGGCGTCGCCGTCACCGCCGTCGTCGGCATCGCCGAATTCGCACTTCGTCGCTACAGCCGTCCGGTCGGGGCGCGCAGCTCGTCAGGAGGTACCCGTTGACCGGGGAAGCAGAATCAACCGTCGCGGATACCGCAGTGGAGCCGACCGAAGCCGACGACGTCGCCGCGGTCGATCTGGCCGGTGTGGGCAAGATCTTCGAGGCGGGTGCGGTGACGGCGCTCTCCGATGTATCGCTGAAAGTGGCTGCCGGGGAATTCGTTTCACTGATCGGTCCGTCGGGCTGCGGTAAATCCACCCTGCTGCGTATTATCGCGGATCTGGAACGACCCAGCAGCGGCGCCGTGACCGTGCACGGCAAGTCCGCCAGGCAGGCCCGAATCGACCAGGACTACGGCATCGCCTTCCAACAGGCGGGGCTCCTGGACTGGCGCACCGTACAGGCCAATGTGGAATTGCCGCTCGAATTGCACAAGGTTCCGAAGGCCGAAAGACGTACTCGCAGTGCGGAACTCCTGGAGATGGCCGGGCTCGGCGATTTCGCCACCCGCTATCCGGCGGAACTGTCCGGCGGTATGCAACAGCGTGTGGCGATCGCCAGGGCACTGGCTCGCAAGCCGTCGCTGCTGCTCATGGACGAACCCTTCGGCGCGCTGGACGAGATGACCCGCGAACGCATGCAGGGCGAACTACTACGCATCGCCGGAGAGACCGGTGCCGCAGTGGTTTTCGTGACGCATTCGATTCCCGAGGCGGTCTTCCTTTCCGACCGTGTGGTGGTCATGTCGCCGCGGCCCGGCCGCATCACCGAGATCGTGCCGACCGGTGGCTGGGGCCGGCAGGTGGGCGTCAGCGGTGACGATATCCGTTCCAGTGAGGCCTTTTTCGAGGCCGTCGCCGCCGTCCGTACCGCACTGCGCGGCGGACACGAGATCGCCGACATCGTCGTTGCGGGACAGGATCTGCGATGAAGACGTGGCTACCACCGGTGGTATTCGGCGTCGGCGGATTGGCACTGTGGCAGGTGCTGACCGTCGTCGCGGGTGTGCCGTCGTTCCTGCTGCCCGCGCCGACCGTGATCGCGAAACAGTTCACCGAGAACTTCGACCGCATCGTCGATGCCGCCACCGCGACCGGTACGAATGCCCTCATCGGCCTGCTGGTCGGTGCGGTTCTCGGCATTGTGGCTGCCATGGTCGCGGTGCGGTTCCGGCTGGTCGAGGGGCTGTTGACGCCGTTGGCCGCCGCGGCCGCCGCGGTGCCGATCGTCGCGCTTGCCCCGCTGCTGAATTCGATGTATTCGACCACGACCGAGACCCCGCGCCGCATGGTCGTCGCCATCGTCGTATTCTTCCCGATGTTCGTCAGTACCGCCCGCGGCCTGCGCCAAGTGCCGCAGGTGCACGCCGATCTGATGACCTCCTATGCGGCGGGCGGCTGGCAGATCACTCGCACGGTGCGGCTGCCCGCGGCACTGCCCTACCTGTTCACCGGCCTGCGCATCGCGGCTCCGGGCGCGGTCATCGCGGCCATTATCGCCGAATATTTCGGCGGCCTGCAGAACGGTCTCGGCAGCCGAATCACCTCGGCCGCGGCGAATACTGCCTATCCGCGCGCGTGGGCGTATGTGGTCGGTGCCATGCTCGTCGGCCTGCTCTTCCTCGCCGTCGTCCTGATCCTCGAACAACTGACCCGCCGACCCCGGACCATCCTGATCCGCGACATTTTTGGGAGATCGAAATGAGAACTGCCACAGGGCGTTTACGCGCTTGTCTCGCGCTGGCGGCGTTGGCGGCGGCCGCGCTGACCGGCTGTAGCACCACCGACAACAGCTCCGGCACCACCGCGGACGGCCTGACCAAGGTCCGCCTGCAGTTGCAGTGGTTCAAGCAGGGGCAGTTCGCAGGTTATCTGGCCGCCGTGGACCAGGGCTTCTACAAGGAGCAGGGCCTGTCCGTCGAAATCCTCGATGGCGGAACCGATATCGTGCCGCAGACGGTACTGGCCCAGGGGCAGGCGGATTACGCGATCGCCTGGGTACCCAAGGCATTGGCATCGCGTGAGGCGGGGGCGGGCATCACCGATGTGGCGCAGGTGTTCCAGCGCTCGGGGACCAAACAGGTGTCGTTCAAGTCCGACAACATCACCGGCCCGGCCGCACTGCGCGGTAAGACCGTCGGGAACTGGGGCTACGGTAATGAATTCGAGCTGTTCGCGGGCATGACCAAGGCCGGCATCGATCCCGCCAAGGATGTCAAGCTGGTCCAGCAGCAGTTCGATATGAATGCCTTCCTCGCCAAGGACATCACCGCCGCCCAGGCCATGTCCTATAACGAATACGCCCAGCTGCTCGAAACGAAGAATCCGGCCACCGGAAAGCTCTACACCGCAGACGATTTCGCCACCATCGACTGGAACGACGAGGGCGTGGCCATGCTGCAGGACGCGATCTGGGCGAATTCGGAGAAGCTGAAGGATGCGAAATACCAGGACCAGACCGTCAAGTTCATCGCGGCCTCGCTGAAGGGCTGGGCGTTCTGTCGCGACAATGTCGACAAATGCCGCGATATCACCGTGGCCGCGGGCAGTACGCTCGGCGCCAGCCACCAGCAGTGGCAGATCAACGAGGTCAACAAGCTGATCTGGCCCTCGCCCAACGGGATCGGCATGATCGACAAGTCCGCGTGGGATCGTACGGTGAAGATTGCCAAGGAGACCAGGAACCAGGAGGGTGTCACGGTGCTGAAGCAGGATCCCGATGCGGGCGCGTTCAGCAACGAGTACATCACCAAGGCGCTGGACTTGCTGAAATCCGGTGGCATCGATGTCACCGGAACGGGATTCACGCCGCAGCAGGTGACGCTGACCGAGGGCGGCAAATAGGTGGTCGATCACGTCTGCTGACCCGGATCGGGGTGAGCTCGCCTGGAGTGGGTGTTCATGGGGCAGAGGATGCGTCATCTGTTGAGGTGTCGAAACCCGGTCACGGTGACACCGACCACCTGGCTGGGCTGCCACGGGTACCCGACACCTCACGCAGCCGCATCGGGGACGAACCCCATGCTGGTGAGTCGATCGCGGGGAACATTTCGCTGCTGACCGGATCTCACCGCGTCATCCGGATCGACCTGCTCGGGCACGGCAGGTCGGCCACACCGGCCGACCGCAGCTACGCGCTCCCGGGCACGCAGGATCGGTGCGGCCCTGGACCTGCTCGGCGTCGAGCACGCCATAGTCGTCGGCCATTCCAGCGGCGGCGTGGTCGCCACCGCTCTCGCCGAACAGCGCCACGACCTGGTGACCGCGCTCGCGTTCATCAACACCGGCCCCAGCCCGGACGCCTTCATCGCACCGGAGTCCGCCGCATTCGGGCCCTCGCAGTGGCCGCCGACCGACGCGCAGCTCCGCCGCTCGCGAGCACCGGTTTCAGCCGCGCGGGCTACCAGATCCCACCAGAGCTCCTGGACGAGGTGCGCGCCATGACCTACCACACGCTCACCACACGATGCAGGACACCCGCCATTACCTGGAGCAGCAGTCGCTCCCGGATCGGCTGAGTGTCCTGGGCAAGCCGTTGAGAACGCCGCGCCGCTTCGACCTCGTCGTCGGCGCGGACGGGTGACTGCACCACGGTTGCAGTCACACCGATTCGGGTACGCGCAGATGTGCGATCGCCAACTCGAACTCACAGCTGTCGATCACATCGGCACCGGAACGACGGCTGGCGTCGGCCCGCAGCGAGGCAGCCTGGTCACGGTTGCGAATCATCGACTCGGCGCTGTCGTAGGTGACACAAGAGACGGCGCGCCCGGACGCCCTGTTGACCAAGAGGCTCGCACTGCAGAACCCGTCGAGTACTTCCATTCCCGACAGGAACTGGGACCTATAGGCCTCGACGGCCGCCTCGAGCCGTTCCGGGTCGGTCTTGACCCAGACAGCGCGGACACAGGCACCCTGCCGTGAATAATGGTCGCGATGCAGGACCGCGATCTCCCATTCGTTGACCTGCGCGCTGCCGCCGAACATCTCGACGATGCGATCGCGAATCGGGCCAACCCGGTCCGCGCTGTCGCGCATCGCTTTCTCCGTTTCCCACGCGCTCGTGGCGATGCACCGGCCGGACTGCCGATCGACCATCAAAGACAGCCCGATATAGCCCGTAATGTCGTCCAACGCCGTCATCACGTCGTCGCGCACATGTGCAACCCCGGCATCAATAGCGGAGGGGCGCGCCTGAATTGTGGTGGAGCGTGCGTACACGATCCCACCTGCTCTCTGCTCGGAGGCAGCGCCCCGGTGGCGCCACCGGTGCTCTTCACAGTAGACGCGATGAAATCCCGTCCGCCCATCCGCGTACCCCCTGGAGGTAGTGCGCGACAGCGCGGTGGTGGAACCGGTAGATCAGTGGGGTGGGTTCGCAGCCAGGGACCGCAACGAGTACCTGGCCGCGTCCGGGCAATGGCGACGCGTCGAGGCGAGTGGCAGCTCAACCGTGTCTTGTGCCCAGGCTCCGGGATACGCAACGGCTTGGCCGAGGCGCTCGGAGCTGCGGGGAATCACAGGCGGGACAGTTCTTGTCATAGGGCGCGTCTCCAGCCGCGGAGGCACCGCAATCAGGCTATGGTGCCAATGTGCTGTTCTATCCAGGTTCGAAGGGGGAATTCGCCCCATGAGCGGGTCAGATCATGTCTTCTATCCCTGGAGCGCCCAGGCGACCCTGAATCCGGTGCCGATCGTCGGCGCGTCGGGCTCGTGGTTCTGGGAGGAGAGCGGCAAACGCTACCTCGACTTCTCCTCTCAACTGGTGAATGTCAATATCGGCCACCAGCATCCGGATATCGTTGCGGCCATTATCGATCAGGCACAGAAGCTCACGACCATCTCACCGACGGTCGGCAATGAGGCGCGCAGCGAACTGGCCCGGCTGATCGTCGAACGCGCACCGGGCGAGCTGAACCGGATTCTGTTCACCACCGGCGGCGCGGAGGCCGTCGAGCACGCCGTGCGGTTGGCCCGCAGCTACACCGGTCGCACCAAAATGCTCGCCGCCTACCGCTCGTATCACGGCGGCACCGGCGTCGCGATCGGGCTGACCGGTGAGCCGCGGCGCTGGGGTGCGGAGCCGACCAATGTCGACGTGGTTCGGTTCTTCGGGCCGTATCCCTACCGATCCCCTTGGGACACAACAACTCCCGAGGAGGAGACGGCGGCGGCGCTGCGGCATCTGCGCCAGGTCGTCGAATTGGAGGGACCGCAGCATATCGCGGGGCTGATCATGGAGACGGTCGTCGGCACCAACGGTGTGCTGGTGCCGCCGCCTGGTTATCTTGCCGGGGTCCGGGCGCTCTGCGATGAATTCGGCATCGTCTATATCGCCGACGAGGTGATGGTCGGATTCGGCCGGGTCGGTGAGTGGTTCGCGGTGCAGGCCTTCGATGTCGCACCCGACATCATCACCTTCGCCAAGGGCGTCAACTCCGGTTATGTTCCGCTCGGCGGTGTGCTGATGGCCGAACGGATCGCGCAGCGCTACGACAATACGGTGTATCCCGGCGGACTCACCTATGCCGGACATCCGCTCGCCTGCGCCGCGGGCGTCGCCTCGATCAATGTCTTCGAGCGCGATGGCATTCTCGACCATGTGCGGACCGTGGGTGCGGATGTCCTCGGAAAAGGCTTGGCGGAGTTGGCGTCTCGGCATCCGAGCGTCGGCGAGGCGCGCGGTCTCGGCTTCTTCTGGGCGCTGGAGTTGGTGCGCGACCCGCAGACCAGGGATCCGCTGATTCCGTTCGCCGCCGCGGGTTCGGCCGCCGAACCGATGAACCGGGTCACCGCGGCCGCCAAGGAGCGTGGACTGTGGCCGTTCAACGCGGGCAACCGCTTTCAGATCGCGCCGCCGCTCACCACGACGGCGGATGAGCTGCGCACCGGATTGGATATCGTCGACGAGGTGCTCGATATCGCCGACGAATACGTGCGGTGATCGGACGCCGCGCGGACCTTACCCCGGAGCCGGTCCGCGCAACGGCCATTTCCCGCTAGATTCGAGGTGTCCACCTCGGCACTCCCTCCAGGAGCTGGCGTGACCGATACCAGAGATCGTCAGAAGCTGTTTACGTCGCCCGGGGGGCGTCCGGCGCTTGCGGTCGGGGGTGTCGGCGCGATCGCGGCGACGGCGCTTGTGGTCCTGCTGTTCTCCGCGAGCCGGTACGACTATTTCGGCGATGAGCTGTACTTTCTCGCGGCCGGGCGGCGACCCTCGTTCGGCTACGCCGATCAGGGGCCGGTAGTGCCGCTGCTGGCGCGTCTGATGGATACGATCGCGCCGGGCAATTTCTTCGTGCTGCGGCTGCCGGTGGTGGCGCTGACCGTGCTCGGTGTCGTGCTGTGCGCGGTGTTGGCACGGGAGTTCGGCGGCGGACGCATTGCGCAGACCTACGCCGCGATCGGCTACGCGACCTCGCCGTTCCTGCTGCTTCAGGGCAAGATGCTGACGACCAATGCGGTCGACACCGTGCTCTGGGTGATCATCACCTGGCTGGTCGTGCGTTGGGTGCGGACCCGACGCGATCGCCTGCTGCTGTGTGCTGCCCTGGTGACCGCGGTCGATATGCAGGTGAAATGGTTGATCCCGTTCTTCTGGATCGGCGTCGCGGTGGGTTCGCTGATCTTCGGTCCGCGCGAATTGGTACGGCGGCCGCTGCTGTGGCTCGGTGCGGCGATCGTGGTGGCGGCGACGATGCCGTCACTGATCTGGCAGGCGCGCCACGATTGGCCGCAGCTGGCGATGGGCAAGGTGATCATCGGTGAGCAGGACATGCTCGGCGGACGAGTGGTGTTCATTCCGCAAGCAGTGCTGCTGGCCGGGTACTTCGGCGCGGTGCTGCTGATGTACGGCGTGTGGGCTTTACTGTGCCATACCTCGCTGCGGCCGTACCGGTTCCTCGGGGCGACCCTGCTGATACTGATCGCCATCTTTTTGGTGATCGGCGGGCGGATCTACTACATGGCCGGGATGTACGGCGTGGTGTTCGCCGCGGGTGCGGTCGGTCTCGGCGAATTGGCGAATCGACTGGATCCCGCCCCGCGCCGCTGGGTCACCGGGGCCGGTGCGGCACTCGCCGCGGTGGCCGCGGGCTTTCTACTGTGGTCGACCCCGTGGCGGGATGCCGCACAGGTCCGACCGCCCGTCAGCGCTGCCGAGGCCGCCGTC
Organism: Nocardia sp. NPDC052112; assembly: GCF_040680135.1. Lineage (NCBI taxonomy): Bacteria > Bacillati > Actinomycetota > Actinomycetes > Mycobacteriales > Nocardiaceae > Nocardia > Nocardia sp. NPDC052112. The sequence continues at coordinate 314,192 of NZ_JBFAWD010000002.1, read as the reverse complement.
AATATCGGCGTCTACGGCGAATTCGGCTGGCCGGAACTGATTTCCGGCGTCACCAAGGCCTATGACTCACTCACCCCGGCCGAACGCGCCGATGCCATCATCATCACCGAGACCTACTGGCAAGCCAGCGCCCTCGACCAATTCGAGCGCGCCAACCTGCCCCCGATCTACAGTCCGAGCCGCGGTTTCGGGTATTTCGGTACACCCCCCGACACCGCGTCGGCCGTCATCGCCGTCGGTGTCGAAGACAGCTTCCTACACTGGGATTTCGACAACTGCGCACCGGTCGCCAAGGTGGACAGCCGAATCGGCTACCCGGGTAACACCCAGGGCGTCACGGTGTGGACCTGTACCGGCCTACGCCATTCGTGGTCCGAGGTGTGGTCGACCTGGATGCACCTGTAGGTACGCTGCGACCATGACTTCTGGGCAGACCGAGATCTGGCACAACCCGCGGTGCAGCAAGAGCCGCAATGCCACCGCGCACCTGGACGAGGCGGGCGTGGAATACACGGTCCGGCGCTACCTCGACGATCCGCCGACCGCGGCGGAATTGCGGACGGTGCTGCAGCGGCTGGGCGCCGAGCCGTGGGATATCACCCGCACCGGTGAGCAGATCGCCAAGGATCTGGGGGTTCCCGGCTGGGAACGCCGCCCTGCCGACCGGGAGCGCTGGATCGAGGCATTGGCGTCGAATCCGCAGCTGATCCAGCGGCCGATCGTGCTCACGCCGGACGGCGGTGCGGTCGTCGCGCGCGATGAGAAGACCCTGGAATCGCTGGACCCTTCGTAGCCGAAATAGCCGGTAGGGTCGGCATTTATGAAGGTACAACTGCGTCATAGTCCGGCCTCCGCGGTCGCGCGGTGCTTCCTGGCCGGGGGCGAGCCGATGCGGGTCGAGAGCGGCGCCATGGTCGCGCATTCGGCGGGAGTTTCGTTGCAGGCCAAGGCCGAAGGCGGCATTCTCGCCGGGCTGAAGCGTTCGGTGCTGGCGGGTGAATCATTCTTCGTCTCGACCTTCACCGCACCGCCGCAGGGTGGCTGGGTGGATGTGGCGCCCGCACTGCCCGGCGACATGCTGAACCTGCAGATCACTCCCGATCGGCCGTTCTTCATAAGCCGTGGCGGCTGGATCGCGAATTCGCACGGCGTGCAGGTGGAGGGCAAATGGGGCGGTTTCGCGAATCTGTTCGGCGGCGAGGGCGGCTTCGGTCTGCGGGCACACGGCGAGGGTGAGGTGGTCGTCGGTGTCTTCGGTGCGATCGATGTGATCGATCTGCAGCCGGGTGAGCCGATCACCATCGATACCGGTCATGTGGTGGCCTATGACCTGGCCATGAATTTCACCATCCGGCGCGCGGTCTCCGGGCGATCAATCCAGTCGCTGAAGTCGGGCGAGGGTTTCGTCTTCGACTTCACCGGACCCGGCCGGGTGCTGCTGCAGACCCGCAATCCGGGTGCCTTCGCGGCGTGGGCGGGATCGGCGGCATCCTCCGGTTAATCACCCGTTTTCACGACCCTCTTACCTGCTGGACATCTAGCTCATGCAGAATGCAAGCTTCATATCGGGTCCAGCAAGGGAATGTACATGGAGCTCCTCGAAGTCGTCGCGAACCTCTTCACCCAGGTCATGGGTGCCATGAGCGGTAGCGCCGCCTGACAGATCGCAGGCTCATCGGCCCATCAGGTCTTCGACCTGGTGGGCCGATGGCGTTTCAGGCCAGCAGTTGGTCGGTGAGGATGCGGGTATCGGGGACGAACGGCCAGGTCGGGTCGGCCAGATGGGCGCGCAGTTCGGCATCGGTCCACCACCAGCCGTCCACGATCTCCTCGGGCTGGTGGCGGATGGGCCCGTCGTAGCGCAGCTCGTAAGCGAACAGATGGCAGCGCATCGGGGCGTCCTGCCAAATGCCGTCCCACGACGCGCTGGCCCGCAGCGGGAGCGGTGGTGCGTGGGCGGGCACCACGATGCCGAGCTCCTCGGCGAGCTCGCGGACCGCCGTCTGTGCCGGGGTCTCGCCGGGATCGACGACTCCGCCGGCCAGACAGTCGTGCATACCGGCGAAGACCATCTTGGTCTCGGTACGGCGGTGTACGTAGACGCGCTCGCCGTCGCCGGAACGGACCAGCACGCCCGCGCTGGCGTGCCAGATGCCGTCGCGATAGACGGTGGCGCGGTCGGCCGCGCCGATTTCGCGGCCCGCGGCGTCGTAGACCGCGATCATCTCCGGCTCAGGATGCACGAACACCGGTCGAGAGTAACCTGATCACCGCACGCCACCCTGAGAGAGGACCGCCCCAGATGGTGCTTCCGCGCACACTGGCTAAGTTGAACCGGCACGTGACGAATCCGATCCTCGGCCGGTTGGCCGGGAAAGTGCCCCCGATGAGCATGGTTGTCCACAAGGGCCGAAAATCCGGACGCCCCTATCGAACTCCGGTGTGGGCCTTCGAAACCGACGGTGTCTACCGGATCGCGCTGACCTACGGTCGCGATGTCGACTGGGTGAAAAACATCACGGCCGCAGGCGGTTTCGAACTCGAGACCAAGGGTACCGTCGTACTTCTCATCGATCCGGTGGTGGTGCACGATACGTCGGTGTCGTGGGCACCAGTTGGTGTTCGCCAGGCGCTGAAGGTGATGTCGGCGACGGATTATCTGCAGGCGCGTCCGGCATAGGAGTCTGCCTTTCAGACGCCGAAACCCCTTGTCCGAGTGGACAAGGGGTTTCGCCTCATGCGCGCTCGCGCGGGTCGAGTACCACTTGCGTGCCCGGAGTGGTCGCGACCTGCAGGGTGCGCAGCCGCAGCAATGTCGGGTGTTCCTCGAGCAGCCGCGCGGTATTGGCCAGCGACCGTAGCGTAGCCGCTTCCGCGCGTGCCCGTTCGAGCTCGGCCCGGCCGCGCTCCTTGGCGAGCACGGTTTCCAGTGCGGCCCTGCGCAGTTCGCCGGGCAGCATCAGATCGCGGGCGTTCAATGCGGCGACGCGCATGCCGAGTCCCGTTACGGCCGTTCCGATTTCGGCGAGATCGCCGATCAGTAGCGTACGGTCGGTGACGAGCTCGTCGAGGGAATGGTTTGCCACGGCGCGGCGTGCGGCATCCTGCACCGCCGCGTACAGCACGTTTTCCGGGTACTGCGCACCGGCGGTGAACTCCTCCGGATCGGTGACCTGCCAGTTCAGTGCGTAGCTGACCCGCAGTGACAGGCCGTCGCGGGTGAGAAGTTCCTGACCGCTGACATTCAGCAGCCGGGGCCGCATGTCGACGACGATCAGCGTGCAGCGCTTGGCGTCGTAGCGGTGGCGTCCGGGCCCGAGCACTCGGTCGAGTGTGCCGTCCCGATACAGCAGCGTTCGCTGCCATGCCATGACCGTCGTGTACATGTTTTCACTCCTCCCGTGCCGTTGTGTCGTTGGCCGCCTTGTTATTTCGGATGTCACCCGGTTCTGGTCACGGGTCCGCGGCGGGGGCCTCCCGCGGCCGTAGCCGCGGAGCCCGCAGAGCCGTTTGCCGTATCCGACCGGAACCGGGTGGCATCGCAGTGGGAATCGAACCCATCCAGGCTTTGTGCCCTTCGCCAGGTGCGAGACCGAGCCCGACACGGGGAACGCGGGTGCGGAGATTCCGCTGCGCCCCTCGACTCGACCTGGAACAACCATACGGTTCGCGACAAAGGCGCGCGAATGATTTATCGGCGCCGCGGTTTCACGCCGGGTTTGGGTGCGGCGTTCGCCCGCGCGGTGGCGACACGCTTTGCCTCGGTGGCTGATTCGGCATCGAGGCGACGATAGACGAAATGCTGTTGCGCGAGCGTCCAGGCATTGTTCGTGACGAAGTACACCAGGATCGCCACCGGCAGCAACACGCCGCCGAGAATCGCGGCCGCCGGGAATACCCACAGGCTCAGCGTGCGCATGAAGGGTAATTGCGTTGTCCCGGTCTGCCTGTCCAGTGACGTACGCGCCGTGAAATGCGTTGCGACAGCAGCGATCAGCATGAGCGGTAGTGCGATGAGCGCCACGGTAGATACCAGTTCGCCCGCGCCGCCGAGTGTTGCCGACAGCGGTACCCCGAACAGTTCGGCATGCAAAAAGGACTGCACATCGGCGGGGCCGAAGAGGTAATTCCCGGTCGCGGCGTTCTGTTCGACCGTCATTGTCTCGGTGCGCCCGAAAGGCAGGTAATCGAAGGTCCCGGTGCGGTCGAACGAACGCAGCACATGGAACAGGCCGACGAACACCAAGACCTGCGCGATCATCGGGATCAGACTGGCGAAGAGATTGACACCGTTGTCTTTGTACAACTGCTGGATTTCGGTATTCCTGCGGACCGGATCGTCTTTGTATTTCTGCTGTATGGACTTGACGCGCGGTTGCAGTCGCTGCATCGCCGCCTGGGTACGCGCCTGTTTCAGGAATGGCAGCAAGAGCGCGGCGCGGAGGGTGATGACGAGAAATACGACCGCGAGCACCCACGCGACCGCGCTCGCGGGGCCGAGGACGGCGGCAAAGGCGGTGTGCCACAACCAGAGCAGGGCGGACACCGGATAATAGATGAAGTCGAGCATAAGAGCACCTGACTGTGCGAACGTACGGATGCGCACGTCGATGGGAGGGGTCAGCCGAATCGCCTGGAGACCAGGCGGCGAATGATCGCTACGCGGTGACCGACCCGGGTGCTCGTGGGCGCGGCCGTCCGGGGGTGTCCGGATTGCTCTGACGCAGGAAGCAACCCCGGCGGCGGCGCTGTGCCGAAGGCGGCGGACCCGAGTGGGCCAGCGCCGTCGGCATGCGTTGTGTGCTCTGCAGCGCGAGCAGCGTGACGGTCAGCGACGCCGCGATGACACCGAAGACGGCAAGTGCCGCCGGCTCGTTCGTCGGGGCAGCGGCCAGGGCGAGCGCGGGCACGACGAGTGCGAAGACCGCAAACGCCATGAGGTGTACCCGCGAGAACATGCCAAGAGCTTACCGACCGGCGACCGGTCCCGGCGATATAGTGACCGGGCGCTCACCGAAATTGATGATGATCTCATCCATCGAAGGAGCACTGCCGTGAATTCGTACGACTCTTTCGCCGACGACCCGGCGAGTCCCGAGTATGCCGATTACGATCCGCGCCACTACGGTTTCGCGGGCACCTCGGAGCTGATGCCGCCATCGGTACGCATGGCTCGAATCCTGTCCTGGTGCCTGGCCGGACTCGGTGTCGCACTGATCGTCGTCGCCATGATGGCCGGGAATCGGGATCTCGGCGCCGCGGTCGGATTCAGCTACTTGTTCGCCTGGTTGCTCGGCGGTGTCGCCTTCGCCTTCGGCATGGACGGCCGCACCGTGCAGGTCATCGGCGTCGTCCTCGCGGCCACTTCCGGATTCCTCTGCCTCGGCCTGATGGCCGTCGGCCCGCTGCCGGGTCTCGCGGGCCTGTGCCTTTCGCTCGCCGTCGGTGTACTGCTGTGCAAGCGGGAATCCACGGCGTGGTTCCTTCGTCGCCGCCGGACCGCGTAGCGACTACATGGCACAGCCGCCGTCCGGGGTGAACGGATAGCGGAGCTGGTCTACGTAGGCGGTCGGGTAGTCGGGTTTCGCCGCCATGCCGAGATCATCGGTGCCGAAATGCCGCGCTGGGTCGTAGGAGTAGGTGCGGAACAGGTGATCCCAGATCAGGGTGAACAGGCCGAAATTGACGTCGCCGATACCGGCGAACTTCAGGTGATGGAAGCGATGGCCCTCGTTCGACGCCAGCAGATACTTGGCGGGTCCGATCCGATAGTCGGCATTCGAGTGTTGCAGCAGTAGTTGGATGGCGACCGAAAGCGCAAGGGCAGCAGCGACATTGGACGGCATGCCGATCAAGATGAGCGGTGCGACACCAGCGGCCGTCTCCACCGTCTGGTGCAGCGGATGTTTCATCAGACCATTGAGGCCGTAGAAGCGTTTGACGCTGTGGTGCACCGCGTGGAAGCGCCACAGGAATCCGATTTTGTGACTGGCCAGATGCACCGTGGTGATGCCGAGATCCGCGATCAGGATGGCAAGCAGGACCTGGCACACGAACGGCCACGAGGTCGGCCAGCCGTCGGGCGCGGGCACGATCGCGGCCAGCAACGGAATCGCCGCGACGCTGAACAGGATCAGCGTTTCGTTGACGAACGCGTGGATGCGATCGCGCAGGGTGTCATCGAGATCGTGATTCCAGTCCGCTTCGTACGGAATAAGCCGCTCCACCAGAAACGATGCGACGATGGCGACCGCTAGTACGAGCAGTAACCAAAACTTCGGCGCACCAGCAGAACTCAGCGCTATGCCGACGCCGTTGAGGCCGATCAGCATGAGGGGCACGTAGCCGTAGCGTGTCAGACGCTGTACAGGCGTGCGGACGATGGTGGTCATATGGGCAAGCCTGGTCGGCCGCGCCCGGAATGACTTGAACGATTCGGCTGACCTAGGTGTACTGACCTGAGAGGTTGGTGACGCGGCTGGCTGGTGGGTGTCCGCCGAGTGCGGTGTGGCCGCGGTGGTGATTGTAGGTGTGTAGCCAGGTGGTGAAGGCTGCGCATCGTTCGGTGTCGCTGCGGTAGAGCCGTGCGTAGGCCCACTCGTCGGCCAGGGTGCGGTGGAAGCGTTCGACTTTGCCGTTGGTTTGTGGCCGGTAGGGGCGGGTTCGTTTGTGGACCACAGGTCCGAGTGCTTGGGCGAAGGTGCGTGATCGGTAGCAGGAACCGTTGTCGGTCAACACTTTTCGGGTGATGATGCCGTTGGCGGTGAACCAGGCGTTGGCGCGGGTCCAGAACGCCGCGGCGGTGTCTTTGCGTTCGTCGTCGAGCAGTTCGGTGTAGGCGAGTCGGGAGTGATCGTCGAGGGCGGTGTGTAGGTAGTGGTAGCCGTGGATCGGGTTGCCGTGGGCGTTGTTGACCCCGGTTGGTTTGTGTGCCTGGGAGTTTCGGTTGCCGATGGTGCGGCCGAGTTTGCGCCATCCGCCGCCGTCGGGGATCTTGCCGAGTTTCTTGATATCGATGTGGATCAGATCGCCGGGGCGGGGATGTTCGTAGCGTCGCACCGCCGTGCTGGTGGCGCGGTCGAGCCAGCGCAGCCGCGCGAGCCGGTAGCGGGTCAGGACCCGGTGCACCGTGGAGGGGTGCAAGCCCAGCAGGTAGGCGATACGCGCGGGTCCCCATCGACGCAGGACGCGGACTTTGATGATGCGACGCTCGGTGCGGGTCGGTGTCCGGCGTGGACTGCGGTGTGGTCGTGAGGATCGGTCGACCATTCCAGCCGCCCCTGACAGGCGGTAGCGGCTTGCCCAGCGAGCGGCGGTTGTCGCTGAGACCTGGAACCGTTCGGCGGCCCGCCGCAGCGGCCATCGGTCATCCACGACACAACGAGCAAGACGTAACCGACCCAACTCCGACAGCGGGGCATTACGGTGAGACACGAAGACCTCCGGAAAGTGAATGCGTTCCTAGACAGCTCGCATCTCACTCGGAGGTCTTCGTCATGTCAGCCCGCCACGCCGTCACCAACGTCCATGGGCAGTACACCTAGGGGGTGTCGCCGAGGTCCCAATCGACGCGGCGGCTCAGAGCCGACGGCGGCAGTCCGAAGGTGCGGCGGCAGGTGCGGGTCAGGTGGGAGCTATCGGCGAAACCGGCGGCGTGGGCGGCGGCGGTGAGATCTTCGCCGGAGCGGACGCGGGTGATCGCCACATGTAGTCGGAGCCAGAGAATATAGGGCCGCAATGGAATTCCGACCTGTTCGGTGAACAGATGGGTGAGTCGGGTCGCGGAAATCCCGACCCGGCGCGCGACATCCGCGCCGCGGATCGGCCCATCGCCGACCAGGGACGGCAGCAGGTGCAGTACCTCGCTCACCGCCTCGTGGCGCTCGTCCTCGACGCTGTGTGAATTGTCGCGTTCGAGATCATCCACGACCTCGGCGACGAGTTCGGCGAGTGGTTCCCGCTCCGGATCGATGGGCAGGGAATGTTCGCGGTCGGCCCACCCATGGGTATGGGCTCGGCGGTCGGCGGCCGCGCCGGCGACGGACTCCGGATCGAGGTAGATCGCGGTACCGCGCTCGGCGCCGGTGGCAATGCGATGCGGTGCGTCGGCGGGCACGATGACGTGGGTGCCGACATGCCGAACGCCGCTCGCGTCCACCACGACCACCGGCGTACATGCGGCGACTACTTGGACGGCGTGATGGGCGTGCAATGCGGTGGGGCCGATGCTGCCGCCGAAGGCGAGTACACCGGCGCGCAGCAATGCCGTACCCTCCCAACGCAGTTCACCGGGTGAACCGGAGACATAGTGCACGGATCGGGGCGAGGTGGATGCCCCGTCGGTAACCAGAGCCTTCATCATCGGATGCTCCCGGGTGACTGCGAATCCCGAATCGGATCCCTCACGGAGACTATCCCGGCCGCCCGGCCGCTGTCAGGGTAACGGCGACGCGACCGGGAACTCGATGATCATGGGACGGGCCGGAATTCATCCCAGGTTTATGGAATATGGAGTTCCGGACCTGCGTAGCGGTGGCTTACGGGGCGAAGGCGGCGGATTCGAGGCGGCGGGCCAGTCGGGCCGCGGACAGAGTCATGGCGTCGGCGGGGCGATGTGGGTCGAGGCCGGTGAGTTCGTGGATGCGGGACAGGCGGTAGGTCACGGTGTTTCGGTGCACGTTGAGCTGGCGTGCCGTCGCCAATTGATTGAATCCGCTCTCGACGAACACCTCGAGGGTTTCCGCCAGCATCGGCTGGGTGTCGAGCGGCGCAAGCACCGACGCCAGTCCGGGCCGCGCGGCATCACTGACCGCCACCGTGTATTCGAACTGTAAATCCGTTCTGCGACAGAGTATTTCGCGACGCGTCAGACACCGCCCCAGTTCCGCCAGCACCCGCGCCTCGGCGAAGATCGCCGGGATTTCCGCCCGGTTCGCCGCCGCGCCGACACCGACCCAGTAGGGCGGCGCCTGATCGGGCTGATGTGTCGGTAGACGCGCAGTGAGACCGGCGCTCGCGGCCGTACCGTCGTCGCCGGGTCGCAGTGGGATCAATGCGGTCCACCCGCCCGCATCGAGCCGCAGGAAGACGCCCGCAATCGCCTCGACCCGGTGTCGTAGCGCCGATGCGTGCCCGCCACGGGTACCGCACAGGCGGAATACCGCGACGAGGAAGGCGTCCGCGACCGGAATGACCGGATCGTTGGCCCACTCCACCGAGTCGCGCCCGGTGAGCAGGGCGTCGGCGATGCCGCGGCGGCGTTCCAGCAGTTCCCAGCGTGGATCATGGGAGCGCTGGGTGGCCGCGCCGGCGATGCGCGTGATCACCAGCGTGATGTACTTCAACAGCACCGGCGAGGCGTCGAGGAGAAGTTCCTGCTCGGCCGAGCTGGCCGATTCGCGCAACCGCTCCCAGATGAAGACCGCGCCGAGCCGATATCGGTCCAGCACCTCCGGTAGCGGTGTGCCGTCGCGGAGCCGGTCCATCGCCAGCTCGACGAGCTCTCCGGTGTCTTCCTCGGAGGGTTCGGTGCCGCGGCGCAGATATTCGAAGAACAGGTCGACATTGAGTTTCGTGCCGCGCGCGAAATCTATCTCGACCAGTGACTGCGGTATCCGCGGATACGGCGGCAGGCTCCGGTAGAACCCGTCTACCAGCGATGCGGCTCTGCGGTGTAGATCTTCGACGACCCGGGTCCGCGTTGGCATCATTGAACATCTCCGTCCCGGACTACGAGTACGAGCTCTCGAGCGTATCGGTGTAGCGGGTGGCGATCGGGGTGCGCTCGAGTTTGCCCGTCGCCGTCAAGACATCGCTTCCCGGCTCCCATACCGCTGGTAGCACGATGTACTTCTTGATCTGCTCCACCCGGGAGAGTTTGCCATTGGCGGCGGCTACACCTTGCTCGATTGCGGCCAAGACCTCCGGATTCTTCGCCAATTCGGCGACGGTGCTCGGGGTGAGCCGGTTGTGCTGTGCGAAAGCCAGTGCCAAATCGGGATCGAGGCAGATCAGCGCGGTGTTGTCGGGCCGCTGTTCACCGATCACCACAACGGCGACGCCGCCATGGGTTCCACCTGATCTTGATCAGGCACAGCCAGGTGGATTCGGGTCCGCCGTCGATGTCGAGGTCGTATGGTGAGGTTCGGTGAGTAAGGCCTGGTGAGGCCCCGAGGCGGGGGCTGGTGTCGGGGTGGTCGCCTTGCCATCCGCGGATGAACGTGCGCTGTGAGAGCGAGGAGCGGGCCGTGTCGAACGAGCGAGTAGCCTTGACTGCCACCACCGACGGAATTGTGGAATACATCTGCGCCGAGGAAGTCGAATATGTCGATATTCGATTCTGTGATGTTCCTGGTGTGCAGCAACACTTTTCGATACCGGCCGTCGCATTCGGCGCGGATCTGGTCGACAACGGGATCGCGTTCGACGGCTCTTCGGTGCGCGGATTCCAGTCGATCCACGAATCGGACATGTTGCTGCTCCCGGATCTGCGCACCGCGCAACTGGACCCCTTCCGCGCCGCGAAGACGCTGAATTTGAACTGCTTCGTCCACGATCCGCATACGCTCGAGGCCTATAGTCGCGATCCGCGCAATGTCGCGCGGAAGGCCGAGGGGTATCTGAAGAGCACCGGCATCGCCGATACCGCCTATTTCGGGCCGGAGGCGGAGTTCTACATCTTCGACGCAGTGCGCTACGACACCAACATGAACGGTGCCTTCTACGAGGTGGACTCGTCCTCGGCCGACTGGAACACCGGTGCCGAATACAATCCGGACGGCACGATCAACCGCGGGTACAAGGTGCGCGCGAAGGGTGGCTATTTCCCGGTGGCGCCGTACGACGCCGACGTCGATGTGCGCGATCGGATGTGTACGAATCTGCAGAACGCCGGCTTCGAATTGGAAAAGGGCCACCACGAGGTCGGTACGGCCGGGCAGGCCGAGATCAACTACAAATTCAATACGCTGCTGGCCGCCGCCGATGATCTGCAGCTGTACAAGTACATCATCAAGAACACCGCGTGGGCCGAGGGCAAGACCGTCACCTTCATGCCCAAACCACTGTTCGGCGACAACGGTTCCGGTATGCATGTGCATCAATCCCTGTGGTCGGCAGGCACACCGCTGTTCTACGACGAGTCCGGATATGCGGGTTTGTCCGATCTGGCCCGGCACTATATCGGCGGACTGCTGCGGCACGCGTCGTCGTTGCTGGCTTTCACGAACCCGACCGTGAACTCGTACAAACGCCTGGTTCCCGGCTTCGAGGCCCCGGTCAATCTGGTCTACAGCCAGCGCAATCGCTCAGCGGCCGTGCGCATTCCGGTCACCGGCGCGAATCCGAAGGCCAAGCGCCTCGAATTCCGCTGTCCCGACTCCTCAGGCAATCCGTACCTGTCCTTCGCCGCCATGATGATGGCCGGTCTGGACGGCATCCGCCGCAAGATCGAACCCCCCGTTCCGATCGATAAGGATCTCTACGAGCTCACCCCGGAAGAGTCCGCCGAGGTCACCCAAACTCCGCCCAACCTCGACAGTGTGATCGACCGGTTGGAGGCCGATAACGCGTACCTGACCGAAGGCAATGTCTTCACCGACGATCTGATCGAAACCTGGATCCGGCTCAAGCGCGATACCGAGATCGCCGAAATCAATGTCCGTCCGCACCCCTACGAATTCGAGCTCTATTTCGACGTATAGATCAGTCGATGTGGAGTTCGCCGTTGATGGTGAGGAATGCGGTGGGGGTGAGGCCGAACATGGCGCGGAAGGTATCGCTGAAATGCGAAGGGGAGGCGAAGCCCGCGTCGACGGCGGCGCGGGTGAGGTCGTGGCCCGCGGCATATGCCCTGGCAACGCGCAGCATGCGGGCCCATTGCACGTAACGGCGGAAGCTGGTGCCGGTCTGTTCGGCGAAGGTTCGCAGGAAGTATGAAGTGGATAACCCTGCGGCACTGGCCTTTTCGGCGGCGCGCTGCTGCTGGGTAGGGTCCGCGCGGATGGCTGTGGCGACCGCGGCGATGCGGGGATCACGGATGGCGGGGACCGGGATGCTGGCGAGTTGCAGGAGACGGTCGATATCCGGCGCGGGGTCGGTGCACAGCTCGATCAGCTGTGCCTCGTGCCGGTGGTCGGCGCTGTATCCGTTGACGGTGCGCCGCATGCCGCCCAGGCAGCGGGCCAGATTGGTCGAGGTCGGGTCGAAGAAGCAGAAGAGCTTCGGCACTTCGGTGTCCAACACGTGGTGCGCGACGCGGGCGCGGAACAGGAAGCTGCGGGCGGTGATATCCGGAGCATCGGCGACCCGAACCCGGAACGGGCCGTCGAGTCCGACCCCGAGACTGGCGATGGCAGTGGAATGTGCACCGAGGGCCATCCCGGGTCCGATATAGATCGCATGCCCGAGCCGCAGCCAGAGCCGAGCGGAGTTGACCGCCGTTTCGGGAGCGCACGTTTCTGGAAGTGCCGACCGCGCCATATCCGCGACGATACAGAAAGTTGCAGGACAGACGGGAGATCAGGGATGAAGCTGGATGGGCAGGCGGAATGGACCTCGGAGCTGCGGGAGGTGACGGTCGACGGCGCGCGGCTGCGCTATGTCGATGTCGGGGAGGGGGATCCGCTGGTGCTACTGCACGGATGGCCGGAGAGCCACGACGCCTGGCGGCATCAGATCGGTCCGCTCGCGTCATCGCGGCGGGTCATCGCACCGGATTGGCTCGGGTGGGGTGCCTCCGACCGGGATATGACGCTGAGTTGCGACTACGACAGCGAGGTCGAGCGAATCGGCCGCATGTTGGATGCGATCGGCCTGGACAGCGTCGACCTGGCATGTCACGACTACGGCGGTTTCCTCGGATTGGGGTTTCTGCAGCGTCATCCGGAACGGGTGCGCCGCTTCGCGATTCTGAATTCGCGGGCCCAGGGCGTTTTCACGCCGCCGTACTACGCGCTGTTCGGCCTGCTGACGGTGCTGGCCCGGATCGCACCGCTGCGCCCGCTCGTCACCGCACGGGCCATCCGGTGGGTGCATCGGGTCGGTCTCGCACCGTACGTGCGCAACGGATCCTTCGACAGTGAACAACTGCGCCGGTATCTTGGCATGCTGGATACCGCGGCGGGCCGCCGCTGGAATGCCCACTTCTGGTCCGGCTATCGCGTCCGGATTCGTCCGGAACTGGTTGCCGGACTGGGCGACATCAGCTGTCCGACGACCGTGATCTGGGGAGACAGCGACCCGGCCATCCCATTGCGCACCGCTCAGGAACTCGCCGACGGCATCCGCTATGCCACGCTGGTCCGCATAGCGGGCGGCAACCACTTCATCATGGAAGAACGCCCCGACGAGGTCACCGAGGCGCTGCGCGCGTGGCTCCTGCGCCCAGCCGCTCAGCCGACGGCCAGCGGATAGGGCGGTGTGCCGATGCCGACAATGCGGAAGTTGCCCCAGGGGTCGCGCAACTGGAGGCGGCCTGCGGAGGGCCCGCCGCCGAGCCGGGTGCGGAGTAGTTCGGCACGTCGCGGATCGGGTAACTCGTGGCCGTCGCGCGGGGTGACGCGGCCGTACCAGTGGTAGCGGCCGTCGATCGGATCCGGATGCCCGCCGAGGGTGACCTCGACCGGAACCTCCAGCCCCGGGGCGTCGAGCAGTGCCGGACCCGAGTACTCGTGTGCCGGTTCACGATCCGCTGGCACGGTCGGGTCGTAGTGTCCGGGATCGGGTCTGCGCATGATGCTAATAGAATCCGTCATCGCATCAGCCAGCGCGCGCAGCGCCGGGTGAGGAACGGCATGACGACCCACACCATGGCCGCGACGACGATCGGCACGATGATCGCCAGCCGCAGCGGCGGTGCCAGCGGTTCGAGCAGCGGCGCCGAGATCGTCACCAGCACCGTCAGCAGTGGATAGATGCCGATGACGGTCAACAGCCACAGCTTCCATTTGACCGGACCCGCCGGTTGCGTGGCCGGCGTGTGGCCTCCGTCTGTCTGCTGCTGGGTCACCGTGCGGCCGCCTGGATCTCGTCGACCAATCGAACGGCCTCGGGCAGTTCGATGTGATCGTCCGGGAAGTTGCCCAGGTGGCTGCCGGTCGCGGTGAGCACGGCGGTGGCCGCCAGGCCGCGTACCAGCAGTCCGACGTGTTCCACCGGATCGGGCACATTGACCGGATCGTCGGCGGCCGCCAACACCCGGAATTCGCGCGCCGCCGCACGAATTCGTGCCCAGTCGAACGGATCGGCGAAGAATTCGGCCAATATGTCATAGCCGACCTCATGGGCGGCGGTGGAAACCAGCAGCACCCCGGCGAACTGTCCGGCTGCGGCGACATCATGCTGCTCGAGCATGCGCAGCACATTGACGCCGCCGATGCTGTGGCCGACCAGGACGGTCTCCCCGGCCGGACCTGCCGAGGCCGCCGCTGTGGCGAAGTCCTTGCGCCACGAATCCAGCTTGGGTGCGTCCGGATCGGGCAGGTTCGGGATTGTCACGGTATGGCCGAGCGCGGCCAGTTCCGCCGTGAAATAGGGGAACCACACGCTGTCGGCGCGGGCTCCGAGGCCGTGGTTCACCACGATCGCACTCACTATCGCTCATCTCCTGAATCGAAACGCTCCGTAGCGTTTCGAAAAACGATAGCAGACGAATACACTGACCGCCATGGCGACGGGAAGTGATGCGACACCGCGGTCCGGCGGTCGGATCCGCAGCGAATCCGCACGCGATGCGGTGCTGCGGGCGACCGCCGAACTGCTGGAGGAGCAGGGCTTCGGCAGGGTGACGATCGAGGGGGTCGCGGCGCGCTCGCGTGTCGCCAAGAGCACGATCTACCGCTGGTGGAAGTCGAAGGCGGTTCTGGTCATGGATGCCCAAGGCGTCGTGGTCACCCAGCGCATGCCGGATCCGGATACCGGCTCGGCGGAACAAGATCTGACCATCTTCCTCGAGGCGCTCTACCGTGTCGTCGAGTATCCGTTGCGGGTCAAGGCATTGCGCGGGTTGATGGCCGAGGCCCAGCTGGATCCGGAATTCGCCGGACCGTTCCGGGATTGGGTGCAGACCCGGCGAGATGTGGTGGCGCGCATAGTGACCCGCGGTGTAGCGCGTGGTGAACTGGCCGCCGACCTGGATATCGAGTACGCCGCCGATCTGATTTTCGGACCCTTCTGGTATCGCCTGCTCGTCGAACACACACCGCTGGAACCGGAGCAGGCGCCGGCCCATATCGCTCGACTGCTCACCGGATTCCGTGCGTCCCTCGACTGATCAGCTGTGGTGGAATTCGATTGCGAGGGCTAGCAATTCGGCCATGTGGTCGCCATCGGTGCGGGACCGTCGCATTGCCTCCTCGGGGGCGAACGCGCGCACCTCGAGAATATTCTCCGCGTCCTCGGGATTGGTCGGCGCGGATTCGAGCACCACATTCGCCGTGCACCAGAGCCACGCCTTGTGTGGGTGCGGCTGCCAAGGGTAGTGCGGTACGGGCCGATCGGTGGTCGTGTGATGGGCGCCGAACGGCCGCACCGGCCCGGCCGGGCGGGCACCGGCCTCTTCCATCAGTTCGCGGCGCACGCAGGCGTCGATCGTTTCGTCCGCCTCTCTGGTGCCGCCCGGCACGATCCAAATACCGCGATCGTCGCGGCACAGCACGATATCGGCTCCGACGAAGCAGATGACGTGGATATTGGTGACCAATTCGTCGGGTGGCAGCTCGGTGGAGAACAGTACGTCCAAACCGCCCCATTCCCAGCGGGTTGGCGTGTGCAGCAAGGGATATCGGTCGGCGAGCGTCACACCGACGACGCTAGTCCACCTACTCGGTCCCGGACTTGCCGATCTGGAAGTGGAGGTGATCGGTATGCGCCGCGCGGCCAGACGTGGCGGGTAGCGCGTGGTCGTCCGGATGGTCGGGATGCAGGATGAAACTCGGATCGCCGATACCGGAGATGGCAGTCGCGGGATCGGGACTGTCCGAGCAGTCCTGCCATTCGCCCGCCGCGAAATCGTAGACGCTGCGGAAGAAGTCGGCGACGAACAGATCACCGTCCGGATCGCCGAGTGGACTCGCATCGGGTTCGTCGAGTCGGTAGCGTACCCGGGATCCGGTGCCGCGCGGCCACGTTCCGCCCGGCGTCACCGCGGTCTCGACGGTGCCCCAATGCGCTGCCACGGTGATCCGCCGCGATACGTCGCCGACCGGCATGGTGACCCCGGCGAAATCCACGGCGCGGCCCTGGCTGTGGCAGTCGTCGGAATGCGTTCCGTCGCCGTCCGGCCCGAGTGTGAGCAACTCCGTGACACCGAAATTCGCAGCGAGGAATCGGCAGAATCGCACCAGCGCCAATGCATTTCGCGGATCGAGATGTTCGGGTGCGGCCGGGGTGCTGCCGCGGCGGATGACGACACCGGCCACACAGCCCGGTAGCGGCCGACCGGATTGTGGGTCGAAACCTGTCAATCCGACGGTGGTCGGAGCGGCGGGCCCGGTGAAGCGGATCAGGTCGTCGTTCGCGAGACGTTCGAGTTCGGCGAACGCGCGGTCCTTACTCATTGCTCGGGCTGGTTCCGACACTGTGCACCTCCTGTGCGACTGAAATCCATACGCCCGACGCGGTTCGGTGACGCCGCGTCAGCATCCGGCACCGGCGCGAAAAGAACACGAGTAGTCCGCTACTCGTGTTCTTCTCGGTCGCATTCGGCCGATTCGGTCGCGTTCGTCCCTGTTTCGGCCATTGAACTGCGGTGATATGTGGAGGTACTGCGTGACTCAGTGTTCGCGGGCCAGCGCGCGGTAGCTGAGATTCCATACCCACTCGACCGGACCGCGCTCGAACCGGCGCAACCACAGGTGTGCGACGGTCACGATAACCAGCGCGACAAGCAGGTAGATGCCAACTGTGAACGGCACCCTGGCGTCCAGGGAGACGCGCGCGGCAAGTCCGAAACCCCACCCGTAGCACAGCGTCGAAGCGACCAGATTCTGCAGGATGTAGCAGCTCAGGGCCATCCGCCCGACCTCGGTGAGCCGCCTGCCGACGAATCCGACCCGTGGACGGCGCAAGTAGAACTCCGCGACGAGCGCGAGCAGGCCGAGGGCGACGAACGGGGCGGTGCCGTACCTGGTCAGCAAGACCAGATCGCCGCCGAGCACACCGACCGCCAGATCGATCGGCGCGGCAACCGCGAATCCGATGATCATCAGTCGCCGCCGGATCCGCGCACCCTCGGGGCGGAACACCCCGGCCCAGAACAACCGCGCACCCGCGAGGAACAGCGCGATCGACATCGGGAAGACGAAAATCGGTTCGAAGCGGAACATGCCGGCATTCTCGAGTCGGAACAGCACCAGATCCCAGAATGACCCGTCCGCGTAGGGATTCGGAGCCAGCGGCGCGCGCGGCGTCGAATCCTGTTGGTTCGCAACGGCCATGGCGATGCCGATGAGTGTCAGCATCGCGGTATGGAATCCGGCCGAAATCGTCAGCCAACGACGTTGCGCGCGTTCACTTGTCGCGACAACAAAGGCGACGACCAAGCCGGTGACCGCATAGCCCATCAGCACATCGAATTCCGCGACGAACAGGAAGTTCAGCACACCATCGAGGAACAGCAGCCCGGCCCGCCACGGATAGCTGCCAGGCCACCGTCGCCCGGCTCGCAGCGCCGAGCCCTGCTGGATGGCCAGGCCGACGCCGAACATGATGGTGAGCAGTCCGAGGAACTTGCCCTGCGCGAGCTGCTGCAGGACGCGCTCCGACCACGTCCAGCCGGTCACCGGGCCGCCTAATTCGTCGATGTACCCGACGAGGCCCTCGGGATGGGTGAGGATCCAGATATTGGTGCCGAGCGTGCCGAGTATCGCGATGCCGCGTAGTACGTCGAGGGCGACCAACCGCGCGGGATGCTTCGGCTGCGTGACAGTGCTCGGTTCATCCCATCTGAATTCATCCGACTTTCGGTGGTGCCCCGGGATTTCGGCGATCGAATCGGTCATGTTCCGAATATCCCGGCTGCTTCGGCCGACCCGTATCCTCCGGAAGTACCACCGTCGGTATGACATCGAGGTCACCCGAAGATCGCCGATGCCGCCGGTCGCGACCGACGGCAGCCACGCGTCGCCTAGGCTCGACGGTATGCAGCGCATCATCGGTATCGAGGTCGAATACGGCATCTCCACACCCACCGAGCCGTCGGCCAACCCGATTCTCACCTCGACCCAAGCGGTTCTCGCCTATGCCGCCGCGGAGGGGGTGCCGCGCGCGAAGCGCACGCGCTGGGACTACGAGGTGGAATCGCCGCTGCGCGACGCCCGCGGGTTCGACCTGAGCCGGATGAACGGTCCGGCCCCCGTGATCGACGCCGACGAGGTCGGCGCGGCCAATATGATCCTGACCAACGGCGCCCGGCTCTATGTCGACCATGCTCATCCGGAGTACTCCGCGCCCGAGGTCACCGATCCGCTGGATGCGGTCATCTGGGACAAAGCCGGCGAACGGGTCATGGAGGCGGCGGCGCGGCACGCGTCGAGTGTGCCGGGCGCGCCGCGGCTACAGCTGTACAAGAACAATGTCGACGGTAAGGGTGCCTCGTACGGCACCCACGAGAACTACCTGATGAGCCGCGACACCCCGTTCAACCAGATCATCGTCGGGCTCACCCCGTTCTTCGTCTCGCGCCAGGTCATCTGCGGCTCCGGCCGGGTCGGCATCGGTCAGTCCGGTGATCACGCCGGATTCCAGCTGTCCCAGCGTGCCGACTACATCGAGGTCGAGGTCGGCCTGGAGACCACACTCAAGCGTGGCATCATCAATACCCGCGACGAACCGCACGCCGATGCGGACAAATACCGCCGCCTGCACGTCATCATCGGCGATGCCAACCTCGCGGAAATGTCCACCTACCTCAAGGTCGGCACCACCGCGCTGGTGCTGGACCTGATCGAGGCGGGTGAGGATCTGTCGGATCTGCAGCTGGCCCGTCCGGTTACCGCCGTCCACCAGATCAGCCATGACCCGACCCTGCGCGCCACGGTCGCGCTCACCGACGGTCGCGAACTCACCGGTCTGGCGCTGCAGCGCATCTACCTGGACCGGGTGGAGAAGTTCGTGGCCCGCAGCGGCAACGACGACGAGCGCGTCAAGCACATCCTGGAGAACTGGGCCAACGTGCTGGATCTGCTGGAGCGCGATCCGATGGAATGTGCCGACCTGCTCGACTGGCCCGCCAAGCTGCGGCTGCTCGAGGGGATGCGCAAGCGCGAGGGCCTGAGCTGGGCCGCTCCCAAACTGCACCTGATGGACCTGCAATACTCCGATGTCCGCCTGGACAAGGGGCTGTACAACCGTCTGGTCGCCCGTGGATCGATGAAACGCCTGGTCAACGAGCAGCAGGTGCTCGACGCGATGACCAAGCCGCCGACCGACACCCGCGCCTACTTCCGCGGCGAATGTCTGCGCCGATTCGGTGCCGATATCGCGGCGGCCAGCTGGGATTCTGTGATCTTCGATCTCGGCGGCGATTCACTGGTGCGCATTCCGACCCTGGAACCCCGCCGCGGTACCAGGGCCCACGTCGGCAAGCTGCTCGACGGCGTGAACACCGCCGCTGAGTTGGTCGAACAGCTCACCACTTAACCGGGTTGGGTGAATACGCCCAGAGAGCAACAATTGTCGCGAACGTGACCCCAACGGAGCGAGTCTCAGGAGCGGCCGTTCGGCGCCCGTCTCGCGTCCGAGCCGTCGAAGCGCATGCGCCGCAGGCCGGGTGTCGACGGCGCTGCTTGCGGACTGCTTGCAGGTCGCTCGAAAGGGTCGGACGCGAGACAGCAGGGGGTCGCGAACCCGCAGCTCCGCAGGCGCTGCAAACAAAAACAGCCGCGAACACGCCGCGCCCGCACGGCCGATAACCGAGCACGTTGTCAGGGCGGCTGGGTAGTGTTGATGTACGGGCACGGACATTGCTCATGATCAGGGTCGTGCTCAGAATGGAGCCCTGGTCATGATGAGGACAGAGGAGGTCGGCTGCCATGGCACAAGAGCAGACCAAGCGCGCCGGGGGCGGCGACGAGGACGAGGGCCCGGAGGGCGTTGACGCCGCCGGTCAGGAGCGCCGCGAAAAACTGGCGGAGGACACCGACGACCTGCTCGACGAGATCGATGATGTGCTCGAGGAGAACGCGGAAGACTTCGTTCGTGCGTATGTGCAGAAGGGCGGCCAGTGACAGCAGGTGACCCCTTGCGTCTCCACCCGGGGCACGCCCTCTCGTCATTCACCGAGCACCTGCGCATGCACGCACCGGAACTGTTGCCGGGCAACCGATTCGGCGCGATCGATGGTGCCACCGGAATTTCCGGTGGCACCGCCGCGAAGGAGCTGGCTCCGCATGGAACCACCATCGTGGCGGTTTCGTTCCGCGGGGGTGTGCTGATCGCCGGTGACCGGCGGGCCACCCAGGGAAACCTGTTGGCCAGCAGGGATATCGAGAAGGTGTACATCACCGACACCTATTCGGCGGCCGGTATCGCGGGCACCGCGGGCATGGCCATCGAGATGGTGCGATTGTTCGCCGTCGAGTTGGAGTATTACGAGAAGATCGAGGGCGTCTCGCTGACCTTCGACGGCAAGGCCAACAAGCTGTCGAAGATGGTGCGCGACAACCTCCCTGCCGCACTGCAGGGTCTGGCGGTGGTTCCGGTGCTGGTCGGTTACGACCAGCACGCCACCGATCCGGACAAGGCCGGTCGGATCGTGTCCTACGACGTGGTCGGCGGACGCAGTGAGGAGCGGTTCGGTTACACCGCGGTCGGTTCGGGTTCGATGTTCGCGAAGTCGTCGTTGAAAAAGCTGTACGCCAAGGGAATCGATGAGGACCGCGCATTGCGGATCGCCGTCGAATCACTCTTCGACGCGGCTGACGACGATACCGCCACCGGCGGACCGGATCTGGTGCGCGGCATCTACCCGACGGCGATCGTGATCAACGATGAGGGTGCCGACGAGGTGACCGAATCGCGGTTGGAGGAGATCACGCGGGCGATCGTCGCCGATCGCGAGGCCGCGGAAGAGGGGAGTGCCTCAGCATGACACTGCCGTATTACGCGTCGGCCGAACAGATCATGCGCGACAAGACCGAGCTCGCGCGCAAGGGCATCGCTCGCGGTCGCAGTGTGATCGTGCTGACCTACGACAAGGGTGTGCTGTTCGTCGCGGAGAATCCGTCCGCGACACTGCACAAGGTGAGCGAGCTGTACGACCGCGTCGGTTTCGCGGCCGTCGGCAAGTACAACGAATTCGAGGCGCTGCGCCGCGGCGGCATCCTGCAGGCCGATCTGAAGGGCTATCAGTACGACCGGCGCGATGTCACCGGTCGCGGTCTGGCCAATGCCTACGCGCAGACCCTCGGCACGATCTTCACCGATCAGCTCAAGCCCTATGAGGTGGAGATCTGCGTGGCCGAGGTCGGCTACCCGGAACAGTCATCGGAATCGGTGCTGTACCGGATCACCTTCGACGGCTCGATCGTGGACGAGCGTGAATACGTGGTGATGGGCGGTACGACCGAGCCGATCATGACCGCGTTGAAGACCTCCTACCAGCCGGGACTCGATTTGGCCGGTGCGGTCGGGGTAGCGGTGAAGGCCCTGCAGGCCGGGGTGCCCGAGGGTGCCGCGGATAAGGACAAGCGGGTGCTCGGGGTGGGTTCGCTCGAGGTCGCCACCCTGGAACAGGCGCGGCCGCGGCGGGCATTCCGCCGGGTCGCGGGTGCGACCCTGGACCAGCTGCTGACCGGCGGTAAGTCGGCGACCAAGGCCGAGGCGGCGGCCGCCGAGGCGGAGCCGAAGGATGCTCCGGAGTCGGAGTAGTCCGCCACGATCCGCGCGACTGCGAAGGCCCTCTCGATTTTCGGGAGGGCCTTCGTTTCGGCCGGTAGTTTTCCGCCGAACATTTCGCTCACGTGCGAAATCGTTGTGAAGACGTATGCACCGGGGTTGTCCGCAGCCCCACGCGAGTGCATGACATGGCTGTAATGTCGATAGTGTGCAGCGACGAATCATGGGGATCGAGACCGAATTCGGTGTGACGTGCACCTTCCACGGACACCGTCGGCTCAGCCCTGACGAGGTGGCCCGGTATCTTTTCCGCCGGGTAGTTTCCTGGGGCCGTAGCTCTAACGTGTTCCTCCGCAACGGTGCTCGGCTCTACCTCGATGTCGGGTCGCATCCGGAGTACGCCACCGCAGAGTGCGACAACTTGGCGCAGCTGGTCACCCACGACCGGGCCGGTGAGCGCGTGCTGGAGGAGTTGCTGATCGACGCCGAACAGCGCCTCGCGGAGGAAGGCATCGGCGGCGACATCTACCTGTTCAAAAACAACACGGACTCCGCGGGCAACTCCTACGGCTGCCACGAGAACTTCCTTGTCGTGCGCGCGGGGGAGTTCTCCCGCATTTCGGACGTGTTGCTGCCGTTCCTGGTCACCCGCCAGCTGATCTGTGGTGCGGGCAAGGTGCTGCAGACACCGAAGGCGGCCACATTCTGCCTCTCGCAGCGCGCCGAGCACATCTGGGAGGGCGTCTCCTCGGCGACCACCCGCTCGCGCCCGATCATCAACACCCGCGACGAGCCGCACGCCGACGCGGAGAAATACCGCCGTCTGCACGTGATCGTCGGCGATTCGAATATGTCCGAGACCACCACCATGCTGAAGGTCGGCACGGCGGCGCTGGTGTTGGAAATGATCGAGGCGGGCGTCTCCTTCCGCGATTTCGCCCTGGACAACCCGATCCGTGCCATCCGCGAGGTAAGCCACGACCTGACCGGCCGTCGTCCGGTGCGGCTCGCCGGTGGTCGCCAAGCCAGCGCACTCGATATCCAGCGCGAGTACTACGCCCGCGCCGTCGAGCACCTGCGCAACCGAGACCGCGACCCCAATATCGACCAGGTCGTTGACCTGTGGGGCCGTACCCTGGACGCGGTCGAGGCGCAGGACTTCGCCAAGGTCGACACCGAGGTCGACTGGGTGATCAAGCGCAAGCTCTTCCAGCGCTACCAGGATCGCTACGGCATGGAGCTGTCCGATCCCAAAATCGCCCAACTCGATCTGGCCTATCACGACATCAAGCGCGGTCGCGGCGTCTTCGACCTGTTGCAGCGCAAGGGTCTGGCCAAGCGCGTCACCGAGGACGAGGCCGTCGACGCCGCCGTGGAGACCCCGCCGCAGACCACCCGCGCCAAACTCCGCGGCGATTTCATCACTGCGGCCCAGGAGGCCGGGCGCGACTTCACCGTGGACTGGGTGCACCTCAAGCTCAACGACCAAGCCCAACGCACCGTGTTGTGCAAGGACCCGTTCCGCTCCGTCGACGAGCGCGTGGATCGGCTGATCGCCTCGATGTAGCCAACTTCCGCCCCAGAGGAAGTAGCGCGATCACAGTGCGCGCCGCTGTCGGCCTGTGCCGTCACAGGCCTATCGATCCCCGCGCGCAGATTGTGACTGCGGTGTGGAGGCCGATAGGTCTTGGACGAAGTCGGCGTGGGCTTGGGCTAGCTCTCCGCGAGATAGCGCTCGACGGTCTCGACCTTCGAGGTCATCGCGTCGGTGATGCCGGGCCGGATGTCGGCTTTCAGGACCAGGCTGCAGCGGGGTGCGACCGCGAGTATGGCGTCCGTGGCGTCCTTGACCACAGCCATCACCTCGTCCCACTCGCCCTCGACGGTGGTGAACATGGCGTCGGTGCGGTTCGGGAGGCCGCTGGCCCGTACGACGCGCACGGCCTCGGCGACGGCTCGGCCGACATCTACACCCGCTCCCAGCGGTGTCACGGAGAATGCGATGATCATGGGTCCATGATGGTGGCGCGCGAACCGGATCCGGGAGAATCGCGCGCCGACGCGCGGGCACGGCGGGCGGCCGATTACCCTGTGTCGAGTGGCGATATCCAAGGTCGAGCGGCTGATGAATCTAGTCATCGCGCTGCTGTCGACCCGGCAATTCCTGACCGCGGAGCGGATTCGGGACAGCGTCGCGGGGTACGAGGATTCGGCCAGCGACGAGGCGTTCAGTCGAATGTTCGAGCGCGATAAGAACGAGCTGCGTGATCTGGGGATTCCCTTGGAGGTCGGGCAGGTCAGCCGGTTTTCGACGGTGGAGGGCTACCGGATCAACCGCGACGCCTACGAGCTACCCGACATCGATCTCACCAGTGAGGAAGCGGCGGCCGTGGCGGTCGCGGTGCAGATGTGGGAGTCGCCGGAGCTGGCGGCCGCGGCCGAGGGCGCGCTGCTGAAGTTGCGTGCGGCCGGGATCCACGTCGAGACCGATGCCGCGGTGGCCTCGGTGCCCGCGGTTCCGGCGCGCACCCGCGGTTCGGATGCGGTGCTCGGCAAGTTGCTCGCCGCGATCGATGCGGGGCAGGCGGTGCAGTTCGAACATCGGGGTGCGATCAACGAGCCGTATGTTATGCGTGATGTGGAGCCCTGGGGTGTGGTGACCCACAACGGCCGCTGGTATCTGGTCGGGCACGACCGCAATCGCGATGCGGTCCGCAGCTTCCGGCTATCGCGTATCGGCGACGATGTGACCGCCTACGGCCCGCCCAATGCGGTCGGCAAGCCCGAGGGCGTGGATCTGCGTGCGATTGTCGGCACCGTGACCGGCAGCGCCCCGGTGTCCGGCACCGCGACGGTGTGGGTGGCCGACGGCCGCGGCCGCGAGATCCGCCGACTCGGACCCGTGCTGGAGGAGCGCACGATCGGCGAACGCCGCGGCGTGGTCGTCGAATTGCCCATCCGATCCCGAGATTGGTTGGCGCGCTTGATCACCGGACTCGGTCCCGACGCCGTGGTGCTCGCACCGGAGGAGCTGCGCGCCGATGTGGTGGCGCGATTGCGTTCGGTGTTCGACCACACGGAGGTCACCGCGTGAGTGAGCGCAGCGAGCGAAGAATAGGCGCAGCTGAGCGCAGCGAGCGAGTGATAGGCACAGCTGAGCGCAGTCGACTTTCGGTTCGGCTCTCGCGGCTGCTCAACATGATTCCCTATTTCATCGCGAATCCGGGAATCAGTGCCGCCGAGGCCGCCGCCGATCTCGGCGTGACGACCAAGCAGCTGATGAGCGATCTGAACCAGCTGTGGATGTGCGGCCTACCCGGTTACGGGCCGGGCGATCTGATCGACCTGTCGTTCTCCGAGGAGAGCATCGAGGTCACCTTCTCGGCGGGCATCGACCGGCCGCTGCGGCTGACCTCGACCGAGGCGACCGCATTGCTGGTGGCGCTGCGCTCGATCGTGGATATGCCGGGCATGGTCGATCCGACCGCGGCACATGCGGCGATCGCGAAACTGGAATCGGCCATCGTCGGCGGCAAGACCGTCGACGAGACCCACGCGCACCCGCCGACCGAGGCGCCGGCGGTCTCGACAGTACGTTCCGCGCTGGCCCGCCAGCGGGCGCTGCGGCTGGTCTACTACTCGGCGAGTCGTGATGTCGTATCCGAGCGTGTCGTCGATCCTATTCGCATTGTCCTGGTGGACAACAACAGTTACCTGCAGGCCTGGTGCCGCGAGGCCGAAGGGGTGCGATTGTTCCGCTTCGATCGGATCGAGGCGGCCGATGAACTCGACGAGCCCGCCCGGCCGCCGAGTCACGCGACCGAGGCGGCCGCCGCGCTCGACCTTTTCCAGGACGATCCGGCGGTTCCGTTGGCGCGCTTGCGCATTCGCGGCGATTACGGTTGGGTGCTCGATCAATACCCGATGCATCGGATGGCGGTGCACCCGGACGGCAGCATCGAGGCGACCATGCGTTTCGCCACCATGGACTGGATGGCGCGGCTGCTGCTCGGTTTCGGTTCCGGCGTCACAGTGCTCGGCCCACCCGAATTGATCACCGCGGTGCGCGAACGCTCGAACGCCGCACTGGCCGCCTACGAAGCGGCCGGTTTTCTGGAGACCAGATGAAACGCACGGAGGCTGGGTCGGCGTGAGTGAGGTGATGGCACCCGCACGGGTGCTCGTCCTGGGCGCCGGGAGTATCGGGTCCTTTGTCGGTGGCAAGCTGGCGGCGGTCGGCGCCGATGTCAACTTCGTCGGTCGGCAGCGGGTGCTGGACGAGATCAGTGCGTCCGGGCTGCGGCTCACCGACCTCGACGGCGGTGACGTCGCGGTGGCCGGGGATACGGTGCGGGTGTCGACCACGCCGGAGGATGTCGGATCCGCCGATCTGGTGCTGGTTACGGTGAAGTCGGCGGCGACCGCGGCGGCCGTGCGCGATCTCGACGGCAAGATCCGCCCTGGCACCGTGGTGCTGAGCTTGCAGAACGGGATCGGCAACGACGCGGTGATCCGCGAGATCCTGCCGACCTGTGTGGTGCTGGCAGGGATGGTGATGTTCAACGTGGTGCACCATCCCGACGGCCGGTTCCACCGCGGCACCGAGGGCGGACTCGCGGTGCAGGACGATCCGGCGCTCGCACGGTTCACCGAGGTATTCGCGCGGGCAGGTCTGGCACTGCGGCGGTATCCGGATCTGCTGCCGGTGCAATGGGCGAAGCTGCTGCTGAACCTCAACAACCCGATCAACGCGCTGTCCGGGCGGCCATTGCGCGAGGAACTGTCCGACCGCGACTTCCGGCGCTGTCTGGCCCTCACCCAGCGCGAGGCGCTCGCCGCGATGCACAGAGCGCGAATTCGTCCCGCCCGGCTGACGCCGCTGCCGCCGGAATGGATGGCCCGGCTGCTGACCGTTCCGGACGGGATCTTCCGCCGGGTCGCCGGAAAGGTACTGGCCATCGATCCGGAGGCGCGCTCGTCGATGGCCGATGACCTCGAACTGGGCCGCAAGACCGAAATCTCCTGGTTGTGCGGGGAGATCGTGAGCCTGGGTGCGATGGTGGGACTGCCGACGCCGGTCAATCAGCGACTCATCGAACTCATCGTCGCGGCCGAACAGGGTGGCCGCCGGGATTGGACCGGGCCGGAACTGCTGGAGCGACTGCGATCGGCGGCTGGCACAAAGAGCGACTGATTTCGTGAGCACATGGGTAACTCCATGTACTCACATCGAACTAGCGTGCAATGGGTGTCGTTGTCAAGGGTTGTCAGCGTTGGGTGGCGTTAGTTCGGTGAGCCTCTGAGCTGCGGAAACATTGAAATTCCGCCCAGTTATGGCTGTGGTATCGATTACTAGCGTTGGGGCGCGCGGGTGTCGTTGGTTGACGTCAGCCATTAAATGGCGGGTTTGATGACAAGCCGCGACGGCTGGCCAGCAACATGCCGGACACGAGCAATCGGGCAGGGCGCAGTTTTGCCATCGTATAGGCGTCGATCCCTTACGGATGGCCCTGTCGTAGGTTCGTGCCCTGGGCGAGGCGTGTCGAACATGGGAACAGGGACGACCTGCGGTTTTCGGGTGGGCGGCTGGTGATCGAAGCCGACTATAAGTTATAGGCGGGTGGTTTCGTCTTGCTGGGCCGCTTGCCATCGGCGATCTCGGGGAGGACATTGGCCTGTTGCTGGGCGAGTGCCTCGCCCTGGGCTTCGTCGACGAATGTGATGTGGGGGTCTGCTTCGGGTTCGTTGGTGTGCAGTTGCTGCCGATAGGCGATGTGTTTTGATTCCGTGTGGCGGTGGTGGCAGTTCTTGGCGGTGTGGGACGCTGAAGATGGTGATGGTTGTCGGCTGGCGAATGACTAGATCGTTGACATCGGGTGCTACGAATCCTTTGTGAGGTGCCCGCCCGGCGCTGGTACTTCGGGGCGTGATCGTCCCGCAGCGGTTTCGCGGGGGTGACTGCATCGGGACTCGGTTCGGTGAGGAGCTGAGGGTATGCGCATCGTGGTTGATCTGAATCGGTGTCAGGGGTATGCGCAGTGTGTCCCGCTGGCGCCGGATGTGCTCGAAATGCTGGGTGAGGAGGCGCTGGCGTATGACCCCAACCCTGATGACGCGCAGCGCCAGCGCGTGTTGCGGGCGGTGGCGGCGTGCCCGGTCCAGGCGATCGTGGTGGAGACCTATACCCCTGACGGGCCGGAGCCTGAGGCATGAGCACCGCGTCGCTGGCTGCGGACCTGGTCGCGACGTTTCGGGCTGAGGGTCGGATCGTGATCGTGGGTGCGTCGCTGGCCGGGCTTCGCGCTGCGGAGGCTTTGCGGGACAAGGGCTTCTGTGGGTCTTTGACCCTTATCGGTGACGAGTCGTACGAACCGTATGACCGTCCGCCGTTGTCCAAGCAGGTGCTGAAGGGCTGGGTTCGCGCCGATCACACCAAGCTTCCCCGCATGCGGGACATCGACGTGCAGTGGCGGTTGGGTGTGGCCGCGACCGGTTTGGACCGGGTGAACAAACAGGTTTTGCTGGCCACCGGAGACACTGTGCCCTACGACCGGCTGCTTATCGCCACCGGTGTTCGGGCACGGCCGTGGTTCAACCCGACCGAGAGGGCCCTGCAGGGGGTGTTTACGCTGCGCACCTGTGATGACGCGGCTCGGCTGCAGGCGGCGCTGCGGGCGGGCCCGAAGCGGGTTCTTGTCGTCGGCTCGGGGTTTGTCGGCTCGGAGATGGCTTCGGTGTGCTGCGAGTTGGGGTTGCCGGTGACCGTCGCCGAGCGCGGCGGCGGTCCGCTGGTGGGGCCGCTGGGCGGGGTGATCGGCGATATCGCCGCCCGGATGCAGCGCGGCGCCGGGGTGGACCTGCGCACCGGCGTGTCGGTGGAAGCCCTCGACGGCGATGCCGGCGGGCGGGTGCGCCGGGCTCGGCTGTCGGATGGGACCACGCTGGATGTCGATGTGGTGGTGGCGTCGTTGGGGTCGATCCGCAACGTCGAGTGGCTGGCAGGTGCTGGGTTGGCCGCCGGTTTCTGGGGGGTTGGTTGTGATGCGGGCTGTCGCGCGTTCGATATCAACGGCGTGGTGACCGACAACATCTTCGTGGCCGGGGATATCGCGCGTCAGCCACACGTGCTGTATGAGTATCAGTTCATCTCGATGGAGCATTGGGACAACGCCGTGTGCGGGGCGCGGGTCGCCGCGAACAACATGATCAGCCTGGAGACCGAACGGTGCCCGCATCTGCCGCTGCCCTCGTTCTGGTCGGCCCAATTCGGGGTGAACATCAAGGGTGTGGGGGTGTGCTCGTTCGGCGATGAGATCGTGTTCACCCAGGGTTGTCCCGACGATTATCGCTTTGCTGCCGCCTATGGCCGCCGCGGCCGCATCGTCGGGGCGGTGACGTTCAACCATGGCAAGTGGTTGCCGTACTACGCAGCGATGATCGAGCGCTCGGCGCCGTTCCCGCCACCGCCGCCGGGCTATGACCAAGCGCCCGACCCGGCACCGATGCCGGCCCGCTTCCCCGATCCACGAGTGCCGACCGAGATTCCCGATGTGGTGCTGACCGGTCACGACCCCACCTCACGGGGCGCCGAGTACCACTGAACAAGGGAGCCAGCATGACTGCAGCGACCGCTTGGGCGGAGGCGATGAAATACGAACACCGCGCCGACCCGTACCCGTTCTTCGACCAACTGCGCCAGACCCCGGTCGCACGGGTAGCCGACAACCTGTACGTGGTGACCGGCTATCAGGAACTGCTGGCGCTGGCGCATGACCCTCGGGTCAGCTCCGATATCAGCCGCAGCCCGCTGGGCGCCACCCTGACAGCAGGCACCGACTCCGAGCCCGGCGCCGAGGACATGCAGGCCTACGGTCGCCAGCCGAGCATCATCGCCTCCGATCCCCCCGGTCACGATCGGGCGCGTCGGCAGGTGATGCGCCACTTCGGCCCACCGCATTCACCCGATGTCATCCCCGACATGGAGCCCGACATCGTGCGGTTGTGCAACCAGCTGCTCGACCACATCAAGGTCAGCGGCAAGACCCGACTGGATGTGGTCGACGATTACGCCTACCCGGTGCCGGTGATGGTGATCTGCAAGATCCTCGGGATCCCGCTCGCAGACGAACCCACATTCCATGCCTGGATCTACGACATGTTGACCGGCATGGATCTGGGCCCGGATGCGGCCACCGAGCAGGGTAAGGCCCGCGCCGAGAAGGCCCGTGCAAGCAGTGACGCACTGATGCACTATCTGACCGGGTTGATCGAGAAGCTCCAGCACGAACCCGGACAGGGATTATTGTCCGAACTGATTCACGACCACGGCCCCGATGGTCCGATGCCGCCCGAGCAGGTGTTGTCCAATGCGAGGCTGCTGCTGGTCGCCGGTCACGACTCGACGGTCAACACCATCACCAACTGTGTGATAACGCTGCTGCGCAACCCCGGATCCTACGACCAAGTACGCAGCCGACCGGAACTGGTCCCACGCGCGATCGAAGAGGTCCAGCGGCTGCAGGCGGCGGTGCAGTTCTTCCCCAGCCGCAGCGCCACCGCCGATATCGACATCGCCGGCACCGTCATCCCGAAAGGCGCCGCAATATATCTGGTCTACGCCGCCGCCAACCGCGACCCGAACAGGTTCGCCAACCCCAACCGCTTCGACATCCAACGCCCCGACAACGAACACTTCGGCTGGGGCAGCGGCATCCACACCTGCCTGGGCGGCCCGCTCGCACGACTGGAAGTCAACCTGGCGCTGGAAACCTTCCTAAGCCGCGTCGCCACACCCCGCCTGGTCGTCGACCCGCCACCATATCGGCGAAGCCAAATCTTCCGCGGCCCACGACACCTACTCATCGACTTCGACCACATCACCGACTGAGCAGAACACAACATCGACGCATCTCCACCCATCGAATGAGCCGATCAATCAACCCCACTCATGCTCGCCGTACCGATGACCCGGAGACCAGGCGACACCGGCAACTCGACAACCATCGAAGTCTCCCGCAGCGGCCGGAATCGCCCGCCGATCTGGGCGACCTACCTCAAACCGCTGAGGTCCCCACCGACAGCTCCAGCTCGTGCTCGATGGTGCCGCTGTTCATCGTTTTGCTCACGGGGCCGCCGCGGACTGCTCTAGCGGAATCCGATTCACTCACCGATTCCGTCCCGTCGGAACGCATCGGATCACACATCACTCTGTCCGGCAGCGACGCCGGTCACGGCACCCAGCCAATCTGGAAAGGTTCAGGTCGACCGTCGGCGTCTTGAAGTTGCTGTTGTAGCGCACCGGCTTGCTAGCGCGAACGGGTGTGCCCCTAGGTGAGGCAGCCAGGTCACTCCGCGAACGGGCCGTACTTCCAGCCTCGTTTCTTGGCTCGGTCGAGCAGTGCTTTCGCCGCTAGTAAACACGCGCCCTTGTCGCCCGGCGGGATCTCGTTGAAGTCGATGTGGCCATGATCGTCGGGCCTGTTGTCGTTCATCGAGTCGTCCCAGGCGGTGAGCGGGTGTCGTGACTCGCTGCCTTGGGGTGACTTGACCTCGACGGACTCGACTTCCTCGACAGTCACCGCGAGCACCCCGGCTGGAGCCTGATAGATCTTGTCGTTCTGCTCGCACCGCTCTTTGATCGCGTTGGCGCGATCCTTATACGCCTGCTCGGGCGTCGTTGCAACGCTGCGCGCGATCGACATGCGATTGAAGTCGTGCTTCCGGTCAGTCTGGCTGATATTGAACGCGTCGGGGGCAATGACGCCGTTTGTGACCCAGGGGCGGATGATCGGCCTTAGCAGTTCCTGGTCGGGGTCGGTGATGCGCTCGCGGACGCTCTCTGGCGTCTCAGCGTCGTTACTCATCGGCCGCCGCCTCGGATAGCCATGAGTCCAGGGCTTCGGGCAGGTCGTCGACGTCGGCGGAGATCTTGCCGTCGTCGAACATCCCGGCATCGAGATCAGCGGCGTGGACGTACAGATCGCCGTTCGGCTCGACATCGATCGTGAGTTGGTTTTCAGCCTCGGGCCAGTAGAAGCGGATGCCGCCCTCTTCGGTGGGAAAGACGATGCGGGTGAAGTTCCCGAGGGTGATCATCGCCTCGATCACGGCATGGCCCCGTTCGATCACGAATGCCGAAATCTTCTCTCCTGACTCGCCATCGACCCACCCCTCGCCGAGATCAGCGAGGGCATCGAGGGATGCACGGGCGATGCGAGCATCCTCGGTGATGTCAATCACATTGAGGGAGTTGACGCTGGCAAGTTTGGTCAGGCGGCCGTTGGCGTTGAACTGGCCGATACCTTCGGCTTGGCACTTGAACAGTTGGCGATCGGAGTCGATGTTGACTGTGAGGCCGGAGGCCAAGTAAGGAATGGGTATGTCAGCCTTGTGTTCTCGGTCTCGGACGATGAGTCGGCCGGAGAGGACATGAAAGTCGACGACCTGACCCTCGACAGTTACAGGTCGCGTCGACTCGACGTCGAGGCTGTTGATGGCGTTGCTGCGTGCTGACGTTGTGTATCGGGGAACGGTGTCCCACTCGATGGCATTGGTGGCGGCGACCTGGATCGTGTCGCCGGGCTGCATGGTCTGGCCGAGCTTCTTGATCTTGTTGGCGGGAAGGCGGCGTATGTCTGCGGGGATCTCGCCTCGACCGGTTAAGGCGTACTCGATGAACGACTCGACGGTGTTGAGGGCGCGGCTGTACTCCTGCTCCAGTTCTTGCTCGGCGAACATGTCGATGACACCGGCGCCGAGGTCGTATTCGAGTAGCGGCACGGCTGAGCCCTCACCGATTCTCTGGACGAGGCGTAGGGCGATGCGGTCGTCGTAGCCTTTGGGGATGCGCTTGTTGTTGGGATGACGGTCGAACCAGTAGAGCTTGACAAGCGATCGAAGAATGTCCTCGAATGCGGCGACCTCGACGAGCGATTCGGCGGGCATGCCCTTAGCGTTGAACCGCGCGCCGCTCAAGCGCATCGCCGCGATGACGCGGGACTCAGGTTCCTCGGCGGGCACGCCCAGCAGGGTAGCCGAAGCTATCAACACATGAGGGTCGAACCGGTCGACCTAGACCGCGTTGTTACCTACAGTGCTGAGTGTTAGGTACGACGGCCGCCCATCGAAGCGGAGGGCCGCCGCACTCTTCGAGACGCCTGCATAGGTCCTTGGTCCCTTCCTTCTTGCTTCGGGATTATCCGGATGCGCCGCGCAGGACGGGTCGGCAAAGATAGATGCCATGTCTTTCGACGGCGTCGACATTCCGTGGGTCCGTCAGCAACTGCGGACGTTCCTCAAGGAGACCGCGCTCTCCCACGACTCCAGCGGCGCGTACCTCCCATGCGGTCACTGCGGATTCATCGAACTCATGGAGATCACCGGACCGATCCTGAATCGGCTGTATCCCGGCTGGGCACAGGAGAACCACGACTGTGACAACACCGACGGCGACGACTACGAGCCGCACCGAGGAGTGCGCGACGCGGCCCGCCGACTGATCGTCCGTCTCGATCATCAGGCCGAGCTGATCGAACGTCTCGGTGGGATAGACACTTCGCCGCAGATGAATGCTTCGATGCTGCATCCGCTGATCTGGAACGCCGCGACCGCGCAGTGGTCGACCGGTCATCGACACGAAGCAGTACTCGCTGCGGCCAAGGCGGTGAACTCGTTGCTCCAGCAGAGGACCGGCCGACGTGACGTCTCCGAGACCGACCTGGTCAAGCAGGCGTTCTCGGACAAGCCACCCGAGTTGGGCAAGCCTCGGCTGCGCTACCCCAGCATCAGCAACGATCAGACAGCCGAATCGATGCGACGAGGAGTGATGGACTTCGGAGCAGGTTGTTTCGGGGCGATCCGAAACCCGATCGGGCATCTACCCAACGACGAGGTGGAGTTGGACGAGCAGTCGGCGCTGGAACGGCTGTGCGCGCTGAGCCTGCTGGTGCGCTGGATCGAGGAAGCCGACCTGGAAAATCTCTGACAACTGGAGATGACCCGCAGACCGAGGCGGATGGCCTTCGGCAACCGCTCCGGAGAGGATCTAACTGCGGTGAGTTGTTCGTGCACTGCTCCTTCGATGGCACGATTGGCCGTTACGCTCGACGGAGATGCTCTGTGTTCCTTGAAGATAGGCAGGTGGGATTGCCCGCAGATCACCCGACAATTCTGGCGACCTCGATGGGTTTCAATCGGGCGCGGGATCCGTGGTTGCCGTCACCGGTATTCCGGTATGCGTTCGAACTCGCCGGAGCGCCGTCCCGTCCTCGACTGTGCTTCATCACTACCGGAACTGGCGACCGGCAAGCCAGCATCGACGCGTTCTACGCCGCGTTCTCCGAATCTGGTGTGCAGACAACGCATCTGAGCTTGTTCGACAAGCCGAACATCGCCGACATGTCTGCGCATCTACTCGGCCAGGATGTGATCTGGGTTGATCGCGGCAGTGTCGTGAATCTGCTGGCTGTGTGGCGTGCACATGGTCTGAACCGAGCGCTCCGGGAGTGCTGGGATCACGGGGTTGTCCTCGGAGGGGAATCGGCGGGGTCCTTGTGCTGGTTCACCGGGGGCACCACCGACTCGTTCGGCGACGTGCGCCCGTTCCAAGATGGTCTCGGGTTTCTTCCTTTCGCCAATGTCGTGCATTACGACACCCGGCGTGAGCAGACACATCAGCTGATCGCATCGGGCACCTTCACCGACTGCTACGCCACCGATGCTGGTGCCGGACTACACTTTTCGGGTACCGAACTGGTGGCCGCATTCAGCGATCGGAAAGACGCAGGCGCGTACAAGATTTCCCGTGCAGAAAACGGTGAGGTCACCGAACAGGTTCTCGAGGTAACGCGGCTCAAGCGGTAGCGCCAAGACGCTGAATAACCGCGCCGACATCGCCGAGCCCCTGCCACCGACGCAACACCGGAAGGGCGCGGCGTAGTTCGCTGAGGGCCGACTGTGACCCGATGCTGGCGATGTCATCGAGCGCGGCGTGTGCGATGTGCGCGGCCTCGTGTGGTTGGCCGACATTGGCGTAGGCGCGGGCCAGTTTGGCTCGGGTGATCGTGGCGGTTCGGGCTGAGGATTGCGACAACCTTGTCAGGCGTGGTTCGAGGATCGGTACGACCCGTTGTCCGCGACCGAGGTAGATGTCGCAGGTGGTGCTGAAGATGGTGAACAGGTCTTCGCTGACGACGCTGCGTTGCCCGAGGATCGCGTCGCCTTCGCGCATGGGTTTCGCGAGCAGGTGCATGGCTCGGTCCAGTGCTCGGGCGCTGGCGTCTTTGTCGCCGGTCAGGGCGTAGCCGAAGGCCATTTGTTTGGCGGCGAGTCCTTGGATGCGCGGTGAGGCACCGTTGGTGTCGAAGACGTCGCTGGCGATGTCGACGGCTCGGTGCCCGTCGCTGGCGAAGCTGATGGCGACCATCGAACGGCGCACGATGGCATAGGCCGACATCTCGGGCCAGTTCGCGGTGTATCCCCACTGACTGGCGCGGTCGATCCAGTATGTGGCGGCGGTCAGATCACCGGATTCCTCGCTGAGCCAGCTCAGTGATTCGGCGTAGCGCGCTTGCATGCGCCCGTATGCGTGGCGTTGGTGCCCGCTGCTGCGTCGGCGCAGTGCGTCGAGGACGGCGACCTTGCCGATCATTCCATCGATCAGATGCTGTGGCGGCATGGTTCGCGCGAAGGACTGGAATGCTGCGTATGCATCCTCGAAGTTCGACAGGTTGTCATCGCCGAGTGCAACCTCGCCGAGTGCTTGGTCGAATTGCGACAGCAGGTGCCCACCGCCGATACCCACGCTCAGGGACACCAGGAGGTCGCGCCGCGACAGCGGCATCGCGGCACCTCCTTCGGGCAGATCCACCACCAGGGTATCGCTGAGCGGCACTAACACTCGGGCGCCGGGCGGCGCTGGGCTGCGGGTGAGGGCGGCGACGACACCGCCGGTCTGATAGATGCGGTCGAGCGCGCTGGCCAGCCAGGGGTGGAGCTGGCGACGGCCCGACTCGACGTAGGAGATGAGCGATTCCGCGCACCCAGCCTGTCGAGCCACGGCGGCAAGGGTCAGCCGCCGAGTCGTACGCAGATCACGCAGTACTGCACCCAATTCGGCGTTGCCGGGCATCCGGCCCCCTCTTGACAGTTCTTCACAGTCCCCTGTGCGCGATCGCCTCCGACTAGTCAAGCACACCAAGCTATTTCAGGTCAGGGCTTGAATCCGACACTTCGGCACCGAGCACAGGGAGCCGGGAATTCTGCCGATCCGGACCCCTGCACCTGATGAATCGGGCCGTCGACGCCAGACGCCTAACGGCCTGAACTGGAGAGAGGAAGCGCGGCAATGTCTGATCACCGATCGGTGCACGGGATTCTCCTGCTCGGAGGACGCGGAACCCGCCTGCGCCCGGCTTACACCGGAAACAAGCACCTCATCACGGTGGGAGGGCGGGCGATGGCGGACTATGGCCTGGAGTTGTTGACCCGGTGCGGGATCGACTCCCTGACCGCAGTGGTCGGCCCCGACGATATCGACGCTTTCGAGCGTCTATTCGCGCGCACCGCACCGGATTACGACATCACCTTCATCGTGCAACCACATCCGCTGGGGACGGCTGATGCGCTCCAACGCTGTGCCGCGACCGTCGATGAGCCATATGTCGCGACCTTGTGGGGCGACAACCTGTTCGAGGTGATTCCGGAACCCACCGTGCACCGGTTCCTGGCCGACCCCGCACCATGCATGATCACGATCGCGCACTCCCCGAATCCGCAGCATTTCAGCACCGCCACCCTCACCGGCGGGCGCGTGTCCGCGATCGTGGACAAGCCGACCGAACCGACGACGAATCTGGTGTGCGCTGGGCTCATGTTGTTCGAATCGACTGCGCTGTTCGAGTCGGTGCGGTGTGTGCGCCAGAACCGCCGTGGCGAACGCGAGGCCATGGACGCGGTACGTGCCTTCCTGCGCGCCGGTGAGCTGCGCTTCGATCGGATAACCGGCCAGTGGTTCGACGCCGCCTTTTCACCCGAATCCTTAACCGAAGCAGAACAATTCGCGCTGCATCGCGGCTTCAACCATCCCTCCAACACTCGACAGGAGACCTTGGCATGGACCTGACACATCCATCCAACCCGACCCGGATTCTGCTCGACACGACCCGCCGGTGCCAGCTCACATGCTGGTACTGCCACTCTTCGTCCGGTCCTAACTATCGTGGCCCGACGCTAGAGACGGACACGATTCCCGAAGTGTTCGACGCCGCTGAACAGATGCGAACCTTCGATGTGACCATCACCGGTGGCGAGCCGACGCTGTGGCCCGGACTTATTGCAGCGCTGGAGAACTCGTACCGATTTACCTTTACGAGCTTGCAGCTGATCACCAACGCGTTGGCTCCCAGTCGCAGGATCCTGCGAGCGATCGAGTCCGCGAACCTGTCACGGATCTGTGTGAGCCTCGACGGAATCGGCGACGTGCACGAGACCAATCGCGGCCCCGGCACCTACGCTCGCACCCTGCGCGGGATCCGAGAGCTGGCGACGGCCACTGACAACATCACCGTGATCTCGGTCATCGACGCCACCAACCACCAACGCTGGCCAGAGCTGACCAGGACTCTGGCCGAACTCGGTGTGTCCCAACATCATCTGGCACCAGTGTGCTTCGCCGGGCACGCGATGACCGACTACCGCGGACTGACCGCACAACAGTTCGCCGAAGTCGCCGAGGACGCTGAATCCTTGTCGGCGCAGCTGCCCGCCGGGTTCATCCTCCGATTCAACGACACGCTCGTGCGCGCACCGCGCTCGCGGACGATGAGCCTGTATCAGATGACCGAGACCTGGAAGGGCTGGCATGTCATCGTGCGCCCCGACGGCGATGTACGCACGGCGGTCCGTGCCTGGGGACGCAGTTGGCGCGCCGACGAAACCCAAGGCAACCTCCATCGAGCACCACTTACCACGATCGCTCGTCCCCAGGGCGCAACTCCGACACCGTTCTCCCGCCCGGAAGAGCTTGCCCGCAAGTTCCACCTCAACGCCACGGACCCACTGATTCTCGCCGACATCGCCGATGTCGCCGTCCAGGATCGGCACCATGAACACACCCCAGGCTCGGTGCACAGCGCACCAAGCCCGGATATCGGAGTTGCCCCCGACCTCGGCATCGACCTCACCGAACTCCGCAACCGCATCCGGGCGAATCCCAGCACGTATCGGTTCCGTGCGGAGGCCGGTTTCGCGCTGCTGTTCAACACCCGCAGCCATGACGTGCACATCCTCGATCACACCGAAACCGCTTCGCTCGCAACCGAGTTGGCGGGAGTCCTGCGATGAAGGTCCTCGTTACCGGTGGCGCTGGCTTCCTCGGCGTTCACGTCGTCGATCAGCTGCTCCGCTGCCCGAAGGTCACATCGGTGACGGTGCTGGACTGCTGCGCACACACCGCAGCGCCACAGGCGCTATCGCCCTCGTACCGGGTCACGTTCATCCGCGCGAGCATGCTCGATGCCGACCTACTGGCCGATCTGCTCGCCGAC
Organism: Nocardia sp. NPDC052112; assembly: GCF_040680135.1. Classification (NCBI taxonomy): domain Bacteria; kingdom Bacillati; phylum Actinomycetota; class Actinomycetes; order Mycobacteriales; family Nocardiaceae; genus Nocardia; species Nocardia sp. NPDC052112. The sequence continues at coordinate 275,814 of NZ_JBFAWD010000002.1, read as the reverse complement.
TGCGACGCCGTGATCCATTTGGCTGCCGAAACATTCGTCGACGCCTCGATCGCCGACGACCGGCCGTTCATCGAGGCGAACATCGAAACCACCGCACAGCTGCTCCGCACCCTCCGCCACGTCGGCGGACGCCGACGCCTGATCCACGCCTCAACCGACGAGGTGTTCGGCGAAGCACTCGACGAACCATTCACCGAAACCTCGCCCTACCGGCCCCGAAACCCTTACGCCGCAACCAAAGCCGCCGCCGACCACCTCATCCGCTCATACACAGCTACCCACCAGATCGAGGCGACGATCTGTCATTTCGGCAACCTGTACGGCCGCTGGCAGTACCCGGAGAAACTGATCCCGGTCACCGTCGCCCGTCTACGGCACGGCGAACCCGCTCAGATCTACGGCAACGGGCACCAATCCCGAACCTGGCTGCACGTCACCGACGCCGCCGCCGCAACCATCGCAGCACTCGAACACGGCCGCGCCGGCGAGTCCTACCTCGTCGCGGGCGACGACGAGCGCACCAGCAGCGCGATCGTCGCCACGATCACCGAACTGATGAACATCGAACGCGCTCCACAGTTCGTTGCCGACCGGCCCGGCCACGACCTGCGCTACGTCATAGACACCAGCAAAGCACGCACCGAACTGGGCTGGTCCCCGAAGGTTCCATTCGACACCGGCCTTGCCGACACCGTGCAGTGGCTGACCGAACACGATGGATGGTGGCAGCAATGAAAGACAAGCACTTCCAGCAGATCTACGCCAACGGCGCAGTATTGAACACCAAAATCGACGTGCACACCCGATTCAGCAGCATCCCCACCGACATACCAGCCGCCATCGCCTCCGCCGTAGGCGCTCCGAGCAACGCGCACGTCCTCGATATCGGCTGCGGCACCGGGCATATGCTGCGGCACTTACGCGACCTCGGCCACCGCGGTCGCCTCGTCGGCTTCGATCTCGCCATCCCGCCCGGAATCGACACCGACGGTATCGAATTCGTGACCGGCGACGCCGAAGCACTGCCCTGGCAGGACGATTCGTACGACATCATCACCGCCGTACACATGCTCGGGCACCTCACCGACATCCCCGCCGCCCTTGCCGAAGCCACCCGCGTCCTGCGGCCCGACGGGGTATGCGTGATATCGGCCAACTCCGACACCTCCTACCCACACACAGCGAAGTACCGACGCCGCGTGCACGAGCTGTACGGCTGGGGTGAACCGGTGTACACCACCACCCGAGTCAACCTCGAGAACCTCGCCCAGGTGCTCACACCGTGGCGGAACGTCGAGATCCGTACCCTCACTGGTGAATTGCGCATCCCCTACCGCGATTATCTCGACTACTTCGCCGCCAACACCGCAGTGTGGGCCGCAAGCCCGACCGCCGACCAACTCGCCGATATCCTCGTCCGCTTACAACGTTGGGCACAGGAAGACTTGGTTGACGGGCACATCATCGAACCGAAGACCGTTGGGATCGCGGTATGCACGATCCCAATCTGATCAGCGAGGGCGCGCTACAGCGGTCCGCAGCACCGACACCGCTCCACGTAATACCAGGCCAGCGGCGACCAATGGTGCGGCCAGCAGCCAGGGAGATCGGCGGTGATAGTCGCAGTAGAACCGCAACGCCGAACGGTGGTGGTTGAACACCTTGCGGAATGGAGCGTGACGGGTGCTGCCGCCCTCACGGTGGCGGATCTCCACCGTCGGATCGACCACCACCCGATATCCGGCACGGTGCACATCGAGGGCGGCTTTGGTCTCCTCGAAGTACATGAAGTACCGCTCGTCGTATCCGCCGATCGCGTCGAATACGCTGCGGCGGAACAACATACAGCACCCGGAGATCCAATCGACGTCGCTGACAACGTCGACCGGGTTACCGAAGTATGCGCGGGTCGCAGGGTTCCCTGGCCACACCGACCCGAGCAGAGCGTGAAGGATGCCGATACCGATCGAGGGGAACCGTCGACCCGTGGGGTATGGGGTGCCGTCGAGGCGGCTGATTCGGGGGCCGACGAGCCCGATCCGGTCGTCCGTCATGGCCGTCTCCACTAGGCGCGCGATCGAGCCTGGCGTCAGCTGGGTGTCGGGGTTGGCGATCAGCAGCCACTCCGTGTCGGCTTGTTCCGCGCCCTGGTTGATGGCGCGAGTCAAGCCGACGTTCTCGGCGTTGCGGATCACCTTCGCGCCGAAGTCCTCGACGATGTCGGCGCTGCCGTCGGTGGAGGCGTTGTCTACACAGGCGATCTGTAGGGAGAGCGGCTCGACCGCACGCGGGAGTGACTTGAGGAAGGGAGGAAGATCATCACTACTGCCGTAGGTGACCAGGACGAGGCCGACCGATTTGTCGTCGCGGCGGGACATGTCGGCGAAGATATCAGGTCCACGCCGCTAGCGAAAAACATGCCGTCAACCCGGTTTTGTATCGATCAGGCAGCGACGAACTCGCCGACTAGAGGATCTGCGAAGCCGGGTAGCCAGAGGGGCAAGATCTCCTCCGGCATCCAACGTCGACGGTTGCTACCGGTAGTCGAACTCGCCGCCCGCGACGCCCTTGGTGAAGGCGTCCCATTCATCCGGCGTGTAGGTCAGCCTCACAGAATCGCCTCCGATGGCCGCCCCGCTGAGGTCGGTCCCGCCGTCACTACGGAGAACGATGGTGAGGGAATCGACCTGGCCGGACTTGGCGGCCAGGGTGAGGTCGAGAACAGTGGCCCACTGCGTAGCCGGGAGGATGATCGTCGGCTGCTCATCAGGAGCGTTGACGTACGCGGTGTTCTGCTTGCTGTCGCGGATGAGCACCCGTTCCTTATCGAATTTCACCTCGACACAGGAGGGACCGTCGTTCGAGAATGACGACTTGAAGAAGACACCGTTGTTGCTGGTGACGGGCTTGATTGCGCTCATATCTATCAGGCTATCCGATCTGCTATCTGGTCTATCAGGGTCAGCGAGTCGTCACGGCTCATCGCGGACTCCAACTGACGGTCGAACAGGATGCGTAGCTCACGCACTCTCGCAGCATCATCGATAATGCCTCGTGTAGCCACCGATTCGTGCCACACAACCGGTCCGAGCATCGGGCTAGCGAAGTGGATGATGTGGAATGGTGAACCGGACAAGATCGGCCGGTTGGCTGCGGTGAACGGGACAATCCGGATGTCGATCGTTCCTGGGTGTTCACGGACCATTGCAGTCAGGTGCCGGAGTTGCCCGCGCATAACCTCATCCGTGCCTGTCCGCTGCTCCAGCGCCGCTTGATGGATTAACGCAGTCAGGTGCAGCGGATCTTCGCCGGTCAGTCGCTGTTGACGTCGCAACCGCACCTCGACATACAGGTCCGCATCCAGGGGACGGATGCGAGCGATGTCAGAGTTCATGATGGCGCGGGCGTAGTCCCCGGTCTGGAGCAGTCCGGGAATGATGAGCCCTTCGTAGCTCTGAATGCTCTCCGCACCATGCTCGAACCCGAACAGTCGGCGATGCTCATCGTCGAACAGGCTGGTGTAATCCATCCACCAGCCGCGTTCCCGCGCGTCGGCGCGTAGATCCTCGAGAATCTTTCGATCATCAGCGTCGAGGCCGAACAGCTTCATCATCGCGTTGAAGTGTTCATCGGTGAGGGCACGACGGTCGCTCATGAGCTGGTGCCAGTGGTTGGTTGTGATCTTCAGGGCCTTGGCCGCTGTCTGAACGTCGATCTTCTGTTCGGTCTTCCACTGGTTCAGTCGAAGCAGTAGCTCTGACCGCGCGACCGTAGGTGACGTCGGCACGCCGACAGCTCCTTCCGCTATGTCTGACCAGATCCTACCGCGCATCCGAAACTGTGCGCGGATCTGTTGTCTGCACTTGTTATGACAAGTTGTCAAAGCTATCGTCAAATGAGTTCATGGTCACCAATGATGACGTGTTTACTCCATAGATGTCACACACGGAGGATCCGCCCATGTCAGTACATGTAGGCGCGCAGATGATGTTTAGCCATCTCACAGAGCACCGTGCGACGGCAGTGGGGCAAGGCGGCTGGGTCGTGGACTTCCTTCCCGGTCGCACGCTGTCGGAAGAACAGGCTCTTGCAGCAGTTCACGCCGCCGAGCAGCTGGCGGCGCTCAAGTCGTACGCCGCCCTACTGGGCTTGACCGCCCTTGAACTGATGGGGATGGCGTCGGTCCCGTGCACGTGGCCGCCCCCCGACGACCGCCGACCACGCACCTGGCAGAAACCGTGCAGGGAGTCGCGATGATGCTCAGCCGGGGCGTTGGTGCATGGAGCACCGTCAGTTCGCGGGCGTTGCCGTGGTTTGGGGGTGTCCCGGTGATGAATCAACGAGCTTTGGCACGGCCCTCGGTGGTGTTCAGCGCTGGTGCGGCGCGGGCTCGTCATGTGGCGGCGGAGGCGCGGCAGAGGTCGCGATCCCACCTCTCAGCGGTATCAGAGCCCGTTGGCCGTCATCGGGAGGGGCGGTGATGTTCGAAAGCTGTCACAGTGCGCATGAGGTAGCCCACGTCTATCGCGAGTTGGGGTTCACGGTGTCGCGTGCGTTCGAGCGCGTGTCAGTGATCGCGACTCCAGCTTTGGGTGCGGTGGCCATGTCCGCAGGGCTCGGCAAGCAGGTGCGTGAGGAACTTCTCGAGGAGACCCGGTGCGTGTCGGTGCCGATCATCAGTTACTCACGACCGAATCGCGAGTGGATCTTCCTAGTTGGCCCAGCCTGGGGCGGCAGGCTCGGCGTGCACACGCTGGCCCAGCTGGAGGAACGCGGCGTACGGATCCTGGAGTCCGGCGAACGAGTGTGGCTTCCGATGACCGACCATCCAACCGGGTGGTACTGGGTATCGCAGCCCTCGACCGCGCGTTCATTGCCGTCACGTACCAGCGTGACGTCCGCTGCCCGTCGGCTCCTCGGCCCAGCCCGGTCTTCCGTGGTGTGGCGGTGATCTATGCACGCTATTCCAGGTCCGAATACGAGCGCAGAGGTCTCGGACGGTTACGAACCCGACGCCGTAGCGCTGTTCCTCTCGGGTGAGGCGCTGTTGTCGGCGTTCCGGGGGCATCACGTAGGAATCCATCCATTGGCGACGCTGGGGCACGAGTTCGGTGTCATGTTCCAGCGGCGACTGGGCATGCGCGTGGGCGTACGGCAATGAGACCTCCACAGTGCGTCCGGCACATCCGTTACGAATCCGGTGCGTTCATCGTGGATTTCCGGGGCAGCGTCGAGCAGATCGGTTGTGTCGCTGTCGAACTCGCCGCCACCGTCGCCGTCGATCGCTCCGATAGCGAAGCCAGGTCACCGCCGAGGCAACGGCTGATGGATATCTCTGCGCGGCTCACTCATCCACATCCACACCCGCACAACCTCGTATCTGGAAGCACCGACATGACACTGACAGCACATCAGCAGGGCCGATCGGCCACCGTCCACAACCAACCGCAGACCCCGCCGAAGGCGATCGGGTTCGAAACGTCCTCGATGGACTCGCCGCGCCGCCGGGTCGCGATCCAACGTCACGCCGAAAAGCGCGGCTACCACTACGTGTACACGGTGCGCCCGCCCGAAGGGCACGCCGACCCGGTCGGCTATGCGCTGAACATCGCCATCGGTATTCATGCGGCGGCGATCATCGTGTACGACCTGGAAGTTGTCGCCCACAGTCCGGCGCGGGTGTGCGAGCGATTCGACCTCGAGACCGTCTGTCCCGAGCAGACATGGTCGCGTGTGAGTGCGCCTGTGGTCGATCAGGTTGCGCACGGGCTCCCCGAACACGAGATAGATCCAGACGAGGCGCACCGGATCTTCCAACAGCACATGGGATGTCGCGCATCGGAGTGCCCACGGAAGCAGAGTGCGGTGCGCCGCCTCGTGGAGGCGGGAAAGCTCCAGCCGCAGACCGTGACTCCGCTGGAGCGGGCCGTCGCACGTGGCATCCCGGTCGAGCCGGTCGTGGATGTTGCGGCGGTGGGTGAGCAAGCGCGGGCGATGCTCGACGCCCTGGACGAACTCGTGGACACCATGCGCGGGCGAGCGCACCAGTAGCCAAGGGGCAGCCGTGACCGACGACGACATTCCGTACCAGCACGTCACCGAATGCGATGGGCTGGAAGCGAGTTGGACACTCGACAAGCACAACATCGAGATCCACGGCATCTATGACACTGCCGGAGACTTGCCGGTGGCCTCGATCGACGGGCCTTACCCGGATCTGGTGGAGGCACGAGAACGCTGGCCGAAGCTGACCGACCTGTGGAACGCGGTTCGCCACGACTTCTGGTCGCAGATGACCCTCCACGCCTACGGCCGGTCCACCAGGGGCCGAGGGTGACCGGCAACCGGGCAGCATCAGGTCCGATCCAGCCACAGCACACGAGCGGCGGATGGCGGCTCGAAGGCAACGAACACCGCTGGTGGCTGTCCAAACACCGCGCCGATGTCGTCGCGAAGGTCCGAGCCACGACCGCGCGCACGTGCAGCTGGGGGATCTACACACATGAGGGCCGGATGATCCGGGAGGCGTCGGCTGGAAACGATGTCGAGGAAGCCAAGGCGAAGGCCGATGCCTGGCTGCGCGGAGGGGAACAATGACGAATCACCATCTATCGCAACGCATTCCGGGCATGTTGAATGGCGGCGATGAGCGCCCGGTCGATCTGCAACCGGCTGATCTGATACGGCGGGTCATCGAGGGCCTCAAGAATTTGAGTACCGGTGCCGTCGGTGTGGTCCGCCTGGACCTCGATGACGCGTGGACCGAGGAGATGCTCCGCGGTGCCGCCGACAAATACGGTGTCACGCTCGTCGAGGTCATCGGGTACACGATCGGCGGGTCGATGTCCTGGTCCGACATTCTCGATGCGGTGGCCCAAGCCGGTGCCGCTGCGGTTGTGACGCCAGCTCTGCCGCACGTGGACCGACACATCACCCGGGTCTGCTCGCTGATCACCGCTGCCGATCACCACATCTGGCCTCGCGGATACCGCTGGCCCGACGATATCGCCGATCACTGTCGCGATCGGCGATGAGCGCGGCCCACAACTTTCGACCATCACTCATTCGACAAACATTGGGAAGAGAGCTTCATTGTCCGAATTGGGAAAGCTGGGCCTGACTGTGCCGCGACTGGCTGTCCTGCGCGCGCTCACCCGGACCGCGCGGCCCGCTAGTGAGTTGGCTACCGCTTCCGACCGTCAGCATGGGCAGGTCCTGCGGATACTCGACTGGCTCACTGGCCACGGCTTCGCGCAGGAGCAGACCGGGTGGGCGCTGACTGCCATCGGCCTGCATACGATCGAGACCGGCGCGCATGAGCGGCTGACCCGGTCGCAGCGCACCCTGTTAGAGGATCTGCGCCACGTCGAGGGCGCGCGGGCATTGACCGACCTCGCCCCCGGCCGCGCCAACACCGCGCTCACGATCACGAGTCAGTGGCTGCACAAACACCGCTATATCCACACGGTCCCCGTGTGGCGGGTCACCCTCGAAGGCTCGGCTACTGCCGCAGCAGATCGCCGCGACACCGGGAATGGTGAGGACCAGTGACCGATTCGCAGACTCCTTCGGAAACCGATTCTGTTGCAGGGCTCGCGGATTCGCCCAGGTCGAATTCTGTGTTGCCGACTGTTGATGATCTGATCGAGGCGATGTCCGGTCGGGATACCGATGATCCGATCTCGGCCGCCATGACTGCGATGTTTGCCTTGCACAAGCAGCGGTGGCTGTCGCTGTCGATGCTTGTCGATCCCAATTCCCGCGATATCGATGCGATGCTGCTCGCTGCCGACCAGCTCAGGGCCGCGCTGTCGGAGACTGCGCGATGGGTCCGCGCGATCGACCAGCACATCACGGTCTCGACGCGGCTGGCTCCGCCACCGGATGCCCCGGTGGCCGACGACACCGTCGGAGGGTTCGCCGCCGCGATCACCTATGCGGCGCTGAGCGCGGGGGCCGAGCGTGAGACCGGCGTGGACCACGGGAGCGCGGCTCGGCTCAGCGGGCTCTGCCGCGCCTACGACGGTTTCCGTGATGCGTTGCTGTCCGGCGCATCACGCTTGCCGCAGCATCCGAGATCATCCGATGCGGGCAATGCGCGGTCGCGCACTGGTGATTCCGCGCCGCCTGTTCGGCCTGCGCTGGTGGGTGAGAGTGTCTGTGTGGCCTGCAAGAAACCAACTGATACCGGCATCGCTGTGGTCGGCACGGGTGAGTGGCCGGTGGCGATCTTGATGCGGTTGGGCTGGAGCTTCGAAGAGGCGATGGTCCTGATCAGCGACATCACCGGATGCATGGAATCGCTGTCGGAGACCGCCCGGTTCGCCACGGTGCCCAAGGACGAGGTCACGCTACTTATCGGTCTGTGCACCGAGTGCGCTCAGCGACACGGCGATTTTCATGTCGAGGCGATAGGCAGCGGGAAAGTCCCGCTCTACAAGCAGACCGACTACTACCAGCCCACGCAGGACGACCCGCGTTCCGTCGGTGGCGAGACCGAAAACCACAGCCCCACAGCCTGATCGGAAGGAATTCTTGTGCCCATCACCGTCGGAGCGGCCCAGCTTATCCAGACCCGCACTCAGCTCACCGATATGCCCACGGGCACCATCGTGCGCACCGGCACGGGCTATCTGTGCGTGGTGGATCACGGCCCCGCCGGGCAATGGACCGGCGGCTGGACCCACATCTATCCGCTCGAGCCCCAAACCGGTTTGTTGTTCTACCCAGCCAACTTCGATCTGTCCTTACCCCTGGCCGCGTGGGTTCCCGCGAGCGAGCATCGACTACCGCTGATCTGAATACGACGAACCGGCCCCAACCCGAGAAGGGTTGGGGCCGTCGCGTTTTCGATGCCTGCCGGTGCCGAGGGCTTGTTCGGCGGGGCATCTCCTGGCGCCGGTCACGCCCCGTCGCTGCGAGGTCCGCGGTATCTTCCCGCGAGCCCTCGCCTTTCGACCGCGATCAGCGAATCGTCGGGATCTGTCCGGGTGTGTGCGACGAGTCGCCGAAGATTGCGTAGTTGTCTGCTAGCAAACCAGCCTTATCCAGTTTCAGCGGCACTCGTCCAGGACGATCGATTATTGCTGTCAACTGTGTGATTGCTGACACTGCTCGAGATGCCGCCCTGGCTCGGCTTCGCGTGCGCCGCTGATGGTTTCGTGTCGTCGTGGGTGCGGCGAGTGTTTCATGGTGGGTGATCGTCACGCGGTGCGACACCACGGTGTTGGCGTGTCTGACCGGTGTGTCGAAGATTGTTTTCAGATGTCGGTGGGTCCGGAGTAGGGGTGGCGGATGGCGGTGACGAGTAGGACGTGTTGGTTTTGGGTCAGGTCGGCGATGCTGATGCGGTAGGACGCCAGGTCGTGGGTGTTGGGGTCGCGCCGGTGCAGCAGGTCGTTGACGTGGCGGCCGTAGGCGACCTGGGTGCTGGAATTCCAGAGGCGCTGGAAGTCTCGGTTGGGGCGAAGTCGGCGCATCAGGTCGCGGGCTTGTTCGGAGTCGCGGTAGGCGCCCAATACCGCCCTGACGACCGCGACGGTGCGGTTGGCTTCATAGCGCCAGTCGGTCAGGATTTCGCGGGCGTGCCGGGTGAACACCCATGCCCGCACGTTCCCGTTTTCACCGATACCCGCCAGGCATGATCGGTATCCGTCGGTCGAGGCCAGGATGTTCCACAGCGGGTCGACATACGCTGCGAAAACATCACGTCGCTCGAGCGCGCCCAGGTAGGTCATGAGGCCGACGTCGTCGTGCACATACCGGCGAAGGCTATCGGTGGTGCGCAGGTGCTCGGCGGGGGCGCGTAGCTCGCGCAGGTTTCGTGTGCGCGGGGGATCGAGTTCGTAACCGTTGATGAGTTTTTCGAGGGTTTCGGGTTTCGGTGTGGTGCGGTCGGCCTCGATGTCGGACAGGTAGCTGGTACTGATCCCGTGACGTTGCTTGGCAACCTCGCGTGAGAGCCCCAACTCGGTGCGGATCTGGAAGCAGGTGCTGCCCAGGGTCGGGATGTGCGGCAGTGGACCACGTCGTGTGCGGTCGTGTGCACGGTGTGCAGGATTCTGGCTCACGTGCAGAGCCCCCCATCTTTCTAGAGTCTTCCGGTAGAGATCTAGCAAAGGTTATGGTGATTGGTTGCCCCCGAGATGATCTCTTGTTCCTACCAGACGGTCTCTGACACGACAAGGTCTTTGCGTCGCGAGATCGCAATGAGGTAGCTCACCGTCAAGCCATCCATGGTCGTGCCCCGGCCGCGAATCAGTGTGCCGTGCAGAAGATTCAGCGAAAAAGTTTTATTGACGTTCCCACCGTCAATTCACCGGCAAACGTGCTGGACAAGCCCAGAATAGCAATTTGACGATCTGATCCTCACCTAAAAATAGGTGAGCGTAAACCCTGGCATTCCAAGCGGTTTCAGGGTTTGGATAGAGAAGTAAGTTCAAACCGATTGAAAGGAAACCGACGTGGATCCCCTCCAGATGTTGAACGACGGGCTGATCGTGGCATCCAACGCCTTGAACGTGGTGTGGCAGGTGCTGTCGCTCATCTTCCTGTTCGTCTGACGTGAACACCTGAGAAGCGGCCTCCCAGAAGCAATTTCGCCTCTGGGAGGGCCGCCGAAAATGCGCTCGCCCCCGCGTATTCACCATTCTTTCTCATTTATCGCCCTGACTGATGAAGGGTTTATTCGGCATGTCTAAATTACGGAAATCCCCGCGCTCACCTCTGGTGCAGCGCTGTGTGGTCGGCGATGTGCGCCGAAACCGTGTGCACACCAGTCTGTCTCGTGGCGGCAGGTCGGTTGTCGCTGGTGCGGTGCCTATCGTGCTCTTGCTGTCGGCGGCGACCGCGAGCGCGATGAGTGCGCCTGCGGTTATCACTGATCAGCCCGGTGTCACCAGCCCCGTGCAACCCGGTACCTCCACCCCAGCTCCGTCGCCCGAACCCGCACTGCCCCCGCCGGTGTACTACTCCCAGCCCCCCGAGATCCGCAACCAGTCCGGGACCCGCCCAGCACCGGCGGCGGACGAACCCGTGGAGCCGATCGCGATCGCGGACCTGCATTTGCCTGAACCAGTGGCACCGGTAGCGCCGATCGAGGCGCCGGAGAACACGATTCGAGTCGGGCAATGGGAAGCACCGCGCCCGGACTGGCTCCCCCCGGAATGCGCCGACGCCATCAACGACGCTGCCGCAGGCGCTGAAGCACAGGTCGCGACCGCCCTGGATTCGGTCGGTATCCCCGCCGGACGCTCCGACCGGGTCAGCGGAGCCACCCTGGGTGGGGCCGCCCTCGGCGGTGCCGGTGGCGCTGTCGTTGCCGGAGCACCGGCCGCAGCTCTGGGCGCGGTTGTCGGTGGTCTCGTCGGCGGGACCGTCGGCGGAATCGCCGGTGCTCTGGTCGGCACGGTGATACCGGTACCGGTCATCGGAACGGTGACCTCCGGTGTGGCCGGTACCGCGTTGGGGGCGGCGGTGGGCGCGGCAGTCGGTGCGATCGTGGCCGGGGTGCCCGCCGCCGTAGTCGGCGCGGTGGCCGCTGGCACAGTGGGTGCGGGGTTCGGTGCCGGTGTGGGGGTTGGGCAGCCATGATCGGCGCGACTAAAAGCCATGCGCGCATCGTCGCGGCCGTCGCGATGGCGACCGCACTCGGCGCAGCTGGCGCGATGAACGCGAGGATCCCGAGCGCGGCAGCAGTGCCCATCAAGGGGTGCCCGGCACTGTATGTGCTCGCAGTGCAGGGCACCGGGCAGTCCTCACCTGGGGCGGACCCACTGGCCGACACCGGCATGCTCGGAGCACTAATCGGCCCGGTGGTGGCCGCTGTCCCGGATCTGGTGCAGCGCAGCTACATCGCCTATCCCGCCGGGTTCGGAGGCGCGATCGGTACCGGCGGCGGCCCCGACCCCTACACGGACTCCGTCCGCGACGGCGTCGCCGCACTCGACGCTGCCGCCGACCAGATCGCTACCGCATGCCCGAACACCGCACTGGCCGGAGTCGGGTACTCCCAAGGCGCGCAAGTGGTCTCGGAATTCGCGCGAGCTGTCGGCGCGGGCGAGGGACCGGTCGGACCCGAGCGGGTCGCGGGCATCGCGCTCTACTCCGATCCCGACCGCGCCCCGGGATCGGTGGTGTTCCCCGGCCGCCCTGGCCAGCTCACCCCGGACCCGGCTCCGGGTACGTCGGGGGTGGCGGTGTCGGGGGTGGCGATCACCACCGCGCCCACTTCCGGGCGCGGGATCGCCGCCGAGGGTGTCGGCTATGGCGCGTTGACCGGGCGGGTGGCGCAGATCTGTGTCGAGGGTGACTTGAGTTGCGCGGCACCCGATCACGCCGCATTGTTGCGGATGGCCGCCGAGATCGCTGCCCAAGCCGACCTGCGTGATCCCCTAGCAGCGCTCGGCTCCATCCAGGCCCTGCTGTCAGGCGTGCTCGGTGACGCCTGGACCACCGTGGTCAACCGCGACTTCCGCATCGGTCCCAGCGTCGTCGACTACGTGCCCGAAGCCAGTCTCGCCGAGCGGCTCACCACCGCCGCCGACCCCCGCACCCCACCTCCGGGGCCGGAGGAGACGGCCGCAGCGACAGCCCGATGGGGTCAAATCACCGGGATCGTGGCAGGAGACCCGATCGGGCAGTTACCGAAACTGGCCGGGCAACTCTCGGGCGCGTGGGGGCAGTTGGTCGCCGACAACGCCGATCTGATGAATCCGGCTGTGTGGCTTCGATACTCCGACGTGATCGGCCGCCACACCGGTTACGCTGCCGCCGGACAACTCGCCAGCGGGGTCACGTGGATGATCGCACTCGCCCACGACCTCGCCGGGAGGCAGCCGTGAACAGCGCCTTCTACGACGCCCCGGCCCTCGACCGTGACAGCCGCCCCGGCGATCTGGTGCGGACACGGCCGGTGTTCGTGCCGCAACTGACCGGGGCGGCCGGAGCCTGGCAGATCATCTACATCTCCACCAATTCCCGCGCCGAACGCATCCCTGCCTCGGGGATCGTGCTGATTCCGGAGGCGGTCGCGGAGCCCGGTGCTACCGCGATCCTGGTGTACTGCCCGGAGTTCCGCGGACTCGGCGGGGTATGCGCGCCCTCGCAACTGCTCGCGATCGGCGCAGAACCCGACACCACCGGGATCGAGGCGGCCTTGCGGCGGGGATGGGTGGTGGCGATACCCGACGGTGAAGGACTCGGCGTCACCGGCCACGGACCGTATACCTTCCTGGCTGCCCGTGCCGGGGGCCGGGTCGTGCTCGATCTCGCGCGTGCGGTCTATCGCGGTGCGAATCTCGGTGCTCCGGTCGCGCCGGTGCTGGCCTGGGGATACGCCGACGGTGGACGCGCGGTCACTGCCGCTGGGGAACTGCACCCCTGGTATGCCCCCGAGGTGGATCTGCGCGGCATCGCCGCCGGAGCCGTGGTCTCTGACCTCGCGGCACTGGCACCCGTGTTCAGTAAAGGCGCGGGCGCGGCGGTGGGGCTGGCCGCGCTGATCGGACTGTCGCGAGCCTACGAGCACATCCCGCTGCGGCACGTGCTGACCGAGGACGCGATAGCCGCCGTAGCCGAGGCGCAACACCTCACCAGAACCGAACTGCTGCAACAGTTCCCGCAACCGCTGGCGCACTGGTGCCGACGCACCGACCCGTGGAACGATCAGTGGTGGCGGCGGGTGCTGGCGTTGGAAACCCTCGCCCACACCAAGCCGGTGGTGCCGCTGCATCTGTATCACGGCAGTGCCGATGCGATCGTCCCGGTGCAGGCCGGGCGCCGCACACTCATCGCCTACCGGCAACGCGGAGCCGAGGTCTCCTGGCGCGAGTACGACGCCGGCCACATCGACACCGCGAGCGCCGCCACCAGTGATGTCCTCGCGAGGCTGGGCGAGGACATCACTCGCCGGCCGCCGGACACGGGCCGTGTTCCGCCGGACTCCGAGCACGCGGCCCGCTCCTAGACCCCTGCGGGGAACCCTGCCCGCACCCCGGCCCCCCTCCACGGGGTGCGGGCAGGCCCCGGGCGAAACACACACAGTCCCCCGAAACGCGCGGTCCCGGACGCACTGCGGATGTCTGAGCCGTTCGCGGGGCGGAGGTCGCGCTTCTGTACCAGTTCGAGATGCCCTGTCCTGCCCTGGTGCCCCCTCCACCGGGCAGGACAGGTGCCACACAACAATCCAACCCTCTTGTGTCACACAAGGATCCAACGAATTACGGAGGCATCGTGACCGATTTCTACAGCGCACCGATCCTGGGGCAGGGTCGTGTCCCTGGTGATCTGATGCGGCTGCGCCCGGCGTTGGTCCCCCCGTTGCCGGGCGCGGCGGTGGCCGCCCACGTCACCGTGGGGCCGACGTTGTCGCGCGGTCACCGCGATAAAGGCAGGTGCAAGGTATGAGAAGCTACCGCGTCTTGGTGATTGTGCTCATCGTGGTCATCGCCATCGTGATCGCAGCGTTCGTGATCACTGTTTGCCACGACGACGGCGACCGAGACGCCACCCCGCCGGATCTGCGCGGGATCGCTGCCGGGGCCGTGGTCACCGACCCGGGCCAGCTCTTGCGGCTCGCCGATACCAGCCGGGCGCGGCCATGACCTCGCCGGGCTCCCCGCTGATTCGGTTGTCGTCGGTCGATGCTCGTGATCTGACCGACCGGATCCGGGTCGGTGTCGAGGCGGTGTGGGAGCTGGTCAAACAGGCGTATGTGTCGCGGGCGTGGTCGGTGCTCGGCTACGACTCGTGGGACGACTACTGCACCCGTGAATTCGGGAACAGCCGGTTGCAGTTGCCGCGCGAGGAACGCTCCGAGGTCGTCGCCTCCATGCGCGAAATCGGCATGAGCACACGCGCTATCGCCGCCGCGACCGGCGTCAGTGACATCACGGTTCGGCGTGAGCTGGCAGGTGCGACAAATGTCGCACCTGAGCCGGTCATCGGAGTCGACGGCAAGACGTATCAGCCGAAACCGCCTGCGCAGGAGCCACAACCGCGCTCGCCTCGTCGGCGTCCGATCACGGATGCGTTCTTTGATGCCACCTACACCTTGACCAAGGACACGGCGCGGATCGCGCGCCTGGCTGCTGATGACCGGTTCGGAAAGAACTCGGACCAGATCGCTGGCTCGCACTTGAGTGATCTGGTCCGCGCACGCGACGCGGTGCAACGCGTCATCGATCTCCTGACCCCCGAAGGATAGCCATGGAACCAGTCCATCCACCCGTCGAGACACCCCCCGACCCCGAGTCGACGCTGCGCCCGGAGGTGGTTGCTGTGGATGCGGCGCTCGCGACGCGGTGGCTGCGGCGCAACACCAACAACCGCAAGGTCCGCGAGAAGAAGGTGGCGCAGTATCACGCCGAAATGATCGAGGGCCGTTGGAAATTCAACGGTGAGGCCATCAAGTTCGACAGTATGGGGAACCTGCTCGACGGGCAGCACCGGCTCGAAGCGCTCGCCCGTACCGCCGGGACCGGACTGGCGTTCCCGATGCTCGTGGTCGTCGGTCTGGGCTCGGATACGCAAGTCACGATGGACCAGGGTGTGAAACGCACCCCCGCCGATCAGCTGGAGCTGCGCGGCATCGGTTCGGCCACCACAGCACAGCTGATCGCGGGCACTATCAGGGTGCTCGAGCGGTGGCTCGACGGCAACGTGTTCGGTGATCAAACCCGGGTGTCGGCGTTGTCGGCGCCGCGGGTTGTCGAGTGGGCCGAGCGCAACCCGCGCCACGTCGAGATCATCACTGTGTATGCGAGTCGGGGGATCACGCGGATCAAGGCACGTCCGTCGGTGACGTCGGCGGTCGCGGTACGGCTGCACCACATCGACCCGGATGACTGCGCGGAGTTCTTCGACCGTGTGCTCAGCGGAGCGGGCCTGGCGCTCGATTCACCGATCCTCGCGCTACGCGAGCGGCTGGACAGGATCGCAACCAACAAGATCAAGACTTCCGATCGGGAGTTCCTGGCGCTGTTCGTCCTCACCTGGAACGCCTTCCGTCGCGGGCGTCCGCTGACCAAGTTGCAGCTGCCCAAGGGCGGTCTGACTCGCGCCAACTTCCCGGAGCCGATATGAGCAACCGAACGAACCCGACTGCTCTCCTACCGCCGGACTCCGAGCACGCGGCCCACTCCTAAACCCCTCCGGGGAACCCTGCCCGCACCCCGAACACCCCCCTCCCGGGGTGCGGGCAAGCCCGGCGAATCAACCATTGCGAGAACAACTCCCGATAGGGGGAGGTAAATGATGTTCGGCAAGAAGCCCAAGCCCAGTGAGCCCGACCCGTGGGCCTGGCTCGAGCAGCCGCGAATGGCACCGGCCCTGCACCTCGTGTCCGACCCCGACCTCGATCTCGACCCCGATCTTGATTCCGAGGCCGGGGTCGGGGTCGAGGCGAGTCCGGAACCATCGGCACCGCGGGGCCGCTGGCTGGTGGCGTTGCCGCAGACTTCTGACGCGGCAGACACAGCGGAAGCACGGCCACTGTGGAACAGGGGCGGGTATCGGGTGCCGGGGCGTGTATGGGCCGCGCTAGCGGCCACTGTTGCCGTGATGATCGGCGTGGTGGCCGTGTGGGCCGACGACGCACGCGAGAACGGTGATCCGGTGCGTGTCACGGCGGTAGCGCCGAGCGCGACAGCGGCGGTAGAGGGGGCGTGCACCGGGTTGTCGGGCACTCTGGTCACCGACCGCCCCGCAGACACCACCGCGACCGTTGCGGGAGTGATCGCGGCGTTCGAGGCGGCCTACTACATCGATCGCAGCGCGCAGGCCGCGATGCGGCTGCTGGCACCGGAGTCCGGGATCACCGCCGAGGGGCTCGCCGCTGGGATCGCCTCGATCCCGATAGGCAGCACCCATTGCGTGGCGATCACCCCGATCTCGGAGACGACCGCGAACGTGCACGTGGTGCAGCTGGGTCCGGACCGGCAACGGGTGGACTACCTCCAGGTCATCAACACCCGCCGCGGTGACGGTGGTGGACTGCTGATCAGCAACGTCCAGGGGCAGGGATGACCACGACGCCAGCACAGACTCCCGCCCGCCGAATCCGCCCGCGCCGCTCTGTCGCGGCGGGTACGAGCGTGTCCTCGTGACGGCGACACCGGCGGGCGCGGGCTCGCAGGCGCCACTACTGATCGCTGTTGCCGGGCTGAGCCCCCGCGCCGGAACCACCACGACCATCGTCGCCCTCGCCCACACCTGGCCCGGCCCGGAGGCCGCCCTGATTGTGGAAGCCGACCCCGCAGGCGGGCAGCTCGCCGACATGGTCGGCGAGGACCCGCGTCTCGGGCTGGCGAGCCTGGCCCGCAGGACCCATCCCGGCCAGCCCATCACCCCGGACGTCCTGGCGCAGCACGTGCAGTTCCTGCCCGGCGGTGAGGCGTTGCTGGCCGCGCCGCCCCAGTACGACCCCGTGCGAGCCGTCACGGCCGCAGAACTGCTCACCGATCCAGACACGGACTGGCGCGGTCTCGGGGCGACCGTGCTCGCCGACTGCGGTGTGCCCGAGCCGGACTCGGGCCCACACCCGGTCATTGCCGCCGCCGACGCCTGCCTGTTCGTTTTGCGCGCCGAGCACATCGACCCTGAGCCCGCCATCGCGCGCATCCGTGCCCTCACCCGCCACGACAGCCCCCGGGGCGTCGTGCTCATCGGCGGCACTCGCGACTACGCCACTGCCCTCGGTGTCCCGGTCGTGGGGACTCTGCCCGCTACCCGCGCCGGTGCCCGAGCGCTACTGACTCCCCGCCGCGTCCGGCGGTCCTCGCAGCTGCTCCCGCCTGCCAGGCTCATCGCCACCGCCGTGGAACTGCAGCTGCGTGCGGCCAGCCGCCGGGCCCGGTCCGCGCCGCCGCTCGCGCCTCGCGCTGCCCGCCAGGACCACCCGAGCCGTCGTGACGACACAGGGCCGACGATCTACCGGATCGACCTGCCACCGCTGCCGCCCGCGCCGGAGCCCGTGGCCGTGGAACCCGAAGCGCCCAGCACGTGGCCACCGGCTCCAGTGCCTGTCCTCGCCAGTGAGGCCGAGGACGCCGGCCAGCTGGGCGAGGGCGACCTCGCTGCGGTGCCGGAGTCCAGCCTGGCCAGCGCGCCGCCGGAGTTCGTCTCGCCGGCCCTCTCGGTGTTCGTCTTCGGGGTGACGAGGATCTTCTGGCGTGCACCCTCCTCCGGTGAGCAGACCGACATCACGAGCTACTTCCAGCCGCGCAGCCGCGAGATAGTCGCCCTGCTGGCACTTCACCCGGAAGGGCTGAGCCGATCTCGGCTGATCGACCTGATCTGGGGCGGACACTCACCGGAGCGTTCGGCCGCATTCAGCAACGCCCTCTCGCGGCTGCGCACCTCGATTACAACGGCCACCGGCGGACAGATCACCGCGATACTGATCGATGACCGGCTGCACTGCCGCCTGTCGGCCACCACCGCGAGTGTCGACTACTGGGAGTTCCTCGCCGCTGTCGCCACGCGCCGCCGCGCCAGCACCGACACCGACCGCAGTGCCGCGTGCCGAGCCATCACCGCCATCGCCACCAGCGACCTGGCCACCGACAGCATCGGCTCCTGGATCGAACCGCTGCGCGAATCCGCCCGCCGCGACGCCCACAACGCGCTGGGCTGGCTGGCCACCCACGACGCCGACCACGACCCCCGCACAACCCTCGGACTGCTCGAGATGACAGCCGAAACCGACCCCTACAACGAAACCGTCTGGCGCGACATCCTGCGTCAGCACGCACGCCTGGGCGAATACGCCGCACTCGCGCGCACCTACACACTCATGACCCGCAAACTCGCAGAGATCGGCGAAACCCCGAGCGGAGAAACCCGAGAACTCCTCGACAACCTCCGCCGAGGAGAAGACCGCAATCCACTCCAACCCGAACCCTGACCAGTCGGGCGGAATCAATTGTCCGTCCATGCCTACAACGCAGGTAATAGTAGGTATTCTGTTTATCGGGAATGGCCGAATCTGTTACGGCCAATTGTCTGCAATCCGGGCCCTGATATTCGATTGCCGGACAGTGTTCGCCGAAATCTATTGCCTCGGTTCGATTCGAAATGTCCGCAAATTCGCTTCCGAAAAACTCCCTGCGATCTCGTGTGGTCGATACGTGGAGAAATACATGGGGAAATACGTGGGAAAATACGTGGGGCGATCAAATTTCCCCACCATCAGCAGGTATATCCGCAGGTAGATGGGCATGTATCCGCGCGTATGCCATCCAGGATTGTCTATATACAAGGCCATATAGACATGCGTCGCCGGTCGACCGTCACCCATATCCGGCGTTCCTTCGAGTCCTGTAATCTGCGTTCACTGCCCATCGTTTTCCTCCTTCCATCTCATTCTTCTTTTATCTCTTTGTTGTTTTTGTTCGCCTGGTTGGCGGCGCGTGGTCGTGCGTGAGAATTGCTGTGCGCGTTTCGTATTCGTATTGCACTGCCGGAATCGCCGTTGTCCGGAAAAATTCCGGGAAATTCGCGCACTTTTGGGGTTGTGAGCACGTTCGAGGTCGAGCTAGCGTCGAGCCGTTCCCGGAATTCGCCGGGAAATTCGCAGAAATCCGAATGGCGGCCCCGCCGCATTTGTGCCGTAAATGGCGCACGAATTCGGAACTGACTTTTCAGGAGTTGCAATGCCAACCACACCCGCCACCGCCACCGCTGCACCGGCCGCCGGTCGCCTGCCGAATGGGGAATTGCGGCGCATGGTCGCCGCCACACTGGCCGCCAACCCGGGCCGCGACATGTCGCCCCGTGAAATCGCCAACGGGCTCAGCCGGTCCTCCGGGGCGGTCGGCAACGCCCTCGAGGCGCTGACCGCCGCCGGGCACGCCGACCGCGCCTCGGCCACCCCCCGCCGCTACCGCGCCAACGCTGACACCGCCAACGCCGCCGCACCGGCCGCCACCACCCCCGCCCCCGCGACGCCTGCCGCCCCGGCGGCCTCGACCCCCGGCCCGGCGGCGAAACCGGCCCGCCGCCGGACAAAGAAGAATGCCACCCCCGCCGCCCCGGCGGCACCGGCGCGCACGGGCAACACGGTGGCCCGCCCGAACGGGCAGGACTACCACGTGCGCAAGCTGGCCGGGCGCACCGATGTCGATGTGTTGCAGACCATGCGCACGGCCGAGGTGCCGGTGCTGCTGTACGGCCCGCCCGGAACCGGGAAGACCTCGCTCATCGAGGCCGCCTACGGTGACCTGCTGACCGTGCAGGGCGACGGGGACACCACGGTCGCCGATTTGGTGGGCGAGTACACCCAGAACCCGGACGGCACTTTCGTTTTCGTGCACGGCCCGCTGGTCCGGGCCATGCGTGAGGGCCGGGTGCTGTTCATCGACGACGCGACCCTCATCCCGCCGACCGTGCTGTCGGTGGTGTACCCGGCCATGGACGGCCGCCGCGAGATCGTCATCAAAGCCAACAGCGGCGAGATCGTGAAAGCCGAGCCCGGGTTCTTCGTGGTGGCCGGACACAACCCCGGGGTCCACGGGGCCATCCTGTCCGACGCACTCGCCTCGCGGTTCGCGTTCCAGGTGCAGGTGGGCAGCGACTACGACCTCGCCACCCAGCTCGGGGTGGAACGGCGCGCGGTGAAAATCGCCCGGGAACTGGCCGCCCGGCAGGAAAAGGGCGAGATCGGGTGGGCACCGCAACTGCGCGAGCTGCTGGCGTTCCGCAAGATCGCCGCCGCCACCGACTCCGCCACCGCCACCGCCAATTTGGTCGGGGCCGCCCCGGAGGAGGACCGAGACATCGTGGCCGCCGTGGTGAAAGCCGTGTGCGGCACCAGCCACGCTCCGCTGGCACTCGGCCCCCGCATCTGACACCCACCCCCGCGCACGAAAGGCACCGCCCGCCATGACCGGCCACGTGATCACCACCCCGCCACCCGCTCCCGCCCCCGCCCCCGCGCCCGCTGCCCCAGGACCCGGCCCCGCCACCGCTGGCCCGGCCACCGCTGCCGCCCCAGCACCCGCCCTCACGCCCGCCTCGGCCTCGGTGCCGGTCACCGGTGGATGGGCCACCCTTTCGGCCGCCATGACCGCAGAGGCCCCGCCGATCGCCGACCGTGACGACCTGACCGTCACCATCGCCCCCGGCGCTGGGTTCGGGAACCCGGCGGTGTTCGTGCCGAGCCGAGCGGCCATCGAGATCGACGGCACCCACCTCAAGATCAACCCGGCCACCGTCCACCCGGAACGCAACAGCGACCGCAACCGGTATCCGGGAGTGTGGGGCGCGCTGGTACACGAGTGTGCCCACGCCAAACATTCGGCGTGGAACCCGCCGCTGGTGGCACACCCCGGGGTGGTCGATGCCGCCATGATGCTCGAGGAATCCCGGATCGAGGCCGCCCAGATTCGCCGCCGCCCCGACGACCGGCACTGGCTACGCGCCAGCGCCACCGAGATCGTGATCGGGGACAACGGCGGGGCGATCGCTGCCGCCCAGATCCCGCCCACCGCCTACAACGCCGCCCGCAACGCCGCCCTCATCCTCGCGCGGCAAGACGGCGGCATCCTCGACGCCGCCGAATGCGCGCCCGCCGCCACCGCGATCGAGAACATCCTCGGCACCGACACCCTCGACAAGCTGCGCGCCATCTGGCGCGAGGCCCACACCGTGGCCGACAACGACGCCGCCGCCATGCTCGAGCTCGGGCAGCGCTGGCTCGACATCGTCGGGCCCGACCTCCACACCGACCCCGACCCGTCCTCGATGCTGGGGGCCGCGATCGGCGACACCGTGACCAACATCGGCAACGCAGTCGCCGCCTCCCCGGTAGAACCCGACCCCGCCGAGATCGCCGCCGCCGCACGGCAGGCCGCCGCCGACGACGCGAAAGACGCTGCCTCGCAAGCACGAAAGGTGTTCGGCGACGGATCGGGCCGGGGCCGGACCGCGAGCAGGCGACGCACCCGCGCCGCCCGCCCGGCCGAGCACACCGCCGCCCGGGTACTGGCCCGCGCCCTCAACACCGCCGCCACCCGCGAACGGGCCACGGTGCGCACGACCTCGGCGCTGCCGCCGGGCCGGTTGCGGATGCGCGGCGCGCTCGCGCGTGAGGCCCAACGCGCCGCCGGGGCGATCCCGACCGCCGAACCGTTCACCCGCACCAGCCGCAAAACCCCTCCGCAGCCACCGTTGCGAGTCGGCATCGCCTGCGACGTGTCCTCCTCGATGGGTGACTACGCCGCCCCGGTCGCCTCGTCCGCGTGGATCATCGCCCGCGCGGCCGAGCTGGCCACCATGCCCGCCGAGACCGCGACCGTGACGTTCGGGGCCTCGGTCACACCGATCACCTACCCGGGCACCGCACCCGCGCGGGTCACCGAATTCAGTTGCCCGGACTACCTCCACGTGATCGATAGCGCGGTCGAGGCCCTCGACGGTGCCCTCGACCTGGCTGGGCCCGGCGCGACGCGGCTGTTGGTGATCATCTCCGACGGTCACTACAACGGCCCCAACCGCCGCCGCGCCCAGAAACGCCTCGACGCATTGCGCGCCGCCGGGTGCGCGGTGCTGTGGCTCGCACCCGCCGACAGCGACCCGAACCCGCTGAACGGGGTGAACGTGCACATGGTCACCGACCCGGCCACCACCGCCGCCGCAATCGGCCGCGCCGCCACCACCGCCGTACGCGCCGCCTGACACCACCCCCGGGGCGCGGGCCACCGCGCCCCCGGGGCACCAGAACCGGGGCCGGAACCAACTACCCGCCCCAGTGCCCGCCCGAAATCCCGCCCGCCCGCTAGGGACAGCGACGACAGGAGACGACACCATGACCGACACCGCCCGCACCGCCACCGACCAGAGCCTCGCCGACACCCTCGACCGCGCCGCCCGCCCCGAGGTGGTCTGCCCGATCCAGGTCGGTGACGAGGTGACCGGCCGCAACAACCGCACCTGGAGCGGCGTGGTCAGCCACATCTACAGCAACGACGGCATCCCCGAATGCGCGATCGAAACCTCCACCGGTGCCAGGGGGTTCGCCACTCCGTGGGCGCTGGCTCCGGCTCACCCGCAACCGTCCCAGGACTGGCTCGACCGGATGCGCGCTTACCAGCGCGCCGAACACGACGGCGCGCTCGCGCGGTTGCACCGTGACCAGGACCGGATCGCCGAGCAGGCAGAGGCCCTCGCCCAGCAGCTGGCCGCGATCGCCGCCACGCTGCGCGCGGGCCGCGTTCCCGACCGGGACACCGAGAACTATCTCGACACCGACGCCAACAACATCGACAACGAACTCGCCGACCTCGCCGAGACCTGGACGACCCTCGCCCACAGCGGGCTGCTGACCATCGCCGAAATCCGCCGATTCACCGCCACCGACCCCGACTGACCCCGACCCTCGACAGCCAAGGAGCCCGAACCATGACCCAACCCGCGCGCCCGATCGCGACCACGCCCGCTCTCGACATCCTCTACGTGATCGCCAACACCGCCACCGGAGCCCAGTTCGTCATTTACGCCCCCGGTAGCCATGACGAGCGTGGCATGTACACCGTGGCTCACGTGAGCGGCAGCGTTGACGGACTCGCCGCCCCGCGCATTCACCTCGTGCATCCCGACGACATCGCCGCCTACGCCGCCGGTGTCGTGAACCGGATGCGCGACAGCGAGTGCGGTCACGCGGTGCAGGTGTGGCTCGACCGCACAACCGGACCTCTGCGGACTCGCCTGTCGTGACCCCGCGGCGAGGCCGCCCGGCGTGAGTCGGTGGGCCTCGCCGCGGCAATTGCCCGCGAGCCGAATTCCTCTCGTGCTGTTCACATTCCGGAAACCGACGAGAGGAATTCGGGGCCGGAATTTGTTTTCCACGTTCCGCTTGACATCGGCCCCGGTATCGAGCGTCCATGGAACCGGGAACGACACCGCCCCTGGGGAATTCGCCCCGATCGGTGTGGTTTCCGTCCCGGCCGGGACATCACCCGAATTCATCCGAACCATTGTTGGAGGGACCTGTCATGTCCAAAAAGAAGAACACCACCACCGCGCCCCCGGCACCGGCCGCGCCCGCCCCGGATGCCGCCCCTGCTGCCCCGGACAGCGGTTCGGGGGCGGCGGGTGTGCCCGTTCTGCGCAACGACACAGACCGGGCGTTGTGGGCGGCGCTGGGCACCCATCCCGGCAGCACCACCGCCGTGTTGGCGGATGCGGTGGGGGTCGGGCTGTCGACCGCCCGGCGATTGCTGACGGGATGGGAAACCGCCGGGGTCGTGCGGTCCCACGCCGACCCCGCATCGCCCCGGGCCGCCAAAACCTGGACCACCGCCGGATCGGCCGCGCCCGTACCCGCCCCGGACGAACCCGCCGCGCCGGAACCGGTTTCGCTCGACCCGGCCGCGCCGGAACCGGCCGATCCCGCCGAGGAGGAGGCACACGCCGACCCCGTGCCGGACAGCGCGCGGGACACGGCGGTCGCTGCCCCCACAGCCGACGAACCCGCCGACCCGGCTCCGGTGACCCCGGCCCCCGACGATGACCCGGCAGCGACCGAGCAGGAGTCGGTGGTGCGGTTGCCCGCTGGCGCGTTGCGCGGGCAGGTCGAGGACTTCCTGCGCGATCACCCGAATCAGGAGTTCAGCCCACATCAGATCGGCAAGGTACTCGACCGTTCCAGCGGCGCGGTCCACAACGCCCTGGTCAAGCTGACCAAGGACGGGACCGCTCGCCAGACCAGCACGGCCCCCAAGAAATTCACCCTCGCCGAGGGCTGACTGGGCGATGCCGGTATCCCCGGAGTCTCTACCTCCGGGGAGCCCGGCACCGCTCCCACAATCTATCTCTTCGAAAGGTGCTCTACATGTTCACCAACCCCAACTCCAACTCCGCGTGCATCGCGGCCGAACTGCACAAGGTTTTCATCAACTCTCCACATGCCGCCGACAGCGTCGAGCTGTGGCTGGCGGTTGCGGCCGAGGCCGAACGCCAGCTCGGCGTGCACATCCCAGCGGCCCTGGTGCCATGGGTGCCGATCTTCGTGCGCTACCGCTTGTTGCGCACCGAGGGCGAGTTCTTCCCGTTCACCGGCTCGACCCGGATCATGACGGGCCCGCTGACCGGCACCACCTACAACAGCCTCGACCACGCCGCCCGCGCGGTCGTCGGCGCGACCCCGGTCGCGTTGCCCCACTGTGCCCGCCACGGTGACGTACCGGATCTGGCGCAGATGCGTAGGCCGGTGCCGTCGTGGCGGTTCCGGGCCCGCGCTGTGCCCCCGCTCATCTCCTGACCTGCCCGCACGCTGAGACGGCCGGTGGGGCCGAGCAAATTGCTCGGCCCCACCGGCCGTCTCGCTGTCCGGCTGTGGTGGTCGGTGTTGTGGTGGGGGCTATTTCGTGTGGTCGATGGCCTGTTCGATCCAGTCGGTCAGCACGGGGGCGGCGGTGTCGTAGCCGGTGGCGGGGAACGTGGCTGCGTCGCCGTTCTGGGGCGCTGGAGCGCCGGTGCCGGTGCTGGTGCTGGAACCGGTTGTGGTGGTGTAGGTCTGGGTGAGCGTGGGGAACTGCGTACCGGTGAACGCGGAAGCGGTGGCCGAGAGCAGGTCGGCGGCGATCGGTGCCAAACCCGTCAGGGCGAGGAAGGCGGCGACGGGGTCGCCTTTGGCGAGGGTTTCGGCGGCGGTCCATGCGATCTCTTGGGCTCGGCCGATGTCGGTGGCGATGCGGGTGATGTCGAGTCCGGCCAGGACACCGACGATCTCGGCGGCGATCGTGGCGACCCCCGTGGTGTCCAGCGGTGCGGCGATCTTCAGTGCGCGAGCGACCAGTCGTAGGTCGAGTCCGGCGGCCATCTGCACGAGCGGGTTGAACTGGTTGTTGAGGTCGCCGGAGACGCGGTGCAGGCCGGGCACGTCGCTGCTGGCGAGCAGGCCCGGCAGTTGGGCGAGGTCGGCCACGATCGCGGGCACGTTCGCGGTGAAGCTGGCCAGTCCGTTGAGGACGGTGACCACCTGGGCGAGAACCTGGGACGCGTTGAGCTGCCCGGTCGAGGTGGTCGTGGCGGGTGTGCTCGTGGTGGTGGTCGGCACCTTCGCCGTTGTCGTGGTCGAGGTCGGCGTGGGGGCCGGGGTGGTTGTGGCCGAGGTCGAAGTGGCGGTGAGGGCGCGGCTGACCGCGGCGAGGACCGGCGAGGACTCGGCGGTGGTCGAGCAGTAGCTGTCGCCCTCGAAGCAGAGGGTCCGCACCTGGTCGGTCAGCTCGCCGAAGCTCTGCGGTCGCGGCCCGGTGACGCCCTGTCCGGAGACCGGGGTGCCGAGCTGGGTGGTGACGCGATCGCGGCGGGGGTCGGAGACGAGTGCGACCGCCACGACCCGCGAGGCCGGGATCGGGCCCTTGCCGTTGCCGATGGTGGTGGCGAGGTCACCGGTGACCTCGGCGCCCTGGCCGTAGCCGGCCAAAACGACTCGCGTGTCCGAGCACAGCCCGGTGAGCGCCGCGGTGAGTTCCTCGCCGCTCACGGACCCGGTACCTGTGGTCGGCGCGGCGAGTGCTCGGACCTCGATGTCGTTGCCGTAGCGGGCGGTCAGCGAGTCCCCGAGCTGAGCGAGGATCCCGGGTGTGGTCCGCCCGGTGGCGGTGGGGGTTGTCTCGTAGCTGCCCGGTGCCAGCAGCGCGGTCCAGCGCGGGCACTGTGCGGCGTTGCGGCCGGATGTCGGTTCTGCGGCGGCGACACCGGCCGTCACGGTGGCGGCGATCGTCGCGCACAGCGCCATCTGCGCGACGCGCCAGGGGGTTCGAGTGTGGATGTGGTGCATGAACTTTCTCCGTTCGTGCGGGGGTTATCAGGGGGCGGCGCGGGAGCCGCCGTCGTCCTGGGCGGGTGCGGGTCGCGTGGCGGTGTAGTAGTCGTCTCCTCCCCAGCGGTAGGGCGAGACCTGGACGGGCTCGTTGAAGGTCGGTGCGTGCACCATCTGGCCGCCGCCGAGGTAGATCCCGACGTGATGGACGTCCCCGCCGGTGCTGTAGAAGAGCAGGTCTCCCGGCGCGAGCATGTCTTCGGAAACCGTTGTGCCAGTGTGAACTTGGTCGTAG
Organism: Nocardia sp. NPDC052112; assembly: GCF_040680135.1. Lineage (NCBI taxonomy): Bacteria > Bacillati > Actinomycetota > Actinomycetes > Mycobacteriales > Nocardiaceae > Nocardia > Nocardia sp. NPDC052112. Next base: position 248,755 of record NZ_JBFAWD010000002.1, on the reverse strand, counting down.
GTGGTGCGCGGGATGGCGATCCCGGCGGCGCGGTAGGCGGCCTGGGTGAGGCCGGAGCAGTCCCAGCCGCCGTTTACCTCGGGTCCGTTGCCGCCCCACACGTACGGGAGTCCGAGTTGGGCGCAGGCGAAGGAGATCACTTGCGCGGCAGTCGGGTTCGGTGGTGAGGCGGTGTGGCAGTCGCCGCCGCCGGAGGTGGTGTCGGTGGTGCGGTAGCGGGCGGCTTGGTCGAGGACTTGGTCGACGTACCAGTCGGCGTGGTTGTAAGCCCAGATCGCTGCCCGCAGGTCGCCGGGTGCACCGGAGTCGCACAGGTAGTACGAGGCGGCGTGAATCGCGTCGGAGGGGTTGTAGCGCGAGGGAGGGCTCGCACCACCAGCGGGGAGAGGGTGCCGTGCTGTCACCGAGTCGAAGGTGGCGGACAGAAACTGCATCGGCCCACCCGCGCCGGAGGCGTTCTCGCCCACCGACACTCCCGGCAGCGTGGAGCGGGCGTGATCGGTCTCGATCTTGCCGATCGCGGCGAGCACCGACCAGTCCAGACCGGGACAGTCCCCGACAGTGGCCTGATACAGCACAAGCATCTCGGCCGGGATGTCCTGTTGGGCTTCGGTACTCGGGGCAGAGCCGGTGCCGGTCGAGGCCCCCGGAGCGGGCGCGGTGAGCGCGTGGTCGAACACGACAACCGTGGTGACCACGGCCGCGATGACAACCGTGAGGAACACGAACCCCACGAATCCCGCTCCGAGTGCCTTGACCAGCATCGCTACCTCACCGGTATTCCGAGGCCGGTGGCTGTGGCGGTGGTGGGGCCAGGGCGAGGGTTCCGCTCAGCGGTGCCCAGGTCGACTCCGGGTCGATGCCGTCTTCGGGTGCGGTCCGTCGCGGCCAGACGGTGCAGAGTTCATGCAGGCGCTTGCGGCCGGAGTCGGTGTGCAGCGGCAGCCACACCTGATCGGCCGGGCTCGTCCCGGAGATCGAGCCGAGGAACTCGGCGGCGGCGGTGGCGACCGGCACCGCGTCGGGATCGGGCAACCGTTCCCAGCTCCGCCGCAGAACCACACGGGCATTGACCTCCCGCGCGGTGGTCGGCACCCACAACAGGACCGGGACGATGACCCCGGTGGTTCGGGCCAGTTCGCCGTAGCCGTGCAGCTTGGCCGCGACCCGGGGCAGGGAGGTGGTCCCGAGGTCGTATTCGAGGAAGAAGTCGAGCCGGTTCTGGCCGTGGGTGTAGCGGCCGTGGGCGTCGGGGCGTGCGAGGTCGCCCCAGAGCCGTTGGCAGCGGGTCTGCGACCACCACCACGAAACCCGTCCACCGTGGGATGGGCCGGTGGTGAGGGCGGTGAACCACTCGTTCACGCCGAGGGTGTGGGTCAGGTGCAGGCTGTGGGCGACCGAGAGCGTGGTTTGGTGGTTGTAGCCGAGTTCGCGCACACTCACCCCCGCTTCCGCGGCGAGGATCGCTGCTCCGGCCGGGGCGAGGGTCCAGTGGTGGGGGGCGGTGCCACGAGTTCGTATGGGCCGGAACCGGTCCAGGACCCGGTAGGTGTGCAGGATCGCCAGGCGGCGGCGGGCGATCTTGGCGGTCGGGAACGCCAGGTCGGCGAGCTGGTAGGTGGTCAGGACCCGGTGCTCGTAGACCATGCGCAGGATCCAGCGGTCGCGCCCGGTCAACGCCCGCACCGCCGAACTGTTCTCCGGGCTGGTGGTCGGTGACCAGGCCGGGCGCGGGGCCCGGGTATCGGCTTGCCTGTCGGGACGGGAAATCATCGTTACGGGAGCCTTTCTCGGGGCGTAACCGGAGTTAGGGAGTTGGGGGGTTGGGCCGTCAGGCGGGCCTGGGCGGCGGCGGCGATCTCGCGGGCACGACCCGGGATCGGCGGGTCCAGGGGCCGAGTAGTGAGAGTGAACGGGCGGGCGTTGCGGCCATCGACGAGCAGGCGGGCGGCGGCGTGGAAGGCGTCGAGGTGCGACAGGTCGTGCTCGGACAGCCACGGGTCGGTATGGCGGGCGAGGTCCCGCGCGTCATCGGGGCTGACGGCGAAGACGATCTTGTTGCGGGCATTCGCCGAGATGCCGTCACGCAGCTCCCGCGAGAGCTGGCCGAGGTTCTGATGTGCCAGCAGCAAGGACAGCCGCAGTCCTCGGGCTTCGGCGAGCATGTCCTCGATCGGGGTCGAGAGGTTGAGGAAGTTCTGTGCCTCGTCGAGAACCAGAGCGGCGTCGGGCCGGTCGGCGGCGGGCACTCGGGCACGCGCGGTCACCGCCTGCCAGGTGCGTGCCACCAGCAGCGACCCGACCAGGCGTGAGGTCTCCTCTCCGAGTGAGCCTTTTGGCAGGCGAGCTAGGCAGATGCCGCCGTTGTCGAGGATGTCGGCGAACTTGACGGTTGAGGGGCCTCCCGCGATGGCCGCCCGCACGAACGGTCGCAGCAGGAACGCGCGCAGTTTGTTCAGCAGGGGGCCGGTGAGCTGAGCGCGGCCGGTGTCGGAGAGGGTCTCGTAGCTGTCCCAGAACCCGCGCAGGACGGGGTCTTTGGTGGTGCGGGTGACCCGGGCGCGGAAGGCGGGCTCGGTGAGCAGGCGGGGCAGGTCGGCCAGGGTGGCGGTGCCGGGTTGGGCGCACAGAGTCAAAAGGCTCGCGCGCATGATGTCGTCGGTGCGCGGTCCCCACCATTGGTGGAAGATCCGGTGGAAGACAGTGACGAGGTTGTCGACCGCCAGATCCATCCCCGCCCGCCCGATCCGGTCGATGTCGAGCGGGTTCACACACGGCGGCGGGGCGGGTGAGTCGGCGTCGAAAAGCACTACCCGATCACCCATGCGGGAAGGCAGCCGGGACAGGACGTCGGTGACGAGGTCGCCTTTGGGGTCGATGACGATCACCCCGCGTCCGTTGTCGGCGTCGTCGAGGATGGTGCGTGCCAGCAGGGTGGATTTGCCGACGCCGGTGGGGCCGAGGATGTGCAGGTGGTGGTGGGCGTCGGAGATTTTGACCGCGACCGGGCGGCGAGTCCCGGTGTCGGCCATCCCCAGCGGTTTCGTGAAGTCCCCGCCGACAGGGATCTCCGGGGCGGGGGACAGGGCGCGGGCTCCGGCCCGTTGGAGACCTGGTAGCCCGGTGTCGGTGGGCAGGTGCGCGATCGTGGCGAGTTCGGGTACCGACAGCACGTCCCCGCGCCCGAGACGCCGCTGCCGGATCAGGGTTGCGAGGCGGAAAGGGCGACGCCGCCGGTAGTAGTTGTGGTCGGTGCAGGCCCCGAACACCGTGGCCAGGGCGTCGGCCCGCCCGCGTGCCACCGCTCGCGCCTGCGCTGTCGGGTTGGCGTCGTCGGGGTCTTCGGAGATCGGGATCGAGGTGGCGTAGCGCACGATGGTTTCCCAGTGCGCGCCACGCGCTTTAGCTGCCGCCGCGCGGGCGGCGACGCTGTACTCCATCACGGCTTGGCGGTCGCTGCCCCGGCCGTCGCTGATACCCCCGGCCCGGGTGGATCGGGCGGTGGTGGTGCCGGGGGTGAGCAGATTCAGCGCCTCGCGCAGCAACCCCACCACGATCCCGGCCGAGGTGCCGGTGCTCGCCGCGGCGCGGGTGGCTCGGGCGACTCGGCGGCCGGTAACCGGGCGGGCGAGGATCTGCACACAGGCGGCTTGGCCGGGGGCCAGATCGTCGGCGGCGGTGATCAGGTCGCGCACGAGATCACCGGAGTGATCGGTACTCAACGGCAGTCCTTCACGTCGTCCCAGCCGCAGCTCGCCTCCGGCCACGATCCGCCGGACGCCTTCGGCCGGGGCCGGTAGCGGCGGCCGTGCGGGTTCGCCGGTGTCGGTGTGCGCGCCGGGCCACGCCGAGGCGATGGCGCGTTCGATGAGTCCGGGTGGGATCGCGCCGGGGACCCAGAGCCGGATCGCGGCCCCCTCCTCGGGGGTGACGGTGTACTCGAACCCGAGATGCGGCTGTCCCCACAGCACCCGTGCCCAGGCCGGGCGTAGTTGCCCGATCAGGTGCGCCCAGAAGGCGAGTGCGCCTTTGGCGTCGACTTCGGGTGGGGTGAGCACGGTGATCTGGCGAGCACCCGCACTCAGCCGGCGCCGACGCCACTCGGCCAGAAACCGCACCGCGGCGAGCACCGCGAGCACAGCAACGATGACCCCCAGCCCGGACACGGATCCGAGTGCGTGGTCGATCGACTCGGCCAGATCGTGGAGCGCCGTGCCGGGCGCGAGTAGCGCCCGGCCCAGCCACCCCTGTTCGGGGCTCGCGAGGGGGGCGCTCACGCCGCCCGCCGTTCGGGCTCGGTGCCAACCTGGTTACTCCACGGCACCGACGACCACTTGGGTTCGTTCTGAAGATTCTTCAGTTTTCCTGAACTCACGGACTTTTCGGGCTTGCGCAGGATGACGACGTCCTCGTGGGCGATGAGGTGCATCGGTAGTCCGGCGGCGCGCTGTTTGATGACGAAGTCGCGCTGGAAGAAGCTCGAACGCGCGACGAGCTCACCGTCGGCGAGGCGGCCCAACAAGGCGACGCACCGCTCGACTGGGACCAGCCCGGCCAGGTCGCCGCACGTGACGAGATGGGTGGGCAGGTTCACCAACTCGGCGTGCTGACGCCACGGCCGTGCGGTGATCACGATGTGTCCGCCGGGGGCGAGGTATTCGGCGGCACCGGCGAGGATCTTGGTGAATCCCGAGAGCAGGCGGCCGAGTCCGACGTTGGCGAGGTTGCCTCGGTCGAGGACCGCGCCGTAGCGGTGATTGGACTTCTGAACCGGGGCCTTGCCGTTGGCGGCGACGTGGCCGTGCAGGGAGTCGCCGTAGGGCGGGGAGGTGATCACCAGACTCGCCTGCCCGCGCAACTCGGCCGGGATGAGGTCGGGCAGTTTGCGGGCGTCGCCGGTGTAGACGTTGGCGTCGAGATCGATGCCCGTTTCGCGGGCGAGGCCGATGTTGGTGCGGGCCAGCTCGGCCCAGCGGGACTCGTATTCGACGCCGACCGCGCGGCGGCCGAGATGTAACGACTCGACCAGGGTGGTGCCGATCCCGCACATCGGGTCGAGAACGAGGTCTCCGGGGCGGGTGTAGGTCTGCACCGCGTGCTGCACGATCGCGGGGAACATCTTGGCCGGGTGCGCGGTGCTGTCGGGGTGATAGCGGCCCCGTCGTTGCGCGGCGGGGGCGTTCTGGGCGGTCGCCCACACCGACACCGGCAGTACGGCGGGGCCGGTCTGTGCGGGGGTCGCGGAGTCGATGCCGGGGGTGTTAGTGGCGTTGGCGTCGAGAGTCATGCGGGTGTCCTTCGCGTGAGGGGTTCGGGCGGGCGAGGGGTGCCGGTCAGCCATGAGCAGGCATCAGAAACACACAGACGTCGGTGTGCGCGACGGCGTGGCGTGCGACGGCAGACGAGCCCGGTTCGGCCGGTGCGGCGGTGACGGTGGTGCCGCTGATCGGGGCGGCGATGATGTGCTGGAGGTAGAGCAGATCGGCGGCTTGGGCGGCGGCCACGACCGACCCGGCCGGGTCGAACAGGACCCCGGCGTCGCTGTGGCGGCAACGGGAGAGAACGACCAGCAAACCGCCCATCGCCAGCACCTCGGTCGCGATGTCGGTGACGTGCTCGGCAGCCTCCAAGGGATTGAGGTGATCGGCCAGCAGGCTCGCGATAACCAGATCCATCGGCTCCCCGGAGCGGTCGCGGTCGGTGGGGGCGTCGAGGCCGTGGCGGCCGAGATCACCGATCGAGGCCAGAGCAGCAGCGGTGTCGGGCTCGATGATTCGCAGCGCACCCCGGGCGACGGGGGTGGGCCAGTCGATCAGCATCACTCGCGCGGCCGGTTCGGAGAACTCAGCGATCGCGTGGGACAGGATCGGTTCGGGCCAGCGGTCCTCGGGATCGAGCGGTTCGGGACCCAACGCCCACAGGGTCGAGGGAACGCGCACCGGGGCAGACGCTGAGCGGCGACGGGAATTGGCGGTCATAACGACTCCTGACGAGAGAGAGCGGTGTGTACTCGCTTACTTCCGCCGAAAAGCCGTTTTCGGGACACAATATTCAGGACTTTTTTCTGAGAATTTTCTAAGAGGCAAATGGTGGCGAGACGCTGTTCGGTGGATGGTGGGCAGAATTCTTTTTTCGAGACTTTTCGGCTGATTGCTAACGCGCTCGGGTGGGATATCCACGTCCTATCTGAAATATATCCAGTTCATATCTTGAACCTATCCGCGCGTTCACAGCCGCAGGTAGATGGATATATCAAGCCGGGCATAAGTGGGTGATCGGGACCGGGGCGAAGCGATAGCGAAATATTCGCCAGATCGCTCAAGATATGACTTGGATATGTTTCAGATAGGTTTTGGATAGAGTTTGGATAGGGTTTGGATACGTTTCAGATAGGGGTCGCAGGTGTCCTTGTGAGGTCGGAAATTTTCGATCGAACAAGGAGTTTTGTAGTGACGAATTCACACGTCGTGAAATATTCGGGATCGGGTGGCAAACCGAGATCTCCGCTGGCAGTGGTGCGGGCGGGTTTCGACCGAATCGCCGCCGAGTTGTTGCCCGCCGATCCGCGTGCGGTGCCGACCTCGGAGACCACCGCTGTCAGCTCGGTGCGGACATGGGAGCAGTTGCGCGAGCGGCTGTGGGATCCTGCGGTGCCGATCGCCGAGATCGACGCGATCTGGGTATGGCTGATCGAACGCGCACGCACCCACGACGAGGACGCGATGCTGGCGTGCGCGGGCCTGGCCGTGCCGATGCTGGGAAGGGCTGCCGGGGAGTACGCCGCCCCGGGCAGCAGCAGCCGCCACGACATCGAGTCCGAGGTGCTGACTGGATTCCTCGCCCACCTCGCTCGCGTCGCCTTGGACCGGCCGGGGGTGTGGCATCGGCTGCGGTGGGCGGCCTACCGCGCGATGATCACAGGGGCGAATCAGCAGCAATCACCGGTGATGTCGGCGGGCGACGTCGACTGCGACCTCGGTCCGCTCGCGAGGCGGGCGCGGTCGGCGATCGCCGAACCCGGCCATCCCGAGACTGTCCTGGCCCGAGCCGTGGCCGCCGGAGTGATCTCGGCCGACGCGGCCGAATTGATCGCGGCCTCGCACTGGGAGGGCCGCTCGTTGACCTCGCTGGCGGCCGAGCGTGGCGTGTCGTTGGCGCAGCTGCGCAAGCAACGCCGCCGCGCCGAACGCGCCCTGCTGGCCTGGCTGACCGAACGCCGCCGAGACCTGGACCCGGATCGCACCAGCACCGTCGAAGCCGCGACGGTCACCGCACTCGCGCCACCGTTCCTGTCACCGCGGCGAGGTCGGCCGAAGAAGGACACCTCGGTACCGGCGCAGTCGGGCACCGAGCACGGGCAGGAGGCAGCCGCATGAACGCGAACCGAGGACACCTTTGCGAGGCGCCAGCGCAGTCGGCTCGACAGGCAGTGCGGCGGCGGTGGCCCACGGTCCTCGCGGCCGTGGGCGCCACCGTGGCTCTGATGGTGCTGATGGCAGGGTCGGCGTCGGCCGCACCTCCGCAGACTGCGGTGCTGGCGGTCGCCTCCTCGCTGGATCAGGTGATCGACAACGCCCGCAACTGGGTGATGGGGATCCTGGCCGGGTTGGCGACGCTGTGCCTGACCGTGGCTGGTGCCCGTTATCTGCTCGGCGCGGGCGATCCCGCTGAGACCGAGAAGGCCAAGACCGCGTTCCGCGCCGCGTGCATCGGCTACGGGTTGGCGGTGCTGGCACCGGTCATCGTGTCGGTTCTCAAGTCCATCGTCGGAGGCTGACGGTGAACGCCTCACACGAGCCCGGTCCTACCCGGGACTCCGCCCGAGGGCCGCGCCTCGTACACACCGCCACCACGGCGGCAGCGGTGGCGGTGTTGATGGCGCTCCTGCTCGGCCTTACCGGCGCGGGCGGTGCCACCGCCCAGCCCACAACGCCGACGCCGTCCGTGCCGGTGACCCCGACACCTGCCGCGCCGACCATGCCCCCGCCGTCGCGGTGGGTGACCCCGCCCTCCACCACCGCCCCGAGTCCGGCCACGCCCACACCAACCACACCTGGCACCACCACCTCTCCGGCTCCGGCGGGTTCGTCGACCTCGGCCGAGTGCGGGGTCACCAATATCAACGGGTGCGTGGAGAACGCGATCGACGGGTTCTTCCAGCGGATCGTCGACTCCGCGCTCGACCCGCTGCTCGAGTTGGTCTCGGTCACCCTGCTCACCACTCCCGAACCCGGCGAGATCCCGCAGATCGGGGTGTTGTGGACCCAGTCGTGGCAGCTGGTGAGTGCCCTGTATGTGCTGGTGGTGATGGCGGCCGGGGTGCTGCTGATGATGCGCGAGACCCTGCAGACCCAGTGGTCGATCCGAGAACTCGCACCCCGGCTGGTCGTCGGATTCGTTGCCGGAGCCTCGAGCATGGTGATCGCTACGACCGCGATCGGCTTCGCCAACGCCCTCGCCGAGGCCGTGGCCGGGGACGGTGTCGGCTCCAATTCGGCGGCGGCGGGGTTGAAAGAGCTGGCCACGACCGGGCCGCAGAGCCAGAGCTTCGGGCTGCTGCTGACGCTCGCGCTGGTGGTGATGCTGGTCGTGTTGGTCATCGCCTATGTGGTGCGGGTCGCCATCACGATCTTGCTGATCGTCTCGGCACCGTTGGCCTTGATGTGTCACGGCCTGCCCGGAGCCGAGGCGATCGCGCGGTGGTGGTGGCGCTCGTTCGCGGCGTGCCTGGCGATCCAGGTCGTGCAATCACTGACGTTGGTGACGGCGGTGCGGGTCTTCCTGACTCCCGGCGGGTGGGAGGTCTTCGGACCGAACGCGAACGGGATCGTGAACCTGATCGTGGCTTTGGCGTTGATGGGGGTGTTGATCAAGACCCCGTTCTGGCTGCTGTCGGTGCTCAAGATCGGGCAAGGTCGTTCGTTTTTCGGGTCGATCGCGCGCGGCTTCATTGCCTACAAAACCCTGGGACTGCTCAAAGGTTCCACCGCGAGCAGCGCACGGACTGCCGCCGCACCCGCCCGGCGCGCCACACAGCCCACCCGGGGTCCACGAACGCCCCGCCCCGCCGCCCGCTCCGGACCTCCTAACCCGTACGCGCGGGTTCGTGCCACCAGCACCGGGCAGCTGATACTGCCCCTGCCGGGGGTGCACCGGGTCCCACGACAACCCAACGCTGCCCCCGCCGCCTCTCCCAGCACCACCCCCACCAACACGGCCCGAACACCTCGCGGTCGGCAACTCGCCTTCAACTTCACCCCACCGAATCCCTATCAGGGAATCCGCGCTGGAGCCGGGGGGCAGTTACCGCTGCCGATCCCGGTGCGCCGGGTCCGGCCCACACCACCGGCACCAAGGCAACCACCACAGCGTCCCAGCCCCCGGCGTCGCCAGCCCCAACAGCTCGCCTTCGATTTCACCGATCCCGGCCCGGTCGATCCCTACGCCCGGCTGCGGCCGACTCGCAGCGGGCAGTACCCGCTGCCGTTCCCGGTGACCCGGGTCAAACCCGCACCGCCGCCACCGAACCCACCACAGCCGCCCGCACCCACACCGCCGCGCCCGGCCGGGCGGCAACTGCACCTGCCCATGCCCGACCTGCCCGTGCGCCGCCGCGCGCCGCGCGCACCCCGAGGAGGACAACTTCGATGACCACAATCGTGCGCATACCCGCCGACGTCGAGCGCAGCGACCGGATCCTGGGCCCGTTCACCGCCCGCCAGGTCGCAGTCCTCGCCACCACCGCCCTACTGTTGTACTCGGTATGGATTGTGACCAGGACGGTAATCGCCGCCCCGATCTTCCTGGCCGCCGCCATCCCGATCGCGGTCGTGGTCACCGTCGCGATTCTGACCCGCCGCGACGGCCTCTCCGCCGACCTGCTGCTCGTGGCTGCGATCGGTTACCGCCTCCGGCCGCGTCACCTCGTGACATCGCGCGGGGACGCCGGAATCGGTGCACCGAGGTGGATCACCGACCGCGCCACCGGATCTCGGTCGCGCCCGACCACTCCGGTGGCGTTGACCGCGCACGCGGCACGGTTGCCGGAGTCGGTCTCCGCCAGCGGCAGCGGCGGGGTCGGGGTGATCGACCTCGGCGGCGACGGGCTCGCGGTCGTCGCGGTCGCGGGTACCCTCAACCTGTCTCTGCGGACCCCGGCCGAACAGGACAGCCTCGTCGGGCAACTCGCCGGGTGGTTGCACACCCTGCGCCAACCCGTCCAGATCCTCGTGCGATCGGCGCGCCTCGACCTGAGCGAACACATCACCGGGCTGCACACCGCCGCCGAGCAGATGTCACCGGATCTGGCCGCCGCCGCGCTCGACCACGCCGACCACCTCACCGCACTGGCCGCAGTGGAGAACCTGACGCACCGCCAAGTGCTGTTGGTCTGGCGAGAGCCCCTGCCCGCCACCGCTTCTCGGGCCATGCTGCCCGGCCGTCGCCGGGCACGGCGCGCACCCTCGGCCACCGCACGCAGGGGAGCAGAATCGCGGCTACTACGCCGTATGAACGAGGCCGCTGACGTCCTGGCTCCGTTGGGTGTGTCGGTCACCGCTCTCGATGACACCCAGGCGACCGCCGTCCTGACCAGCTGCACCAACCCGGAAAGCCTCGTCTCCGCCGCCGCCGACATCGCCGCCCCGTCGGCGATCATCACCACCGACCCCGACTCCGCGGCCCGCGACCCGTTCATCAGCGTGGCCGGGTTCGCGCCGGAATCTCTGACCATCGGCACTCGGCATCTCGAGATCGGCTCGGACTGGACTCAGACCCTCGCGGTCACCGGATGGCCGAGAGAGGTGACGGCCGGCTGGCTCGCACCGCTGCTCTCGCACCCGGGCCGGGTCGAGGTCGCCATCCATATCGATCCCGTCGACCCGGTCACCGCCGCCACGCGGCTGCGCCGCCAGCAAGCCCGGCTCGAGTCCTCCCGGATGCACGAGACAAGCCGAGGACGCCTGTCCGACCCGCAGGTCGATGTCGCGGTCGAAGACGCCGCTGACCTGTCGGCACGGGTGGCGCGTGCGGAGGCCCGGTTGTTCCGCGTCGGGGTGTATCTGAGCGTGCACGGCGAGTCCGAGGCCGAACTGGCCGACGAGGTCGCTGCCGTGCGGGCGCTGGCGGCGAGTCTGCTCGTGGACACCTGCACCCTGTCCTACCGTGCCGCGCAAGCCTGGACCACCACCCTCCCGCTGGGACAGGACTTGATCGGAGTCCAGCGGACCTTCGACACCACCGCCCTCGCCGCGGCATTCCCCTTCGACTCCCCACAGCTACCCGCCGTCGACCCTGCCCAGGCCGCGCGCCCGCACGGAGTGCTCTACGGCCGCGACGCCGCCTCGGGACTGCTGTTTGTCGACCGGTTCGCCCCCGAAGCCCACAACCACAACCTGGTGATCCTCGGACGGTCCGGCGCGGGTAAGTCCTACCTGGTCAAAACCGAGATTCTGCGCTCGCTGTATCGCGGGATCGAACAGATCGTGATCGACCCCGAAGACGAATACCGCCGTCTCGCCGAAACTGTCGGCGGCACCAACATCCGCCTCGGCGCACCCGGTGTGCGTCTCAACCCGTTCGACCTGGAAATCCACACCCGCCGCGACGGACGCCGCAGCGCCCCACCCGACGCCCTCACCGGCCGCAAACTGTTCCTCCACACCTTGATGCAGGTGTTGCTCGGTGACCAGAACGCCGCGCAAAGAACAGCATTGGACTCTGCGCTGACGGCGACCTACGCCGCTGCCGGGATCACCGAGGACCCCGCCACCTGGACCCGGCCCGCACCCACGCTGAGCGGACTGCGTGACCAACTCGCACGCCTCGCCACACCGGCTGCCGGGGAGTTGGCCGCCGCACTGCACCCGTTCGTCGGCGGCGGGGCCTATGCGGGGTTGTTGGACGGGCCGACCACCACCGACCCCGAGGGCGGACTGATCGTGTTCTCCCTGCGCGAGCTACCGGAGGAGTTGAAGACGATCGGGACCATGTTGGTGCTGGACGCGACATGGCGGCGCGTGTCGAGTCCGGCCGATCGGCGGCCCCGGATGGTCACCGTGGACGAGGCGTGGCTGCTCATGCGCCAACCCGCCGCAGCCGAGTTTCTGTTCCGGGCCGCGAAGAGTTTCCGCAAACATTGGGCCGGACTCACCGTCGCCACCCAGGACTGCGCCGACGTGCTCTCCACCGAACTGGGGCGCGCGATCGTGTCCAACGCCGCCACCCAGATCCTGCTGCGTCAAGCCCCCCAAGCCATCGACGAGGTCGCCGCCGCGTTCCACCTCTCCGACGGCGAACAACACTTCCTGCTCTCAGCCGCTCGCGGTAGCGGTCTGCTCGCTGTGGGTGGCACCGACCGCGCCGTCTTCGGCTCGCTGGCCTCATTCACCGAAAACGCTGTGATCACAACCGATCCCAGCGAACTCGCCACCACCGGCGATGACGGCGACACCGATATCGACATCGACATGCTGGCACCGCTGCCTCCACTCACCGACCCCGGAGATACCAGGACCGCGACCGCAGACCACGTCGCCGACGATACCGACAGCGGTGAAGAGATAGTCCTCGACGGGCGGGCGGCATGACCCCGGATTCGCCAAACCCCGTCGCCGAGCACAAACCTCGAACGCCCTACGCCCCTGTGCGCTGTCGCACGAGAATAACTTCCCGGTCGCCCACGCGCGGCGCTGTCGCCGATCGCGGGAACCGGATTCCGCCCCCGATGGTGGGCTACACCCACACCCGACGCCCGGACCCGAACAGGGTCACACCGCCCGGAACACGCGCCTGCCGCCATATCGCGGCCCGGCCGGTTCCCACGTGCCCGACCCGGAATCGGCGGCGCTACAGCCCCGACACGAGTCGCGCCGAACACTCAGCCCCTCACCCCGCACGGTGATGCAGGGCATCACGGTTCGCTTGACGACAGCCGGTGTAGGGAGCGTTCATGGACCCGCATTCGGGCACGGTGGAAACGACACCAACACGCAAAAGGAGACGAAATGACCGACACACCACAAGAACTCGACTTCTCGACATCACCGACCACCACCCCACCGGACCCGTATGCACCCGGCCGCCACACCGCCGCCTGAAAGGAACCCCGATGCCCGACCACGAACCGACCACCCCCGCTGACACCACCGCCCACCGCAACCAGCGCGACGACTGGCTCACCACCGCCGAGCTGGCCCAGGAATACAAGTTCACCATCGGGACTCTGCGCTACTGGCGGCACATCGGTTACGGCCCCGCCTGTTTCGCCCTCGGCCGCAAGATCTTCTACCGGCGCACCGACGTCGAGGCGTGGATCACCGAGCAGGAACAACAAACTCGGCGCGGCGGCACCGCCGCCGCCTAACAGGCAGCCCTGATAACGCAGCTGGCCCCCGCCGGTTCAACCCCGCTGCGCCAACAGCGGGCGACGGAGGCCAACACCACTACACCCTCCAAAGGAATAGAGGCATGGTCCAGACTAAACGTGGCCGCCCGGAACTCGACCCCGGCACCGTCCCGGAACCGAACGTGAAACCGCACCCGAGCCTGCCGGGTGTGTGGACGGCATCGGGGCGGCCCCGCGATTGGAACGGCAACTACAAGCGCATCACCCGCTCATCACCCCCGGAAACCGACAGCCGGGGCCGGACCAAACCGGACCGGACCGGCGAACGCGCCCGCCGCGAATTCCTCGACGTCGCACAGGAGTGGATCGATTCCTCGGTCACCCTCGCGGGCGCGCTGACCAAACGCTCCACCCTCGCCGAGACGTGGGCCGCGTACAAAGACGATCTGCGCAAACGCGGACGCCTGGAAGCGACGATCAACAACTACGAACCGATGATGCGCGACACCATCATCCCGAAGTACGGACGCCGCGAAATCGGCATGATCAACACCGCCGTCATCGAAGACATGCTCGCCCATGTGGCCCGCGAGCGTGGTGGCAGCGCTCCACGCATCTTGAAGGAGAACATCCTGTCGGGGATGTTCCGATTCTGCATCCGCGTCGGCGCACTCGGACCAGGCAACCCCGCCAACCCCGTCCGGGAAGCGTTGCTCCCCAAACCCAGTAACTTCCAGCGCCGCCGTGGCGGTGCCGCATTCGTCGACACCGCGACCGTCGCACGCATCCTAGTCGGCGTCTATACCTCCACCGCGCCGTGCCCCACCCTGGACAAGCGACAAGGCAAGCGGGCGTGGAAACAGCGGATGCCTACGGTCGCGCAGTACTGCGACACCCACGATCTGGCCGATTGGGTGGTGTTCGTCGCCGCGACCGGATGGAGGCTCGGCCAAACACTGGGCGTGTGCGAATCCGACATCGACTTCGACACCGGAATCCTCACCCCACGCGGCGCGGTCCGCAACCGCGACGGCTCGGCGCAGGTGTGGACCGACTACACCACACACGACGCCGAAGACCTGAACCAGGGCAAGTTCATCACCAAGCCTGTCCAGCTGCCGCAAGTGGTCCTGGACATGCTGGCTACCCGGATACGCCGGTTGAAGAAGGTCCGGTTGGCGTTGCCGCCGCGCCCGCAGAAGGCGGACTGGCCCGACGATTTGTTGTTCTTCGATCTGGACGACGGCGGGCCACGCAACCTCAAAAGCATGAGCCGACGCTGGCGGCGAATCGCCGCCGCGCTCGGGCTACCCGACGCGGTCACGCCCCACAGCTTGCGCAAACACCTTGGCACCGAAGGCATCTCAGCCGGACTCGACGTCACCAAGGTCGCCGACCAACTCGGCAACACCTCCCGGGTACTGCGCAAATCGTACGTGCGACGCCACCAGCCACACGCCGACGTGACCGCACTCATCGGCGACAAGATTGGCCCCGCACTCAACGAGGTCGCACGCCGCCGCTCCAGCTAGCCCGCGTACCGAACCGAAATGTGGGGCGGCACCGCCAAGCGGTGCCGCCCCACAACTGTGTCCGCCGACGCATGGAATCTCGCACACCTCACCGACGACCGAGCACGACAGCACACCGGACCCGTCCCGCCGTTCGGGAACATGCTTATGACGACACCTTGTTCACCGATATGGAGCTCAGCGCGCCAGTCACCGACGCTGTTTCTGAGTAAGCCTGTAGTATCGGTGCCGCGCTTTGATCAGCTGACGGACGGGCCAAACTCTCACGCCCGATTCCGTTGGAGTCAGCATGATTTGGACGACTCGACAAGGGGTCGACCGGACTGGAGCGCGCAGGGTACAGACTTCCAAGGAAGAACTTGTGCCGGGTATCGGCGCTCCACCGCTCCCGGTTCGATCATCCGCAACCACTGGGATGGCCGAGCCGGTGACGCATGCTCAAAATCTGATCGCGCCCCCCGATGAGGCTGTTCCACAGACCATTTGGGACGCAATGTGTTCAGCGCTTTCTCCGGGATCGCGACTGTTGGTGCAGTCATCATCCTGGCTGCCGTGCCGCTGCTGTACATCCTGTCGATGACCGCAGTATTCGCCCGGGACCGGGAGCGGAGAGAGGCAGCACGGCGTGTGCTGGCGATGCTGTGGCCGTACCGACGACCCAACGACTTCCAGGAGATCGATCCTCCAGACCGGGAGTAGCAGGCATGAGAGTGCACCGACCGGTGTCGGATCCGCCGGTCTGCCCCTGGGTCAGCACTGGAACGGGAAGTACTGCTGCGGCGAAGCAGTCGACTGCACGGGCGCGACGGTCGAGGGCACCACAGCGGTGTCGCCCGTCCTGTCAGTAGTTCCCATGTGGGTGAGGGTCAGCACGATCAGCAGGAAGACGGCACCGCCCACGATCGCGCCGAGGGCCCACCGGATCGGCATGGATGCACTGCGGTAGCCGTCGACGTACGGAGACCGGTAGCGCCCCGGCCGGGCGGGCGGCCGAGGCGCTGCCCGCGGTGAGCGCCGCCCCCGATCGGATCGAGCGCGTCACCGTCGAGGGTAAGCGGCGTGAGGACGTCGAGATCGCCTGTCGCCGAGGCCATGCCGCGAGCGGTATGAGAAAGGGCCGACAAGAATTGTTGGACACCAATACTTTTCGATACGTTTATCGACACATGCCCTGTCCCGCCTACCTGGGCTTCCAGGCCACACCGCGCCCTGGTGCTGGAGTGTCCAAGAACCGATCAATTCTCAACACTCGCGCGGCGGGCGCTGGCGGGTAACGTCTTCGCATCCCATCGAAAGAAGGTCGAGCACACCATGGGAGCATCCCTTGAGCGCATGATGGAAGCCGCTGATGCCGCTGACCGCAACCGCAACCGCGACCGCGCAGGCGCCTTACACCGTCTCATCGAAGCTCACGGCCTCGGCCAACTGATGGGTGTACGCCAAGACGGCGGCGTCTACGTTCACGTTGAACAGCTGAGTTCGATGCCGCCTGATGCATTGAATGACGCGTTACTCACTACCCGGCAAGCACTAGAGGAAGCCCAGAAGCAGGACGCGACGGACTCTGGTGGCACGTTGTCGGTTCGTGCGTTGAGATCCCTGGACCGGGCGCTCCAAATAGAACGCGCACAACGACTTCACCACCAACAGGTGCAGCAGGCTCAGGCCACGGCAGAGAAGGTCGAAGATCCCGATGTTCGAAAAGAACTCTCGGCGCTTATCGGGAAGATCGAGGAACAGCAGCAACAGATCGAGCAGCTGATCCAGGAGAATGGAGATGCCCAGAAGGCGGACTTGGGCCGCCTGAAGTACCGGCAACAGTTGTGGCAGATGCGTAAGTCCCTGTTGGAACGTGAACCTGCAGCCGTACTGCTCGGAGGCGTCTTACTTCTGGCATTCGCAATCACCCTGGTCATTGCCACGTTCACTCATACCGAGACACCAGAGATCGTCGCCAGTGCGTTCTTGTTGATACTGGGATTCTTCTTCGGCCAAACCACCAGCCGGGAGCGAGACCGCGGCAACGACTAGCTTCACCGTGCCGTTGATCGAGTGTGATCGTGACCCTTGGGTATACAGCCTTATCGGCGGTCGGACACCGGATCTGCGCACCTCCTCGTGGCGAGCGATTTCCCCTGACGACCCATCCGCCGAACCCGCGCCGACGAACAGTTGCCGACCGAATCCGCACAAAACCGACAGGAGCGCAATGGTGCGCGGTAGCAGGTTCAGAATGCTCGTGCTGACGTTGGCGGCGATACCGGCCGGGCTGGCCGCCTTCGCCGGGTCGGCCCAGGCGGCACCCGGCGGTACAGCGGCCGGTACCTACTGCCGCTGGGTTACCGGCCGTACCAATAACGCGGCCCGTGCCACCTTGGCCTGGCGTGGGAGGTGTCGTGGCCCTGGGGGTTCGCCTACCGCCGTCAACGTGATCTCAAGCAGGGCCGCTCCGTCGAATTCGACATTCAGCACCGCCCTACACACACGTCGGCCGAATTCTTGACGACTAGATGGCAATTGGCCACAGAACACACGGTACTGTCGGCACCATGACCAGTGCCGACGCGTTTAGCGAGCACATTGGTAACTCGTTGGGTACGCCCAGAAATGAGCACATCGCTCGACCGCCGGCCCGCTACGAAACCATCGACGCACCCACGTCCGGCAAAGGCTCGGGGAGGCGGGGGAGTACACCTACGTGGGAGTTCTCGCATGTCATAGTCCGGTAGCATCAGAGCTACCACATTCTTTGGAGGTTAATTATGGGCAGTCTGAGCATCTGGCACTGGCTGATCATCGCCGCGGTCTTCGTGATGTTCTTCGGCGCGAAGCGTATGCCCGATGCCGCCCGTAGCCTGGGCCGCTCGCTGCGCATCTTCAAGAGCGAAGTCAGCCAGATGCAGAACGAGAGCAGCGCACAGGCAAGTGCAGCACCGGCCCAGCAACCGGCCGCTGAACTGCCGCAGGCCTCGGCCGTTCAGCCGACGGTCGCTCAGCCGCAGGCCGAGCCGCAGGCACAGCCGAAGTCGCTCTGAGCCCAGCCTTGCCGCCGGGGTGAGTAGCGAACTCGCTCCGGGCGTAGTGCTGTTGCCCGCCGACCGCTGCGGGCACCTTCGACCCCAGGGGCCAACACACCACCATGCGAATCCCGTTCGATCCCCGGCGCAGTAAGCGCAGGACGAATCCCGACGGCACCATGTCGTTGGTCGAGCATCTGCAGGAGCTGCGCCGTCGGCTGCTGGTCTCGATCGCCGCGGTCGTCGTCACCACGCTGTTCGGCTTCTTCTGGTATGCGCATACGATCTTCGGCGTCGAAAGCCTGGGTTCGCTGCTGACCGGACCGTACTGCTCGCTGCCCGCCTCGTCGCGGGCCGTACTCACCGCTGACGGCGCCTGCCGACTGCTGGCGACCGCGCCCTTCGAGCAGTTCATGCTGCGGTTGAAGGTCGGTATGACCGCGGGCGTGGTGCTGGCGGCCCCGGTATGGCTGTATCAGATCTGGGCCTTCATCACGCCAGGTCTGTATGCGAAGGAACGCAAGTACGCGGTCGGATTCGTCACCTGCGGTAGTGCGCTGTTCGTGACCGGCGCCGTACTCGCGTATTGGGTTGTCGCGCACGCGTTGAGCTTCCTGCTGAATATCGGCAACAACGCGCAGATCACCGCGCTGAGCGGTTCGCAATACTTCAGCTTCATCATCCAGCTGCTCGTCATCTTCGGTGTCAGCTTCGAGATCCCGCTGCTGGTAGTCGGATTGAATCTGGTCGGGGTGCTGCACTACGACAAGCTCGCCAAGTGGCGGCGCGGAATCATCTTCGGGCTCTTCGTCTTTGCCGCGATCGTGACCCCGCAGGATCCGTTCTCCATGCTGGCGCTGGCGCTGGCCCTGACGGTGCTGTTCGAGGTCGCCATCCAATTCTCCCGGATCAACGACAGGCGGCGCGCACGTCGGGAGGCCGACGCATTGGCGGCACTGTCGGATGAGGAAGCCTCCACGATCTCGGGCCCCGAGCCGATCAACCCGGCCGATTCGATCATGGAGCCACCGGAAAAATCAGCACGACCCGTGTCGGACTACTCCGATACCCTCTGACGGTGACGTATCACCAGTCGCAGGCGGGCGAGCTGGCAAAGTTCTCCGCTGAGCTGACTTTCGGGTTGGATCCCTTCCAACGCAATGCCTGCAAAGCCCTCGAGGGCGGGCACAGCGTGCTGGTCTGTGCCCCGACCGGCGCGGGTAAGACCGTCGTCGGTGAATTCGCGGTGCATCTCGCCTTGGCGGCTGGCGGGAAGTGTTTCTACACCACGCCGATCAAGGCGTTGTCGAATCAGAAGTTCGCCGATTTGATCGAGCGGCACGGGCGCGACCAGGTCGGTCTGCTCACCGGCGACCAGTCGATCAACCCGGATGCGCCGGTGGTCGTGATGACCACCGAGGTGTTGCGCAATATGCTCTACGCCTCCTCGGACGCGCTGCGCGGACTGTCGTATGTGGTGATGGACGAGGTGCACTACCTCGCCGACCGCTTCCGCGGCGCGGTATGGGAGGAGGTCATCCTGCATCTGCCGCCGGATGTGCGGCTGGTCAGCCTGTCCGCGACGGTCAGCAATGCCGAGGAATTCGGTGCGTGGATGGAGACGGTGCGCGGCGATACCGCGGTGGTCGTCGACGAGACCCGCCCGGTGCCGCTGTGGCAGCACGTCATGGTCGGGCGGCGGATGTTCGATCTGTTCGATACCAACTCCAGTGAGCAGAAGGTGCTCGTCGACGAGGATCTGGTCCGCTATATCCGCCATCGCGAGGCCGCGGACCGGATGAACAGCTGGGGTGGACCGCGCGGTCGCGGTGGGAACCGCAGCTTCCGGCCGTTGCCCCGGCCGGAGGTGCTGGCCAAACTCGATGAGGAAGGGCTGCTGCCCGCGATCACCTTCATCTTCAGTCGGGCCGGATGCGATGCGGCGCTCGCGCAATGCCTGCGTTCCCGGCTCGATCTCTCGGGGGCGGCAGTCGGCGGAGCCGACGGGGTGGGTAAGCACAGGGGGGCGGCAGTCGGCGGAGCCGACGGGGTGGGTAAGCACAGGGGGGCGGCAGTCGGCGGAGCCGACGGGGTGGGTAAGCACAGCCGTGACGACGAGTCCGAAGAGATCGACGCGATCATCGAGAAGCACACCGGGGATCTGCCCAAGGGCGATCTCGAGGTGCTCGGCTACTGGGAGTGGCGCGAGGCGCTGCACCGCGGCCTGGCCGCGCATCACGCGGGCATGCTGCCCGCCTTCCGGCACACCGTAGAGGAATTGTTCGTGCGCGGTCTGGTGCGGGCTGTATTCGCCACGGAGACACTGGCATTGGGCATCAATATGCCCGCGCGGACGGTGGTGCTCGAGCGGCTGGTCAAATACAACGGTGAGTCGCACGCCGAGCTGACGCCAGGGGAGTACACGCAGCTCACGGGCCGGGCCGGACGACGCGGGATCGATGTCGAGGGCCATGCCGTCGTGCTGTGGCAGCCCGAGGTCGATACCAGTGCGGTCGCGGGCCTGGCATCCACCCGGACCTATCCGCTGCGCAGTTCGTTCCGGCCGGGCTACAACATGTCGATCAATCTGATCGATCGGATGGGTGCCGACGAGTCACGGGCACTGCTGGAGCGGTCCTTCGCGCAGTTCCAGGCCGACCGATCGGTGGTGGGGCTGGTGCGTGGGATCGAGCGCAACGAGGGGCAGTTGCGCAAACTGCGCGATCAGCTCGGCGGCGAGGACGGCGGCTTCCTGGACTACATTTCCCTGCGCGAGCGGATCAAGCAGCGCGAACGCCAGATCGAACAGCAGGGGCGGGCCGATCGGCGTGGGGCCGCGGTCGAGGCGCTGGTCTCCTTGCGGCGTGGCGATGTGGTGGCGATTCCGTCCGGGCGGCGGGCCGGGCTCGCGGTGATTTTGGAGCCGGATGCCACGCCGGGCGATCCGCGTCCGCTGGTGCTGACGGAGGACAAGTGGGCGGGGCGGGTATCGGTCGCCGATTTCCCGGTGCCCGCGAAGACCCTCGGTCATATGCGGCTGCCACGCAAGATCGATCACCGCACGGCCAGGACTCGGCGGGATCTGGCGTCGGCATTGCGCAGCACCGGGATCTCCGCGCCGGGCCGGTCGCGGCGCGGCGACCGTTCGAAGGCGGGCGAGGACCGCGAGCTGTCGACACTGCGGCGCAGTCTGCGTTCGCATCCGGCGCACACCCGGCCCGATCGCGAACAGATGAGCCGGGTCGGCGAGCGCTACAACCGGCTGCAACGCGAGACCGAGACGATGCGCCAGAAGGTTGCCGCGACCACCAACTCGCTGGCGCGCACCTTCGATCGAATCCTCGGACTGCTCGAGGAGCGCGGGTTCGTGGCCGCGGGCGAGGTAACCTCCGACGGTCGTCGGCTGGCCAGGATCTACGCCGAAAGCGATCTGCTGGTCGCCGAATGCCTGCGGCAGGGGCTGTGGCGCGGGCTCGGTCCGGCCGAATTGGCCGCGGTGGTTTCCATCCTGGTGTACGAATCCCGCCAGGAGGGTGGCTATCTCGGCGCCAGCGGGCCGACCGAACCGATACGCCGGGCCGTCGCCGCGACCGTGGGCGTGTGGAGCGAGTTGCGCTCCGATGAGGCCCGGCACAAGCTGCCGCCCACACGCGAACCCGATCTCGGTTTCGTGACGGGTGTTTATAAATGGGCCCGCGGCGATGGGTTGGCCGAATCATTGCTGGCCAGCGGTGATCAGAACGCGCCGCTGTCCGCGGGCGATTTCGTGCGGTGGTGTCGGCAGGTGATCGATCTGCTCGATCAGATCCACGGAACCGCCGACGATGTGGAGGTCGCGGGAACCGCGGCCAAGGCCGTCCGCGGGATCCGACGGGGTGTCGTAGCCGTGGACGCCGCGTAGCCGATTCGATTGTGATTTGATTTCTTTCGCGTACCGACCGTGGCGGAGGAGTCGGACAGGATCGCGCCTCGTACCGGGATGGTCCTGTCGTGCGACGAGTCTCACGCGGGGGGCTACCGTGTGTATAACGATGCGAGTGGAGGCAACCAGATGAGCGGCCCGTACGGACCGAACGACGCCCCTGGTCCCGGGGAGGGACGCAACGATCCCACCCAGCAGTGGGGCGGACAGCAGGCACCCGGCGCAGCCGGGCCTACCCAGCAGTGGGGTAGTGCCCCGCAGGCTCAGCCGACTCAGCAGTGGGGCGATCCGAACGCGCAGCAGCCGCAGTGGGGCCAGCCGAATCCGCAGAGCCAGCCCAGTCAGCCGCAGTGGGGCCAGCCGAATCCGCAGAGCCAGCCGAGCCAGCCGCAGTGGGGCCAGCCGCAGCCGAGTCAGCCGAGTCAGCCGCAGTGGGGCCAGCAGCCGACCCAGCAGGACTGGTCGGCGCAGCAGGGGCAGCAACAGCCCTGGCAGCAGGGCCAGCAGCAGCCGTGGCAGCAGCAGACCCCGCCACCGAGCAGCGGCGGCAAGAGCAAGGGCCTGTTCATCGGCCTTGGCGTGCTCGCGGTCGCGGTCATCGGCGCCATCGTGGTGCTGGTGCTCGTGCTGACTAGCAAGGACGAACTCGACAAGGCCGCCGTTCAGGACGGCGTCAAGAAGGTGCTCTCGGATTCCTACGGAATCCAGGACGTCGCCGACGTCTCCTGCCCCTCGGGCCAGCAGGTCAAGGTCGACGCCACCTTCACCTGTGACCTGAAGGTCAGCGGTGAACAGAAGAAGGTCACCGTCAAGATCACCAAGGACGACGGAACCTACGAGGTCGGCCGCCCGAGCTGACAGTTCGGGCCTGCGGTCGGCAGGTTGGCGAGCGGGTGTCGGTGGGGCGGCCCCGCTGCCGAAAACGTCCGGTGGGCTTCGATGGCGTACAGCCGTGAGCAGAACCTGTGACCTGCGTGCGGCAGCTACCGGGTGGGCGAGGGCTCAGTTCTGGTAGGTGACCACCGGTGTGGTTCGACGGTCACGCCGAGTGCGCAGCAGTCAGTGCCGTGATCAGGCGGGTGATGGGGCTTTCCGCGTTGTAGGCGGTGGCCAGTGCGCGGAGGCGGTCCGGATCGGCGGGCGTCCTGGGGAGAGTGTCCGGGCGGGACAGTTCCACATCGGCATCGCAGACCACGCGGGTGACCGGGGCGGCGGCCTTCAGGTAGGTCTCGGCGGCGCGGAGTTTGGCGCGTATGCCCTGGGCCAGGTCGGCGGCGGGG
Organism: Nocardia sp. NPDC052112; assembly: GCF_040680135.1. Lineage (NCBI taxonomy): Bacteria > Bacillati > Actinomycetota > Actinomycetes > Mycobacteriales > Nocardiaceae > Nocardia > Nocardia sp. NPDC052112. The sequence continues at coordinate 225,659 of NZ_JBFAWD010000002.1, read as the reverse complement.
TCGTCGACGGCCGAGGTGAGCGCGTCGAGGGAGCCGAAGCGGGAGATGAGCGTCGCGGCGGACTTCTCGCCGATCCCGACGACGCCGGGCAGGCCATCGGAGGAATCACCGCGCAGGGTCGCCATATCCGCATAGGCCGGACCCGCATTCTCCAGTGGCACACCGTATTTCGCGGATACCTCAGCGGGGCCGAACAATTCGGCCTTGGCCAGGCCGCGACCGGCGTAGAGCACACGCACCTGCGGTTGCGGCTCGTCACGGACGAGTTGGAGCAGGTCGCGGTCGCCACTGACGACCACCACCGGATCGGTGCGCTCACGGGTGGCCAGTGTGCCGAGCACGTCGTCGGCCTCGAGTCCGGCTGCCCCACCGGTGGCGATACCCGCCGCGGTGAGCACGTCTAAGATCATCTCGACCTGCGGGGTCAGCGTGTCCGGCACGTCCTCGGCGCCGGGCGCGGCATCGGCGGCGGTGTCGAGGCGGTGGGCTTTGTAGGTCGGCACCAGCGCAACCCGGAACGCGGGGCGCCAATCCAGGTCCAGGCAGACGACCAGCCGGCTCGGCCGGTGTTTGGTGATGAGCGAGGCGACCATATCGGTGAAGCCGCGCAGCGCGTTCACCGATCGGCCGTCGGGTGCGGTGATCTTCTCCGGAATCGCGTGGAACGCGCGGAACCACAGGCTCGCGCCATCGAGCAGCAGGAGGGGCCCACCGGAAGTCGCAGTGTTCACGCCGCTGAGGCTACCTGTCCGCAACGACAACCTCGGGTGATCGGTATTCGTATTCGGGTTGATGTCGGTGGCGGGTACCGTCGGACGGTATGAGCTCGCACACGGAGTCCCGATTCGCGGCGGATGTCTACGGTGATCGACTCGAGCGGGCGGTGCAATTGATGCGCGCCGCTCATCTGGATGCGCTACTGATAACGCCAGGGCCGGATCTGCGTTATCTCATCGGCTCGGCGGCGGAGTCCTTCGAGCGGCTGACCTGTCTGGTGATCCCGGCCGATGGCGCGACCCCGTCGGTGGTGATTCCGAAGCTGGAGTTGGCGTCGCTGGAAGGTTCGGCCGCGGGTGAACTCGGTCTGCAGGTGCTGGACTGGGTCGACGGCGTCGATCCGTATCAACTGGTGAAGTCGTCGCTGCACGTCGGCTCCCGGGTCGCGGTCACCGATGTCATGCCCGCCCTGCATCTGCTGCCGCTGGCGGAATCCGTCAGCGGGCTGCCCACATCCGCGACGCCGGTGCTGCGGGAACTGCGAATGATCAAGGACCAGGCCGAAATCGAGGCGCTGCGCCGCGCGGGTGCGGCCATCGACCGGGTGCATGCGCGGATGGGGGAATTCCTGCGTGTCGGGCGTACCGAAGCTGAGGTCGGCGCGGATATCGCGGCGGCGATCGTCGAAGAGGGCCATACCGCGGCGGCCTTTGTCATCGTCGGCAGCGGACCGCACGGCGCCGACCCGCACCACGGTGTCTCCGACCGTCGCGTCGAAGCCGGCGATGTGGTGGTGATCGATATCGGCGGCCCGGTCGACCCCGGCTACTACTCGGACTCCACCCGCACCTACGTCCTCGGCGAGCCCGCGCCCACCGTGGCGGCGCAATTCGGCGAACTGGAGCGCGCGCAAGCGGCCGCCGTCGCCGCCGTTCGTCCCGGTGTCACCGCCGAATCGGTCGACGCCGCGGCCCGAAACCTGTTGACCGAAGCCGGTTTCGGCCCCGCCTTCGTGCACCGCACCGGCCACGGCATCGGGCTGTCGGTCCACGAGGAGCCCTATATCGTCGAAGGCAACAGCTTGCCACTGCAACCGGGTATGGCGTTCAGCATCGAACCCGGTATCTACTTCCGCGGTGAGTGGGGCGCACGGATCGAGGACATCGTCGTGGTCACCGAGGACGGCTGCGAGTCGATGAATCAGCGGCCGCACGGGTTGACGGTGCTGAGCTGACAGTCCGGGGATGCGCTGGGTGTGCGGTGCGTGGTTGGGGGCTGTGATTCGGCCGCATGGGTCTGCTGGTGCCGGTCCAACGCTCGCTGACCGCCTGCGATGACCGACCTCTCCCTAGGAGGACGGGCCTCAGTCGCTTTCGACGATCGGCTCCGCCCATACGGCCGGAGTCAGCCCGGTCCGAGGCGGCCGGCTCGGATTCACCCGTCGCCGTCCCGATGGCTGTAGCGATCGCGTGCTGCCCAGGCCCTGAGTAGATGACAGGTGTGGCAGCTGCGGTCCGCTGGCACGGCGAAACGGGCTGGGGCGCAATGACTCTTCTCGGGGGCTGGGGCGGCGGTGCGGTTCAGGCTGGGGTGTGGGTGAGGGTGCTGCTGCAGAGTACGCGCTGGACCTGGATGGCGATGACCACGCGCGTCGGGTTCTCGCGGGGGACTCGGTAGCGGCCCGCATATCGGTCGACCGCATCCGCGACATTGTCCGGATCGTCGAGCACGGTGGCCGGGCCCTCCAAGGTGATCCACCGGATTCCGTCCACCTGGCTCACCGCCGCGTAACCGGAACGTCGCACATTGCGCACCTTGACAGAGCCGTCGTTGGTGATCACCCGCGCGATCCCGGCATCGGGATCCCAGGTGAAACCCACCGCGACCACATGCGGTGTGCCGTCGGCGCGCAGGGTGGTCAAGGTCGCGAGGTGCCGCTCCGCGACGAATTCGAGTGCGGCAGTGGACAGCTGTGTTGTGCTGGTCGGCATCTCCCGACCGTAGCGGTATGCGGGCCGCCCGGTACCGGCGCATACCGAGTCGCCAGCTCCAGGTACCGACTGGTTCGTTCGAAATGCGGTGCATGCTCGGATATTCTGACCGCCGAGATCGACAATCGAGGGGTTCGAGGTCGAAAGGTCGTTGTTTCGACACGGCGGTCGGGCTCCGGTGGTAGCGACGGCCAGCGGTCATGCCGAGCTGAACGGCATCACACTGCCGCTGCTGGAAGTGACCAACCGCGCGGCATTCCCGATCAACGCGGCGGCCGGCGGCCCGTTCCCGGTGTCCGGCCGTTTCAAGGCGACGGCACGGGGACTCTGGTGCAGGCTGGACGACCTACTCCGCGGCGCCTACATCCGCACCTTCGGCGGTGAATTCGAGCCGGGCGGCTTCTGGGTCGAGGCCTCCTATCAACTCGAGATCGTCTGACCTGGCGGATCGGCATATCGGGGTGGGGTGAAAGACTGGTGGCATGGGATCGCGTGGAATTGCCGAGGGGTCGGTGCTGGTACTCGGTGGCCGCAGTGAGATCGGGCTCGAGGTGGCGCGGCGGCTGGCGCCGGGGCGAGTGGTGATACTCGCGGCGCGGCGCAGTACGGAGTTGGCGCGGGAGAGTGCGGCGGTTGCGACGGCCGGGGCGACGGCAGTACATACCGTCGAATTCGATGCGGACGATACGGCGAGCCATCCCGCGCTGCTGGAGAAGATCGCGGCCGAATACGGGGGCATCGGGGTCGCGGTGGTCGCGTTCGGGGTGCTCGGGGACCAGGCGCGGGCCGAACGCGATCCGGCACATGCGATCGCGGTGGTGCACACCGACTATGTCGCGCAGATCAGCGTTCTCACCATCCTTGCGAATCTGCTTCGCACACAGGGCAGCGGGCAGCTCGTCGTATTCAGCTCGTTCGCGGGCGCGCGGGTGCGTCGGGCCAACTACGTCTACGGTTCGGCGAAGGCGGGTCTGGACGGATTCGCCGGCGGCCTCGCGGATGCTTTGCACGGCAGCGGTGTTCACCTGCTCCTGCTGCGTTGCGGGTTCGTCATCGGCCGGATGACCGAGGGCATGGACCCGGCCCCGATGTCCAGCACCCCCGACCAAGTGGCGGACGCCGTCGTGCGCGGTCTGCGTCGCCGTGCCGGTCGGGTTTGGGTGCCGGGCATCCTGCGTCCGGTCATCTTCGCGATCCGCCTACTGCCCCAATCCATCTGGCGTCGGATGCCGCGGTGAACGGCGGTGCGGTGACCACCGATTGGAGCGGGCCACCGATCGCCGTGGTCGGTATCGGTGCCGATGGGTGGGGTGGGCTCGGCGGGGCCGCGCGCGAAGCGGTCTCGGCTGCCGAGATGGTATTCGGGTCGGCGCGGCAACTCGAGCTGATTCCGGAGGACGTAACGGTGAAACGGCGAAGGTGGCCTTCGCCGTTGGTCCCCGCACTGCCGGGATTGTTCGCCGACCACATCGGGCGGCAGCTATGCGTGCTGGCCAGCGGGGATCCGATGTTCTACGGCATCGGCGTGACATTGGCGCGCTTGTTCGGGGCGGACCACCTGCGGGTATTTCCGCAGGCGTCATCGGCGTCGCTGGCCTGTGCGCGGCTGGGGTGGGCATTGGCGGAAATTCCGGTGGTGAGTGCGGTGGGGCGGCCGGTGGCCACGGTGTTGCCGGAGTTGGCCGCCGGGCGGCGGCTGCTCGTGCTGAGCGCAGACAAGCACACGCCGGGACAGCTCGCGGAATTGTTGCGGGGCAATGGCTTCGGGGAGTCGACGTTGACCGTACTCGAGCAGTTGGGTGGCCCGCGGGAACGGGTTGTGCGCGATCGCGCGGCGGGGTGGGAGCTCGAGACGGGTGATTCACTCAATATCGTCGCGATCGACTGTGTCGCCGATCCGAAGCATCCGCGGGCGACACGGGTGCCCGGACTGCCGGATGGTCTCTACGGTGGTGACGGTCAGCTCACCAAGTCCGAGGTCAGGGCGTTGACCCTGGCCGCGCTGGCGCCCGCGCCCGGGGAACTGTTGTGGGATGTCGGCGGCGGTTCGGGCAGTATCGCGATCGAATGGTGCCGGACGCATCCGAGCTGTCGTGCCGTGAGCTTCGAGCGGCTCGAACACCGGCGGCGGCAGATCGCCGACAACGCCGCCGCCCTTGGTGTTCCGCACATCGGTGTGCGTGGAGACATACGCACCGATATCGGAAAATCTACCGAATCAGCGCCTCCAGACGCTATTTTCGTCGGTGGCGGCCTTACTCAGGATGGCGTGCTCGAGACATGCTGGTCGCATTTGCGTCATGGCGGCCGTTTGGTGGCGAATGCGGTGACGGCGGAATCCGAAGCGCTGCTACTGAACTGTGCCACCGCGCACGGTGGTGAACTGCGGAAGTTTCAGATTTACCGTGCCGAAGCCCTCGGCAAATTTACGACCTGGCGGCCGCAATTGCCGGTCACCCAGTGGACGGTTGTGAAAGGCGGCTCGGTCTAGCGACCTCGCTTTCCGGGTGCAGCAGCCACTCAGCGGATCGTGCCTGCGCCCGGAATCAGTGGCAGATCCAGTGCGGTTATCCAGCCGGGCGGCAGTTCGTTGACCGCGGGTACGGCATTGAGCGCGCGCATACCCGTGGCCAGACAGCCCGCCACGGCCGGTGTGCGGCCGGAACCGTCGGTGAACCGGAATTGGGTCTCCTGGGATATGGAGGGGGAGCCGATGATATCGACGCGGTAGACGTCGTCGCGGGTTCCGGCGGGCCAGTGCGGTGCGGCGTCGCGGCCGATGCGGTTGACGTGTTCGAGTGTGATGACCTCGCGTCCCTGGTAGACACCGTTGATGGTGAATCGGATGGCGGCGACGGTGCCCGCTTTCACGATGCCCTTGGCCGACGGGCGATCCTCGGGGGTCACCCACTTGTCCCAGGTGGTGGTGACGGCGTCGAGTTCGATGCCCGCGGCGCTGGCGATCATGGGTACCGTCGGACCCCAGGCCATGATCAGTAGGTCCGGATATTCCAGTAGCGCTCGGAATTCCGGCGGATGGCCGATGCCCATCTCGAATTCGTAGTCGCCTTCGTAGTCGGTGTAGTCGAGCAGTTCCGAGGCCCGCACCGACTCCACCGCACCGCACAGGCCCATGAGGGTCATGGGGAACAGGTCGTTGGCGAAGCCGGGGTCGATGCCGGTGGTGAAGCATGACGCACCGCCCTCGGTGCACGCGTCGGTGATGGGATCACGCCATACGTCGGGAGTCCGGTCCATGGCGGGCCAGACCCACGGTGTCATGGCCGTCGAGCACACGTCGATGCCAGCGCGCAGGAACGCGCTGATGACCCTGATGTTCTCGTCGGCGAACTGGGCGGTGGGGCCGTAGTGCACGACCGCATCGGGTCGCAATGCGATCAGGTCGTCGACCGAATCCGTGGCCAGGACACCGGTTTTCTGCGCTCCGCAGAGGTCTCCGGCATCCCTACCGACCTTGTCGGGGTTGCTGACGCCGACGCCGACCAGTTCGAAACGTGGGTGGCGCAGCATTTCCGCCAGCACCATCGAGCCGACGACGCCGGTGCCCCACAGGACGATTCGCTTTGCCATGGTTGCTCCTGTGCTCATCGGTGGAACTCGCCACAGTCGACGGTCAGCATCTGCCCGGTGACGGCGGTGGCCAGGTCGCTGGCCAGGAAGAGCGTGGCGCGGGCGACTTCCTCGGGTTCGGCCAGGCGCTGTAGATCGGTTGGTGCGGCCTTCTCCCGGTAGATGTCGGCGTGGGTGACTCCGGCTCGGCTGGCCAGCCAGTCGAAGTAGGCCTTGTTGATGTCCTCGTAGACGTACGACGGTGCGACGCTGTTCACGCGGATGCCGCGTGGGCCGAGCTCGGTGGCCAGGGATGAAGCCAGATGCTGCAGTGCGCCTTTGGACAGCTTGTAGCCGGAGTACTCCGGTTGCGAGCTGTAGGACACGCATGAGTTGAGCATGATGATCGAGCCGCGCGCGGCCGCCAGTGCGTCGGCGAACAAGGCCGAAAGGCGCAGTGGCGCGAACACATTGGTTTCGTTCACGGTGCGCAGGTGGTCGATCTCGATCTGGGTGATCGGGTTCATCGGGGGGATCGCGAAGGCATTGTTGATCAGGCAATCGATACGTCCGTACTCGGTGAGTGCGCGGTCCACCAGGGACTGTCGCTGCTCTTCGACGGTGATATCGGCCGGTGCGACCAGGGCCGTGCCGCCGTGGGCGCGCACCTCCGCCGCGATCTTGTCCAGCTTGTGCTCCGTGCGGCTCACCAGGACCAGGTTCGCGCCCATGCGGGCGGCCTCGATGCTCAGCGAGTGTCCCAGGCCGGGGCCTACGCCCGATATCACCAGGACTTTGTCCTGCAGCAGCGGAACCGGTCGATATGTTTCGGCGAGTGCGGTGATGTGCGGGGCAGCTGACACGGTTTACTCCTCGAGTCCCCAGCGGTTACAGAATGTAACGACTAATGCTGTGACAGACTGTAACGACTCCACCTCGCGCGGACAAGGGACGAATTTCATGACCGAACGTCACCGGCTGGGCCCACGCCGTGATCCCGCGGTCGATCGCGCAGTGCTCGACGCCGCACGCGCCCTGCTGGTCGAAAAGGGGTATGCCGCGGCGTCCATCGATGCCATCGCGGCCAGGGCCGGAGTCAGCCGCCCGGCCATCTATCGTCGCTGGCCGTCCAAGGCCCACCTCATCGCCAAGGCGGTGTTTCCCGACGTGGGCTCCGACCAGGTGGCGCCCGACCTGATCGGCGAGATTCGCAAGGTGATCCGCGGGACCGTCCAACTGTTCGGCTCCGCCGAAACCCGCGTCGCCATGCCCGGTCTCATGGCCGAGATGCGCGAGGACTCCGGACTCTACGAGAAACTCGCCGCCCGTCTGGACACCCCGACCCGCGTCGAACTCGGCGACTATCTGTCCGGCGACAGTGCATCGGCACGCCCAGGCCTCGATGCGAACACCCTGCTCGATGCCATCGCCGGTGCGGCCCTGTTCGCCATGTGCATCCGTGACATCGATGATGTCGACGGTTTCGCTGCGTCGCTCGAAGATCTGCTGTTGTACGGGGTTATCGGGGCTCGCGGCGAGTCTCGAACTTCCTGACGATCACGGTGTGTGTGGTCGTGGCCGACGCGCTGATGGGTTGCGTGACCTGAAGCCGACGAGTTGGACCGGGGAATCTCGCTCGGATTGCGACGTCCTTAGTGAAACATCGGTGAGTAAAAGGTATGGTCTGGGCCCAAGACTCGCAGTGTAAAAGGGGTCTGATACCAGCTGTATCGGGAGATTTATGAAGTACAAGAAGTTTGCCGCCACCGCGATGATGGCCGTTGCGGCTACCGGTATTGCGGCGGGTACGTCCGGCGCCGCGCCGACGGCACCCGCGCCTGCCGTGCAGAACCAGGCCGCGCCCGCGGTACAGGGCGCGGACCATGATGTGAACTACGCGGTGCAACTGGTGGACAAGTCGATTGTCGCGGCGGTCACCGGCGGTGTGTTCGGTCTGGACGCCGACCAGAAGTACGTCACGGTGAAAAACACCGAGGGCGCGGTCGTCACATCGATTCCGTTGCAGGCGCAGGTCGGGGACCAGTTGATCCCGATCGCGGCCACCATCGACCCCGCCGGGCAAAAGCTGACGCTGACACCGGAGGTCAAGCCGACCGCCGCGGTCAGCGCCGAGGCCATTTCCTCGCAGGAGTGGTTCTTCAGCGAACTGCAGCGCGCCTCGCTCGGCGCGGTGATCGGCGGCATCATCGGATTCTTCTTCTTCGGTATCGGTCTGCCGGTGGGTGCGCTGATCGGCCTGCTCATCGCGGGTGGTCCGAACCTGATCAACGCGGGCATCGCCTACTTCAGCGGGCAGCCCTGAAAACTCTGATTCTGGGCGGCACCCGGGAAGCCAGGGAAATCGCCCACATCGCCTCCGGCGAGCGAGGATTCGACATCGTCTCCTCGCTCGCCGGTCGTGTTCGCGACCCACTGCTGCCGGACGGGCCGGTTCGGATCGGCGGCTTCGGTGGTGTCGAAGGCCTACGGAAGTGGTTGGCGGATAACGAGATCGCGGTCGTCGTCGACGCCACACATCCGTTCGCGGGCACGATCAGCGCGAATGCGGCCGGTGCCGCAACGGACCTCGGCCTTCCGCTCTTGCATGTGCGGCGGCCGGGATGGTCCGAACGGCCGGGCGATCGGTGGATCCGGGTGTCCGATCTCGACGCGGCCGCGCGGGAGGTTTCGGACCTGGGGGATCGCGTGTTCTTGACCATCGGTCGTCAGGGGGTCGCCGCCTTCGCTGACCTGGCGAACCAGTGGTTTCTGATCCGTGCCATCGATCCGCCCACCGGCGCGCTGCCGCCGCACCACGATGTCCTGCTCGCGCGTGGGCCTTTTACACCTTCGGATGAGCAGCGTCTGCTGACTCGACATCGGATCGACGTGTTGGTCACCAAGGACAGCGGTGGGGACCAGACCGCCGCCAAACTCGACGCCGCTCGCTCGGCAGGCCTACCCGTGGTCGTCATCGATCGTCCAGGGTTACCGCCCGGCGCGGTCGTTGCAGGAACTGTTGATGCGGCGTGGAAGTGGTTGCGGGAGCACGCATCCGGCAATTCGTAAATCGGCCGGATGTCGTGGGTTCGGTCTGCGCCGGCACCGTGCTGTGGCGCGGCCTTGCTCAGCGTCCGAGGAGTTCCGGCAGCCGGTCGAACCAGGCCAGCACCGTGCGCTCGTAACCGATGCCGAATTCGAGAGTGGCGCGTTGGTAGGGGGACATATCGGTGTGGTCGTCGATGAGGTAGCGGTCGAGTCGCTGCTGATGAATTTCCTTGTTGGCGGCGATGATTCGATCGAGGTGATCGGGATCGACATGCTTGCCGAAGGACAGGGTCAGTAGCAGCGGCACCCGAATGGTCTCCGCGCCCGGATCGCGGGCGATCCATTCGAGAAATGCTTCGCGACCGGCGTCGGTGATCTGATACGGCGTGCGCTCGCGGGCCCCGGTCTCACCCTTTTCGACGAGTCCGGCCGCGTCCATGGCGGCCAGTTCTCGGTAGACCTGGCTTTGGGTAATGGTCCAGAAATCGCCGATCCGGTCCTGGGCCTGGCTGACCAGATCCCAGCCCGACATCGGACCGTCGTGCAGAAATCCGAGCAGCGACGCCGCCGTGGAATTCAGCGATTTGCGTTGTGTCGAGGTATTCGCCAACGTACTGCTCCTTTCGCTCTCAACGTTCCATAGTGGAATGTTATATGACTCTCGGCCAGGGCCCATGTCGGGCCCCATGGCCCATCGCTCAGCGAGGGGGAGATCGCCACCGATCTCGGCATGTCACGGACCCCGGTGCGGGAGGCATTCCTGCGGCTCGAGGTAGCGGGGTGGATGCGGCTGTATCCCAAGCGGGGTGCACTGGTGTTGGCGATGGCGGTGGGAAGTAGTTGGCTCGAGGAACTATCGCAGCCGCCGTTCGGGCCGGAATTGCCCGCGCGGACCGGTGCGCGACGTTCGGCCATGAGCCTGACCGGTGGGTTCGCCGTCGGTGCCGGTGTCGCGGGTGGGCTCGCGCGGTGGGCGCGGCTGCCGAATACGTTGGCGTATCCGATCAATGTGCTGTTGTGCCTGATCGCGGCGGTGTGGGTGCCTCGGGTACCGGAAACGCTATCGCCGCAGCGGAATTCGGGGCGGTTGATCGACGACCTGAAGGTTGTTCCTGCGGCCGCGCATCGCAGGCTCCGCTGTGTTGCGCTGCCGGTCGCGCTGTCGTTGTTCAATTCTGCCGCAACGGCTTAGGCGGTGCTGCCTACCCTGCTGGCGTCGCGGGTGCACGATGCGCCCATCGCGTTCTCGGCATTGATCACGGTGATCACGCTGGGCTGCGGTTTCGCGATCCAGTCGCTGGCACGACGGATCGATCGGCCGGGCACCGCCCGTGCCGCTGTTGTGGCGCTGGTCGTATGTGGAGTGGCCCTGGCCGCATGGGCTTGCGGTGCATTGGCCCTCGTGCTCGCTGTCGTGCTCGGTGCCGGTTATGGGATCGGGCTGGTCGCCGGACTGCAGGAAATCGAACGCATCGCGCGTCCCGATGATCTCGCCGGACTGACCGCGGTGTTCTATTCGGTCGGCTACCTCGGTTTCGGCGTTGCCGCGCTCCTGGCATTCCTGCACCAGTCTGTTGGTCTGGAGTATCCGAGGATGTTCGCCGTAGCCGGCCTCGGTGCGGCCGGATGCTTGGGGGTCGTAGTCCGGAACTACCGTGCCTGACCGGTACTTTCGGCTTCCGGAAGATGCCGATGGATTCGCTGATCGGCATCTTCCGCGCGTGGTTGCGGGCGGCCGCGCTCAGCTGCTCTTCGGCCGGTAGTGCAGTTCGGTCACACCGCACTCGAATCCGGTGGCGGAAACGAGGTCGAGTCGGGTAGTGCCGCGGAAGACCGGCAGGCCCGCACCGATCGCGGTCGGATTGACGAACAGGTGCAGATCGTCGATGAGGTTCTCGGCGATCAGGTTCGCGACGAGGGTGCCGCCGCCGTAGACGATGATGTCGCCACCCGGCTGGGCCTTGAGGCCGTTGATGGTCTCGGTAAGGTCGCCGCCCGCGACGACAGTGTTCTCCCACGGCGATTCGGTGAGGCTGTCGGAGATCACGACCTTGGGCGTGTTGTTCATCTTGTCGATGGCGACCTGGGGCTCGTGTTCGGGCTTGGAAGCCCAGTGTGGAATGAAGCCCTCGGCGAGTTTACGGCCGAGCACGATCGTGTCGAAATCCGCGGTAATGGCAGTGACGCGGGCGGCGAGGTCATCCGACCACTGGAATGTCATCCAGTCCATCTCGCCGTTCGGGCCGGACATGTAGCCGTCGATGGTGGTCTGAACCTGGAGCTCGAGCTTGCGCATCGGGTTGCCTTTCCGTGGTGTGCGGTCCGTCCGGCCCGCTGTTGTTGATGCCTTCAGCGTGGCCGAACCCGTTTTCGGAATGTTTACGGTTTGCTGCGGAACCGGAATCAACGCTGGTAGCGCCGCGAGGTGAAGACCCTGGTGCCCTGGTCGGATTCGATTACCGCGGTGGTGGAGGCACCGATGATCAGTAGCGTACGCATATCGACCACGGCCGGATCCAACTCGGCGAGGGTGACCACACGGACGGATTCGGTGGGGCCGCCGACATCGCGACCCAGCACCACCGGGGTATCAGGCTTGCGATGCTCGAGCAGCACATCGCGCATCGCGGCGACCTGCCAGGTGCGTTGACTGGAGGCCGGATTGTAGATCGCGATCGCCATATCGGCCGCGGCCACCGCCGAAAGCCGCTGCGCGACAACCTCCCACGGCTTGAGCCGATCCGAGAGCGAAATCATCGCGTAATCGTGGCCGAGCGGCGCGCCGACCCGGCTGGCGACGGCATTGGCCGCGGTGAGCCCAGGCAGCACCCGTACCGGCACCTCTTGCCACTGTGGATCTGCGGACTCCTCGAGCACCGCCGTCGCCATCGCGAAAACCCCGGGATCACCCGAGGACACGACAACCACCTTCGCCCCGTGCTTGGCGAGATCCAAAGCCATGGCGGCACGTTCGGATTCCACCCGGTTATCGCTGGCATGCCTCCGCTGCCCGGGACGTGACGGCACCCGGTTGATGTAGGTCGTGTAGCCGACCAGATCGGTGGCTTCGGCGAGTGCGCGTTCGACCTCCGGCGTCGTCCACTCGGGCGAACCGGGGCCGAGCCCGACGACGACGACTTCGCCGACTCCGTCGGCGTTCCTGGCACCGACGTCGACCGGTCCGGATTCGGCGCGTGCCCGTGGTGTGGAGCGGTGCGGATCCGGTACCGGATCGGCGATGCGCGCGTCTGCCGCGGCTTCGCCGCTGGCAACACCGGCTCCGACCGAACCGGCGTTCGGGACAGGGGTGGTCGTCGTGCGGACGCAGGACTGCTGACTTCGCGCCGGATTCGGAAGGGACAGTGGAGTTGTCGGCTGTGGGCGCGGGACGAGGGTGCGGTCCGCCGCGGATTCGCCGCTGGTATCGATGGTTGCGTTCGGGACGGGGGTGGTCGTCGTGCCGACGGTCGACACCTGACTCTGTGTCGAACTCGCAAGGCGCACGCCTGCTGCGGGTTCGTCGCCGGCAACGATGGTTTCGTCTGATCCGGCGTTGACGACGGTGGTGGTCGTGCCGACGGTCGACTGCTGACTCCGCGCCGAATTGGCAAGGCGCAGTGCCGTTGTCGGCTGGGGACCGGGGACCAGTGTGATCGAGAAGTACGGCACGTCCGCGTCATCGACGTCGGCGGCGGCGAGTACCCGCTCACGGCTGCTGCTCGCGCGTTCGATGTAGTAGGCGTCGGCGAGGCGGCCGGAATCCGAGAGGGCTCGGCGCACACCGGGATAGGTACGGCCGAGCTTCATGATGGCGGCGGCGTCGGTGTCACGGAGACGGCGGGTGAGTTCGTCGGTGGGCATGGTGCCCGGTAGGACGGTCAGCACCTGCTCGCCCTCGACGAGCGGGGTGCCGAGGGCGGCCGAGGCCGCGCTCACCGAGGTGATGCCGGGGATGATCTCGGCCTCGAATCGGTCGGCCAGCCGACGGTGCATATGCATATACGAGCTGTAGAACAGCGGATCGCCCGCGGCGAGCAGCGCTACGGACCGGCCCGCCGCCAGATGGTCGGCCAGGCGTTCGGCGGCCTGTTCGTAGAACTCGTCGATGGCACCCTGATAGCCGCCGGGGTGGTCGGTCGTCTCGGTGGTCACCGGATAGACGAGGTGTTCTTCGAGTTGGCCCGCACGCATATAGGGCGCGGCGATGCCCCGCGAGATGCTGCGACCGTGGCGGGCGCTGTGGAACGCGATGACATCGGCCTCGGCGATCACCCGCGCCGCCTTCACCGTCACCAGCTCCGGATCACCGGGGCCCAGTCCGACACCCCACAACTTGCCGTTGCTCATTCCTGTTCGCTCGCAATCGCATTCAGTGCCGACGCGGCAATGGCGCTGCCACCGCGCCGCCCCCGCACCGTCAGATATTCGACTCCGTCGAATCCGATCAGCGCATCCTTGGATTCGGCAGCGCCTACGAAGCCGACCGGAATGCCCAGAATGGCGGCGGGCCGTGGCGCACCCGCATCGATCATGTCGAGCAGATGGAACAGCGCCGTCGGAGCGTTCCCGATGGCGATCACCGCGCCCGCGAGGTGATCGCGCCACAACTCCAATGCCGCGGCCGAGCGCGTATTGCCCATTGCCGCAGCCAGTTCCGGCACCCGTGGGTCGGCGAGGGTGCAGATGACGTCATTGTCGGCGGGTAGCCGTTTACGTGTCACACCGGACGCGACCATCCGCGCATCACACAGAATTGGCGCCCCCGCTCGCAGCGCACCCCGCGCCGCCGCCACCACGCCGTCCGAAAACGCCACATCCTCGGCCAGATCCACCTGCCCGCAGCCATGGATCATCCGCACCACCACCTGCGCCACATCTTGCGGAAACCCGCTCAGATCCGCCTCCGCCCGAATCATCGCAAACGACCGCCGATAGATCTCGGCCCCATCAGTGACATAACGACCTTCGGACATGCGCACCACCATATGAGCCCTTCCGCACCGCACTCGGCGCGGGTCGAGAATGCAACGGTGGCGGCAAATGCCGAGAGGGCGCGCATCGCTGCCTTCTCGGCGGATCAGGTTCGCGGGCGTTCGAGGATTCGAGACATGACTATGGAGCTACGGGTGCGGCCCACGCGAGTGTTTTCCCGGATGCGTTCCACGGTGGATTCGATTTCGGCCATGTCCGTGGCCATGACGTGGACGAGGGCGTCGGCTTCGCCCGCGATGGTCCAGACGCCGACTACCTGGGGGATCGGTTCGAGGCTGCGGCGGAGTTCGGCGGGGGTGATGTTGTCGCGGTAGTACACCTCGACGTAGGCCTCGGTGGTCCAGCCGAGTGCGGCGGGGTTGACCAGTGCGGTGAAGCCGGTGATCTGGCGGCTGGCGACCATCTTGTCGACGCGGCGCTTCACCGCGGGCGCGGACAACCCCACCTTCGCCCCGATCTCCTGGAACGAGGCGCGCGCCGATTTGAGCAGCTGCGCAAGAATCCGCCGGTCGATGTCGTCCACGCCACACCTGCTCTCGATCGACGCAATGATTCGCCGAATTCTGTCGATCATGCGCAATGGATCGTTGTTTCTGGCGCAATACTAGGCGAATTACCTTCGTGTCAGCGGAAACGATCCGCGCCTACCTCCGGGAGACACGTTGACCTCTGTGACCACCCTCCGTGTCGAGCCGGTGCGGCAGCCATCACCACGCCGGTTCGTGATGTGCCGTCCGGATCACTTCGACGTCTGCTACTCGATCAATCCGTGGATGAATCCGCAGGAACCCGTCGATCGCGCGCTGGCGCTATCCCAGTGGCAGACATTGCGCGCGACATTCGAGCACTACGGCCATCGCATCGATGTGGTGCCTGGGGAGCCCGGTCTGCCCGATATGGTTTTCGCCGCGAATAGTGGCCTGATCGTGGGGGAGCGGGCGATGTCGGCGCGATTCACCCATGCCGAGCGGGCCGCGGAAGGTCCGGCGTATCACCGCTGGTTCGCTCAGCAGGGACTGGTGGAATTGGTCGGGGCGCAGGAAACCAATGAGGGCGAAGGCGACTTTTTGCTCGTCGGTGAGCACATGCTGGCCGCGACCGGATTCCGGAGTTCGACTGCCGCGCACCGCGAGGTCGAGCGGTACTTCGACCTTCCGGTGATTTCACTCGAACTGGTCGATCCGCGCTTCTATCACCTGGATACGGCGCTGATGGTCCTCGATGACACGAATGTCGCGTACTTCGCGCCTGCCTTCTGTGCCGCGAGTCGGGCGATACTGGGCGACCTCTATCCGGACGCCATCCTCGCTACGGACGCCGACGCGGTGGTTCTCGGCCTCAACGGTGTTTCCGATGGGCTGAATGTGTTCATCAGCAGTCGGGCCGACAATCTGGCTTCGGAGTTGCGTGCGCAGGGCTACAACCCGGTGGGCGTCGATCTGTCGGAGTTGTTGAAGGCCGGTGGTGGGGTGAAGTGCTGCACATTGGAGATCCACGAGGATCCGCGCAGCGCGCCGACCGCCGTGGCATCGTAACTCGTGAGTTCGCCCGCGCTGCACGATGATTCGGTCAGAACGGGAGTTTGGTGCGCCAGCCGCTGACGCCCGGTTCGGCCAACGGATGGATCTCGGCGACGAATTTGAACAACAGGAGTGCGCCGCTGATCTGTAGCAGGGCGAGTGGGATTTCGGCGACGCAGGCGATCGTGATGGAGAACCAGAGGTCGCGAGAGTTGGCGGTCGTGATGTCGAACCAAGCGTCTACGAGCAACAACAGGCCGGTGCCGAATGCTGGCAGCATGAGTAGTTGCTTGCGCTGCCAGCCCAGGTAGGCAGTCGTCGCCATCATGATGACCAGCAGGATGTCGAACCCGACCCAGGTGAGCGTCCAATTGCGGGCGTGATAGTCGGGCGGCAGCGACACCGCGAGATACACGATCCACGGAATCAATGCGATGCATCCGCCCACCATGAGCGTCAACCGCACCCGCCGATGGATCCGCACCACCTCCGGCCGCGGCAACACCCGCTCCGGCGGCAACTGCAACCGTCGAATCAACGCCCGCCGCTCCCGCACCGACATCGCCTGGATCTCCTCATCACCGAGCCGCCCGACCGTCATCGGAACACTCCTCCCATGAGTCACCCGCTGCCCTCACCGTCCCACGACTCACACAAAAGAGCCAGCTCAACGAGCCATTCGTGCCGCATGGATGCGCGCTGCCAAGCCCGACCACCCCACGTTCCGCCCGCCGCCCCCTCCCGCCACCGGGCACCCCGTCTCGCCACCCGGCACCCTGTGTACGAAGTGCCCGGCGGCGAGACGGGGTGCCCGGCCGTGAATCAGGGTCGGCCCGTGGGCGGTGGCGCGATGCGGTAGCCGTTTTGGGTGGCGACTATGTCGGTGACCGGGCCGCGCGGGCGGCCGCAGCGGCGGTCACAACCGGACCAGTGTTGGCGGCCGGTGACCGTGACATCGTCGGCGCCGCGCAGCCCGATGGTCGTGCCGAGATCTGTTATGGCGCTGGGGGCTGTGGCGGTCGAGTCGGGGGTTGCGGTTGCGCGGTCGGGTTCTGTGGTGTGGCCGCTGGTATCGCTCGCTGCGGCGGGCTGGTTGCCGGGGGGTAGGACGCGACCGGACTCGACGGCGGCGGTGGCATCGGCGCGCACATCGGTGAGGGCCTTGGCGCAGCCGGGTCGGCCGGCGCAGGCGGTGACCTGGAGCCAGGGGGAATTGGCGTCGAAGATCAGGCCCATGGGGGCCAGTACACGGACGACCTGTTCGGCGGGCCATTCCTCGAGATCGGTGATCACCATGCTGCGCCATGGGGTGATGAAGATGGGGCGTTCGATGGCGGCGATGAATTCGGCAATACGGGCGGGCAAGGAGCCGAGGCGGACGGCTGCGCCGAGGCTGACGAGACCATTGTCCTGGTCGAGCCAGCCGATCGGAATGTCAGGGGCGGCACCGAATTCCAAGCGTTCGGTGCCGGGGGACAGGCCGAGGATGTCGATCACTCTTCGCGCACCGTCGTCGACCTCGTGTAGCCGCCAGTGACCCGAGCTCAGATCGAGGAAGGCGTGCGCGGCGGCCAGCATCACCTGTACCGCATCGGCCGTGGATACGCGGATGCCGCAATCACGACCGGCCAGCACGAGCGCGAATTCGTCTGCGTCCGTGGCGTGCACACCGATATCGCCACCGAGGCCGCTGATATCGTTGCGACCGTCGTCGAGAGTGAACAGCACCCGGCCGGGCAGTTCGGCCAATCGCGGTGCGGCGCGCAAACCCGTGTCGAGTGCCGGAACGAGCGCGTGCACGTCCGCGAGGCCACCGATTCGACCCGACAGTGGCGACGCGACAATATTGCGCACCCGCTCGTGCGTATCGCTCGGCAACAGCCCGGCATCCGCCAACCGTTCACTCAGCGCGGCGGCATCACGCACTTGCCGCAACTGCACATTGCCCCGCGAGGTCAGCTCGATATTCCCGTCGCCAAGTTCGGCGGAGGCCTCGGCCATAACCTGCAGTTGTCGCGGCTCCAGGCGCCCACCGGGCAGCCGAATCCGAGCCAACGGCCCATCGGCCGCCTGATGCAGCCGGAGCACACCGGGGCAGGAATCGGGATTCGTACGCGTCATGACCCACCCAGCCTACGACCCGGCGGCAGCGCAACCGGGCACGGCCGCGATGTCCCGGGGCCGCCGAGTCGCCGTTCGGTCCGAGAGCGCATCGGGCACGATGCCCTGGGCGCCGATCGCTTCCGGTGTGCGCGGCCCAGCCGCGAGTTGGTCGGTGCATGTGAACAACGATGCGTCCCACGGCAAGACGCGCACTTCGGCAGCTACACCATCGGCGCCGAGCGCACCGCCGCTGGCTGGCGGTTCGACAAATTCCACTACACCCCGAGGTGATCGACGGGAACGTCGACCTGAGCTGAAGTCGAGCGCGTCGGCACTCAGCTGTCGGCCAGTGGCTCAGGACACCAGGGCCGTCTCCAGGATTGGATTCGACCGCGGGCTTCGGTAGGCCCGAAGACTTGTCGGTGGGTGGTGGGATGCTCGTGTTCGGCCGTCCCGGATGACGCGGAAACCGACACCCACACCACTTCGGTGACGATGGGTTGGGACACCCGAGAAGGGGGGTGTCACCCGATCATCCGGTTGGAAGACACGCTGTAGCATCTGGTTGCTCGGCGGGCGATGAGGAAACCGGTGGAACTCCGGTGCGGTCGCGCCACTGTCGAAAGCCAGACCCTCTCCGGCGAGCACCGTAACCGATGGGCGCGTCACCCGAGGAAGGCTGCCACCTGTGATTTTGCTGCTGTCGACGTCCGACACCGATTTGTTGAGCGCGCGTGCGAGCGGTGCGGAGTATCGGTGGGGGAATCCGGCTCGGCTGTTGGTCGACGAGTTGCCCACGCTGCTCGATGGCGTCGATCTGGTGATCGTGCGGATCCTCGGCGGCAAGCGCGCCTGGGAGGACGGGCTCGCGGCGGTGCTGGCCAGTGGGGTACCGATGGTGGCGCTCGGTGGTGAGATCGCGCCCGACGCCGAGCTGATGGAATGCTCTACGGTGCCCGGTGGTGTGGCCGCCGACGCGCACAATTACCTCGCCGCGGGTGGTGCGGAAAACCTCCGCCAACTGCACAACTTCCTCTCGGATACGGTGCTGCTCACCGGTCACGGCTTCGAGCCGCCGGTGCAACTGCCGAGTTGGGGTGAGTTGGAGCGCACGCCGATCGTGGATCCGAGCGCAACTGCCGAACATTCGCCCACGGTGGCCGTAATCTATTACCGCGCACAGCATCTCGCCGGAAACACCGCCTACGTCGACGCCCTCTGCGCGGCAATCGAAAACGCGGGCGCCACGGCGTTGCCGCTGTATTGCGCGTCGCTGCGCACCGCCGAGCCAGCACTCCTCGACACCTTGCGCACCGCAGACGCCCTGGTGGTAACTGTGCTCGCGGCGGGCGGCACCAAGCCCGCCAATGCATCGGCCGGTGGCGACGACGGGGCCTGGGATGTCGCCGCCCTCGCCGAACTGGATGTGCCGATCCTGCAGGGCCTGTGCCTCACCAGCGGCCGCGCCCAATGGGAGGCCAACGACGACGGTCTCTCACCACTGGATGTCGCCACCCAGGTGGCGGTCCCGGAATTCGACGGCCGCATCATCACAGTTCCGTTCTCCTTCAAGGAATTCGACGCCGACGGACTGTCCACCTACGTGCCCGATCCCGAGCGCGCGGCCCGCGTCGCCGGTATCGCGGTCCGGCACGCCCGGCTGCGCCACATCCCCGCCGAACGGCGTCGCATCGCCATCATGATGTCGGCCTACCCGACCAAGCATGCGCGCATCGGCAACGCCGTCGGCCTGGACACCCCGGCCAGCGCGATCCGGCTCCTCACCGAGATGCGCGCGGCCGGTTACGACCTCGGTGACGAGACCGAAGTGCCAGGACTCGCGGAACGCGACGGCGACGCGCTGATCCACGCGTTGATCGCCGCGGGCGGTCAAGATCCCGACTGGCTCACCGCGGAACAGCTCGAGGGCAATCCGATCCGCATCGGCGCCGACCAATACACCAGCTGGTTCGGCACCTTGCCCGCGGACCTGCGCGCCGCCGTGATCGAGGCATGGGGACCGCCGCCCGGCGAACTCTACGTCGACCGCTCCGCCGATCCCAAGGGCGAAATCGTCATCGCCGCACTGCGTTTCGGCAATGTCGTACTGATGGTGCAGCCGCCGCGGGGCTTCGGCGAAAACCCGGTCGCCATCTACCACGACCCGGATCTGCCGCCCAGCCACCACTACCTCGCCGCCTATCGATGGATCGCCGCGCCGGACGGTTTCGCCGCCGACGCCATGGTGCACCTCGGCAAGCACGGTAACCTGGAATGGCTGCCAGGCAAGACCCTCGGCATGTCCGCCTCGTGCGGTACCGACGCCGCTCTCGGTGAGCTGCCACTGATCTACCCGTTCCTGGTCAACGACCCGGGGGAGGGCACCCAGGCCAAGCGCCGCGCCCATGCCACCCTCGTCGACCACCTCATCCCGCCCATGGCCCGTGCCGAAAGTTATGGCGATATCTCGCGTTTGGAGCAGCTGCTCGACGAACACGCCAACATCTCGACGCTGGATCCGGCGAAACTGCCCGCCATCCGCCAGCAGATCTGGACGCTGATGCGCGCGGCCAAAATGGACCACGACCTCGGCCTGGCCGAACGCCCCGACGAGGACGTCTTCGATGACATGCTGCTGCACGTCGACGGCTGGCTGTGCGAGATCAAGGATGTGCAGATTCGCGACGGATTGCACGTCCTCGGGCAGGCCCCGACGGGGGAGACCGAACTCGACCTCGTTCTCGCGATGCTCCGTGCGCGCCAGCTGTGGGGTGGCGAACGGAATGTGCCCGGTCTGCGGGAAGCCCTGGGGCTGAACGAGTCCGGTGCCGAGGTGCGCGAGCGGGTTGACGCGGTGGAGAACCAGGCGCGCGAGCTGCTCGCCGGACTGCAAGCCGCCGATTGGTCGGTAGACGCCGTCGACGGAGTTGTCGACGGACTGCACGCACCCGCGACCGATCCGACGTTCGCCGCGGTGCGAACCGTGCTGCGCTTCGCCGCGACCGAAGTCGTGCCCCGCCTGCGCCAGACCGGTATCGAAATCGAACGAATCCTGCACGCGCTCGATGGTGGTTTCATCCCCGCGGGACCGAGTGGATCTCCGCTGCGTGGCCTGATCAATGTGTTGCCGACCGGTCGGAATTTCTATTCGGTCGACCCGAAGGCGGTCCCGTCACGACTGGCCTGGGAGACCGGGCAGGCCATGGCGGATTCCCTGCTCGATCGATACCGGGCCGATCACGGTGAGTACCCGCGCTCGGTCGGGCTGTCGGTGTGGGGCACCTCCGCCATGCGCACCTCCGGCGACGACATCGCGGAAGTGTTTGCGCTACTGGGTGTCCGCCCGGTCTGGGATGAGGCGAGCCGCCGCGTCACCACCCTGGAGGTGATATCGCTCGCGGAACTGGGCCGCCCGCGCATCGACGTCACGGTGCGCATCAGCGGCTTCTTCCGTGACGCGTTCCCGCATGTGCTCGCACTACTCGACGACGCGGTCCGCTCGGTCGCCGACCTCGACGAGCCCGCCGAGTCGAATTACATTCGCGCCCACGCCCAGAACGATCTGGTCGAACACGGCGACGAGCGTCGTGCCACGACCCGAATCTTCGGCTCCAAACCGGGCACCTACGGTGCCGGCCTGCTGCAATTGATCGACTCCAAGAGTTGGCGCACCGATGACGACCTCGCGCAGGTGTACACGGCATGGGGCGGCTTCGCCTATGGTCGCGACCTCGACGGCGCACCCGCCGCCGACGATATGCGCACCGCGTATCGTCGGATCGCGGTGGCCGCCAAGAACACCGACACCCGCGAACACGATATCGCCGACTCCGACGACTACTTCCAGTACCACGGCGGCATGGTCGCCACCGTGCGCGCGCTGACCGGCAAGAACCCGGAGGCCTACATCGGCGACAGCACCCGTCCCGACGCCGTGCGCACCCGGACGCTCTCGGAGGAGACCTCCCGCGTCTTCCGTGCCCGTGTGGTGAATCCGCGCTGGCTAGAGGCGATGCGCCGCCACGGCTATAAGGGCGCCTTCGAAATGGCGGCCACCGTGGACTACCTGTTCGGCTACGACGCCACCACCAATGTCGTGGCGGACTGGATGTATGAAAAGTTGGCGGAGAGTTACGTTTTCGATGACGTGAACCGCAAGTTCATGGAACAGTCCAACCCGTGGGCGCTGCACGGCATTGCCGAGCGGCTGCTGGAGGCGGCGCAACGGGAGATGTGGGAGCATCCGGAGCAGGCAACGCTGGACCGATTGCGGCAGATCTACCTGGAGACCGAAGGTGAACTGGAATAGCCACTGAAGCAATACCCCAGTTCCTTGGTATTTCGAATTATTTGATCTTGCAACATAATTCGATTTCCTGATTCCCGCGACGCCGAGTGTGCCGAGAGCGCATGATGATTGATGACCGATGTCCGTTTCTCGGATTCATCGATCGAATCGGCTGGATGATTGGAAATCAATATGAAGATCAAAAAGTTGGTAGCGACAACGGTTTTGACCATTGCCGCGACAGGCATCACCGCGGCCACCGCCTACGGCTCGCCTGAAGTGTCGTCGGAAACCGTTCTCAGCGGCGTGGATCACGGCGTCCAATACACCGCGGCGGTGGCGACGGACCGCTCCGATGCCACCATCAGGCTGGCCTCGGGCAAGTTCGTCCTGACGCCCGATGCGGGCATCACGGTGCTCGCACCCGACGGCAGTGTGGTCGCCACCGTGCCGACCACCCTGCAGACGGTGGCGGGTCAGCAGGTGCAGGTCACCCCCGAAGTCGATGCCACGGCAACGACATTGACGCTGACGCCGGTCAATGCTCCGGCGCCGCAATCGGCTCCGCTGCAGTTCATCGGTGATGCGGGCACCACGGTCGCCGGTGTGTTGATCGGATGCGCCGTCGGCGCGCTGATCGGGCTGTTGTTCCTGATCGTCGGATTCCTGCCCGGATGTGTCATCGGGGGAATCATCGGCGGTATCGCGGGCGCTAATCAATGATGCGGTGATTCGAGCTGTTCGAGTAAGTCTCGAACGGGTAGTCCCGGCCGGGCATTCAGAAGAATTCGCCCGACCGGGTTGCCGCTCATCGAAATTCAGGACATATCTCATTTCAATTCTCGCCCGCCGCTTTCCGGAAGCGTTCGGCGGTTGCGCGGAGGTGCGCGGCGAGTTCCGGTGCGTCCAGGACTTCGAAATCGACATCGAGCAGTCCGAGATACAACGTCAAGGTATGTGGCGTGTCCGAACCCACGTGGATCACACAGTGGTTCGGACCATCGGGTTCGACCGTGACGGCGGCGGGCAGCCGCGTACGCACAGTGGTAGCCGGGGCCGCGACCCGCACCCTGGCCCGGTAGCGCCACGTCGCCGCACCAACACCGCGTTGGATCCGTTCGGCCACTTCGGCTTCGGGAACGCTGCGCGGGGTGAAGCGCACGCCGTTCGGTGTCCGCGGCGTCATCCGGTCGACGCGAAAGGTGCGCCAGTCCTCGCGCCCGATATCCCACGCCACCAGATACCAGCGGCCGTTCCAATGCGCGAGCCGATGCGGTTCCACCTCGCGCCGGTGCGGCGGTCGTTGTTCGATTGCGTCGGAATGGGTTTCGTAGTCGAATCGCAGCCGCTCGTTCGCCCTGATCGCTGCGGCGATGGCGGTGAGGACTCCCGCGTCCACATTCGACTGGCCCGGATGCGGCACATGTACGGTGGCGGCGGTCAGCGCGTGCACTCGGTGCCGCAGCCGCGACGGCAGCACCTGCTCCAGCTTGGCCAGCGCCCGCACCGAAGTTTCCTCGATCCCGGTCACCGCCCCATTCGCCGCGGTCGCCAACCCCACCGCCACCGCCACCGCCTCCTCGTCATCCAAAAGCAATGGCGGCAGCGAAGATCCGGCCCCCAGCCGATATCCCCCCGCTGCTCCCGGCGTCGCGTCCACCGGATACCCGAGTCTGCGCAACCGCTCGATATCCGTACGAATGGTCCGCGTCGAAACCCCCAGCCGCTCGGCCAACGCGGGCCCGGTCCAATCCCGATGCATCTGCAGCAGCGACAACAACCGCAACAACCGTGCCGAAGTCTCCAACATCGGTCGATCATCTCAGCAATTGCGGAAAGATTTCTTCCGCTACCTGCCAGCCGACAATCGGGGCCGATGGCCGCACGCCACTGGTCGCGACCATCCTGTGAACGCGTCAAGGTCGTCGAGCGCGCGGACGTGCTGCACACCAGCCTCGGCATGACTGTGCATTGAACCCGACTGGAGACGACCAATCCCTGCGCGGTTGTATGACACCGCGCTCCCGGCGGCTACGACAAGACTTGCACCTGCGACATAGCCGAGTTGGGACAGCGCGCGCTGGATCTGTTCGCCGAGGCCGCCGGCGTCGACCGGATTCGAGGCGGGCATGGTGCCCGACCGCGGCGGCAAGGGAGGCGCCGGTCACGCCGTAGGGGCCGGCGGCTACTTCCGGGCATCCGCGTCGGCAATCGCCGCAGTCGTATGATCAAGTTCATAGCAAGCTCTACTCACCGACAGCAGCAATATTGCCAAGCCGACAAGAGGACTCCCTCCTCCACGCTCGAGTGCCATCCCGGATTCCGACTTGTCAGCCATGGCAATCAGGACTCTTCGAGGACGGCACTATGCGAACCGAAGGCGATACCTGGGACATTGTGAGCAGCGTCGGCATGACCGCGCTCGGCGTCGCGGCCGCGCGCGCCATCGAGACGAAACGGCCCGATGCCCTCGTCCATGACGAATACGCTGCCCCGTTCGTGGTGGCATCCGGCGATTCGGACATGAAACGACTGATCACCGATCCGACATTGTGGACGCAGATCCCGTTCACCTCTGGGTTCATCGGATATCGAAGTAAGTTTTTCGACGATTTCTTCCTGTCCGCAGCGACGGCCGGTGTGCCCCAGGCCGTGATCCTGGCCGCTGGGCTCGATGTCAGGGCCTACCGGCTGGATTGGCCGAAGGGCGAGGTCGTGTATGAGATCGACCAGCCCAAAGTACTGGAGTTCAAACGTCAGGTGCTCACCGAATCCGGCGCCGCGTCGAGGTCGGACCGGCGCGCGGTGGCCGTTGATCTGCGCGATGACTGGCCCGCGGCGCTTGTCGAGGCGGGCTTCGATCCGACCTCCCCCACCGCGTGGTCGGCGGAGGGCCTGCTGCCCTATCTACCAGGCGCCGCACAGGACGCCTTGTTCACCAGGATCGATCAACTTTCGGCGCCCGGTAGCACGGTGGCGGCGGAGACCATCGACAGTAGCGTCGACATAGGCCGCATCACCGAACAGGAGTCGCAGTACTTGAAGGACACCCCGTTCGGCAAGGTCGACCTCGCGTCACTGTTCTACACCGACGAACGCACCGATCCGGATGAATTGTTGACCGCCCTCGGCTGGACCACCTCGAGCCTGTACATCCAGGAACTGGCCGAACGCTACAACCGTCCCCTGGCACCGGTCCCGGAGCCGCTGGCGCAAATGTTCGACTGCACGCGATACCTGACGGCTTTCAAGCCGTCCTGATTCGGCGCTGTTCAGCCAGCGCCGCTCCCGTTGCGATCGTCCGGCGACATTGTGTCCGGCGGGTGGTGTCGTCGGGGCACAGCGGTGCGTCGTCAGTGGAATCTGGCCGAACACCATGGAGTCCAGCCGGATTCGGTGGAAGATGGTAGCACGCCGTGACCACTGGTGGTGGTGTGGAATCGGCGGGGGCCAAGGAATGAAGCGGCCGTCATCTTGTCGGGTTCAGATCTGCCCACCGTAGCGTGACGGGCGTAGCCCGAGCGTGGCTGGAAGCGCTGGGTTCCGGACGAGGAGGCCACCGATCGAGACATCGTTTGGACCCAGGAATCCTGAACCCGAGCGCGCCGCCGCAGTCGCCGAATATCTCCATCACAGACCTCATGTTTGCGGCAGTACCGGCAAAGATTGTGTTCGACGCAATCGCTTCGGAGGCATCGCCACCTGTGCTCGCGGCGCTATCGGCGGTCTCGGCCGCGACTGATGGAGACAATCCCATCATCTGGAGTCGAGTCACTGATTCCGGGAGACGACGACGCCAGGGAGTCGCTGAACGCGCAGATCAGCGGCGTCGCTCGTGGCGCTACCGTGCGAAGAAACCTGTTGCGGCCTTGATGATTACGATCATCGTCCCGAGTCGGCCATCCTTGCGGACGCTCCACGATCGCTCGCATTGCGTTCCGTGCAACACACGATTCGTTGTCGCGATGAACAGTCGGAACGAGAACTCCGACCGCATTGACTCGGTCGGAAAGGTGTCGACGTCACGCTTGGTGACCGTTGTGGCGGGGTTGTAGGTCTTGGCCTGTGTCGCCACGCGGGTTGTCTTACTTGCGTGCAACGCCCGCGTAGGCGGACACCTGGGCGTCCATTATCGTCGGGGGTGCGATACCGTCCGCGCGCCAGCGGTGCGGCACCTCTACACCGGGATCGACCAGCTCTAGTCCGTGGAAGAACCGCATGAATTCGTCTCGGCTTCGGACTTGGCACGGCAAGCCGCTGCGACGGTAGATGTCGACCACGGTAGCTATTGCCGTCGGATCGAAGTCTGGCGTGACGTGTGTCATCACCAGATACGAGCCGGGAACGAGCGCGTCCATCAACGTGTCGACGATTCCGTAGGGATCCTGCTCGTCGGGGACGAAATGCATCAGGGCGTTGAGACTGAGCGCAACCGGTTGGGTGAGGTCGAGTGTCTCGTGCAATCCCGCGGCGTCGAGAATCTTTTCGGGTGTCGTGACGTCGGCGGAGACGTAGTTGGTACGTCCCTCCGGTGAGCTGACCATCAATGCCCTGGCGTGGACGAGCACGATCGGATCGTTGTCGACGTAGACGACGCGCGCGTCAGGTGCAACCTGTTGGGCCACCTGATGCAGATTCGGCTGGGTCGGGATACCGGTTCCGACATCGAGGAATTGACGAATGCCCGCATTTGCGAGGAATCGTGTGACGCGGTGTATGAAGGCCCTGTTCTTCTGCGCGGCCACCCGCACTCCTGGCCAGATGGCCACGACCTGTTCAGCCGCTTCCTCGTCCGCGCTGTAATGGTCCTTGCCGCCGAGGTAGTAGTCATACATTCGGGCGGTGTGGGGCTGATTCTGCCGCAGGTCGACAGGAGAGCCGGGTTCCACGGTCGGAGTCCTTTCATAGTCGAGGCAACATCAAGGTAGCGAGCGGGCGGTATGCGGGCGTGTCGTTTCAACCTTGTTGGGGGGTGCAGCTTGCGGCCCGCTACAGGCGTCTGGGCGCGCCGAGACGCATCAGCGGCGACAGTGGGTCGGCGGACAGGGCTGATTCCATGCTTGCCACGTTAGCCTACTTGGCGCCTTGCATCCGGCCACCGGTCAGCTCTACTACCGGACCCGAGATCGCAAGCGCTGGACCGAGTTTCGAGCTCGCCCGCAGTCGCTGCGCCAGGGCCGGCCGGGCGAGGAGCTTGTCTGCGATCACCGATGTCCCACCTACCGCAGCGGGTTTGATGCGCGCCCAGCGGCATCGGCGGATGTTCGCGACGAGCCATCAGGGAGATGAGTGCGCGCGTGAGATGCGCTGGCCAGGCTGGGACGAGGAGGTCCGGCCACTGTCCCTCTCGATCGGGGCTTGCGATGTACCCGCCGCTGTGGAGTGCGGAGGGCTGGACCGGCATCGCAACCACCAGCCGCCGCCCCTGTCCGATCACCGAACTCGTTGCGCTCCATGCTGATGTGGCCGAGCAGCAACTGACGTCACAGTTCGCGGACAGTGCCAGGACAGGGCGCGGGCCAGCGGCTTGTGATTCGTTGCCGACCGATACAGCGGGTAGCTAGATAGGTATTTATATATGCGCATCAAACTATGTGAATAGACTGGGAGTCGAGGTGCTATGCGCCCATGGCGAGTCCAGAACTCGCGCAGGAACGCGAGATGGTGCGTGCTCGGGGGCGGTGACCACCTACCGCCAACGAATCTGGAAGAAACTTTGTAATGCGGAAGTAGACCTTCCGCAATGGGGTCGAGAGTGGTCCGCATGACGAACACAGCGACTATCCGCCCCTTCCGGATCGACATTCCGCAAGCTGAGCTCGACGAACTGCGGGCGCGGCTCGCGAGCGCGCGTTTGCCCCATTCGATGCCGGGCACCGAGTCCGACTGGGAGCGTGGCATTGCGCCGGATTATCTGCGGGAGCTGGCGGAGTATTGGCGGGACGGGTTCGATTGGCGGGCGCAGGAGATGAAGCTCAATGCGTATGACCAGTACACCACCGAGATCGATGGGCAGACGATTCATTTCTTCCATGTCCGCTCGCCCGAGCCGGATGCGGTACCGCTGCTGATCACGCATGGATACCCGAGTTCGGTCGTGGAGTTCATCGAGCTGATCGGACCACTGACCGATCCGCGAGCGCATGGTGGGGATCCGGCGGACGCGTTCCATGTCGTGATTCCGTCGGTGCCGGGTTTCGGGTTCTCCACACCGCTCGCCACCACGGGATGGGAGCTGGCGCGCACCACCGAGGCATTCGCCGAACTCATGACCCGGCTCGGCTATGAGAAGTTCGTCGCTCAGGGCGGTGATATCGGTGCGGGGGTGACCGGGCGTTTGGCCGCCACGCATCCGGAGCGGGTCATCGCTACGCATGTGAACAGCGACCGGGGCTCGCTCGGTCTGGTAGGGGAGCAGCTGCCGATGCCCGAGGGGTTGACCGAGGGCGAACTCGCCGCCATCCAGGCGGCGCAGGGCAGGTGGAATCAGCAGAAGGGGTACCTGGTCCTGCAGACCACTCAGCCCAATGCCATTGCCGCCGCGCTGACCGATTCCCCGATCGCGCAACTGGCGTGGATCGCGGAGAAATTCCAGGTCTGGACCGATCCGGTTCGGGCAACCGGCGAAGCGGTGGATCGCGACCTGCTGCTGACGAATATCAGCATCTACTGGTTCACCCGCAGCGGCGCTTCGGCCGCGCAATTCCTCTGGGAGACAGCACATTCCGGTATGGAATGGGTGGCGCCGTCGGGCGTGCCGCAGGGGTGGGCGGTGTTCAATACGGATCCGCTGATGCGTCGGGTGATGAATCCGACCGGGCATATCGAGCACTTCAGCGAATACGCCCAGGGCGGACATTTCGCCGCGCTGGAGCAGCCGGACCTGCTCGTGGACGACGTCCGGAGTTTCTTCCGGGCTTACCGCGGCTGAGCAGGTGAAATTGGGGCGGGCGCTGGCCCGCCCCATTTCGGTTCGGTACGTCGCCACGCGTACGAGCAAGTCTGTCCGCATACGGATGTCGCCGACTTCACCGCGGCCTACCGTTTCGGGTATGACTTGGAACGAAGTGAGCACCAGCAGTTTCGCCCTGCTGACCACTTACAAGAAGGACGGAACGCCGGTCGGCACCCCCGTGTGGGTGGCTCGGGACGGCGAGCGGATCGTGGTGTGGACCAACCCGAAGACCTGGAAGGTCAAGCGGATTCGCCGCAATCCGGCGGTGACCCTGCAGATATGCGACGGCCGTGGCCGCCCGAAGAGCGAGGAGAAGTTCGCGGGTAAGGCCGAGGTGCTGGATGCGGCGGGGACGCAGCGGGTGCGCGATCTCGTCTCGCGCAAATACGGGATCACCGGCAGGGTACTGATCCGCCTGCACAAGCTGTTCAGGGGAGCGGACGGCTCGGTCGGGATCGCGATTACCCCGGCGTAGGTCAGGCGGATTCCGCGAGGCCCGCCGAGCGCCAGGTGTCGGCGAGCTCCTGTAGTGGAATCTCCAGGGCTGCGGCCAGCGATACGATCGTTCCGAATGCCGGCGTCGGCAGCCGGCCGGTCTCGATCTTGCGCAGCGTCTCCGGTGAGATTCCGGCGACCTGGGCGATCCGGGCCGGATCGCGGTCGGCGCGTGCGGCCCGCAGCCGGGCTCCGAGTCGGCGACCGGCCTCGACCTGGGCGGCAGTCAGCGGAAGTCGGACCATGCGACCAGACTATGATCGGTATTTAAATACCGCAAGCTCAACCGTTGTATTTCACTCGGAAGGGACCGCCGACGCTGTTGAACAGCAGATCCCCATTCGGAAAGAACTGGACCAGCGCGTAGGCGCCGTTGCCCAGATTGGTCTGCCCGAAGACGGTGCGGTGCGTCGTCTTTCCTGATCTCCAGTCCAGTCCGGTCACCTCCCAGCCGTCGGTCTTGGTGTAGCCGTTGACGAAAACCA
Organism: Nocardia sp. NPDC052112; assembly: GCF_040680135.1. Taxonomy (NCBI): domain Bacteria; kingdom Bacillati; phylum Actinomycetota; class Actinomycetes; order Mycobacteriales; family Nocardiaceae; genus Nocardia; species Nocardia sp. NPDC052112. The sequence goes on along the minus strand of NZ_JBFAWD010000002.1, from coordinate 195,495 downwards.
CGCCGGATTTACTGCTCTCGGTGGGCACCATGCTGGTCGAGACCACATCCGCCCGCGACCATACCGATGACCAACCATGGTTGAGCGGATCCCATTGGAATCGCTCGACACCCGATGGCGGCGCGAATACCGGACCGCCCGCGAGCACATCGACGAGGCGGTCCGGTGTGCCTTGCGGCCGGGCATTGTTGACCACGAATGCGCCGTAGCCATCCACCACGACCGACTGCTCACTCTGGATGAACTCGGGCAGTGGATTCAGCCCGGCCGTCACCGGGATCTGGTCGGCGATCCGATTGGATTTGGTGCCCGGCTTCGGTTGGAACCCTTCCGGAATGGCGTCGCGCCAGAACGCGAGCAGATTCATCCGGTCGGCACCGTCGGTGATCACCACGAGTCGGTCGTCCTTGCCGTAGCCCATGAGTGTGGGTGTCGAGCCCGTGCCGATACCGAACTTCACCGCCGGCGGCTGCCGCCCGAATTCGTAGGGTGCTGCCCATGCGCCATCGGTGGCGGCGGTCGAGAGTGCGGATCCGGTCCACACGACCTTGCGCATGATCTTGTCGGAGGCCGCGTAGATCCCGCCCTTCTCGTCCACGGCCATCGCATTGGAGACCACCTCGTCGGCGCCGAAGTGGACCTGCTGCGGTTCGCCCTGCAGGCTGCGGTCGACGATCGATAGCCCGCGGGTGCTGAGTACGGCCAATTTGCCGTCATAGGTCATATTCAGGCCGACGATGGACTCGGGTTGGCCACCGAGCCCCGGTCCGGTGCCGAGCCAGGGTTTGAAGTCGAGGGTGCGCAGGATCCGCACGCCCGCTTCGGGATTGTTCGAATTCGTCAGACCGAACACGACGATCTGTGCGTTCTGCGTGACGTAGTAGACCCGGTTGTCCTTGTCGACCAGGCTGTAGACGCCATTGGTGATGCGCGTCCAATCGAGGCCCCAGTCGTTGTGCACGGCGGCCTCCACCTGACCTGCGTCGGTGAAGTTCTGGTCGAGCACCCGGTTCAGCGCCTGGGGCGCGAGCGGTGTCACACCCGGCGCGTCCGCGCGGGCGATCTCGTGGAACATGCCATTGCCGACCTGGACATAGACCACACCTTGGGTGGAGGAGACCCACATATAGTCCGGATTGGTGGCGGCGAGCGTCATGATGTTGACCGGTCCCGCGGTGACGCGCTGCTGCTGCTTCGGGTCGATATGGAATTCGCCCTGCGGCGTTTGATACGGGAAGGTGTCGGACTGGCCCGGATCGATATGTGTGAGCGCGTAGGTCGCGGCGGCGAGATAGGGATTGCGCGCTGGGCCCGCGGCGCTGCCCGACTCGTTCTCGTGCTTGGCCGACTCGCTGCCACATGCGGGTGCGGCCACGGCCACGGCCAGCGCGACGGCGGCGACGAGTGCCTTGCGGCGCAGGCTCATCGCTTGCTCCTCTACGTTCGCTATCGGGCAGTCGATCGGGCGGAACGCATGCCGCTCGGGGCGGCGAACAACGAAACAGACCAGTGCTCTCGCGTTCGCGAACATAACACATCGCCTGGTCAGCGGGATAGTTGGTATTTTAATACCGATCATCGCTATGCTCGGTATTAAAATACCGAGATGGAGGTTGAGCATGGTGGAGTTGAAGTCGCCGGGGGAGATCGAATGTATGCGGGTGGCGGGGCGCTTCGTCGCCGAGGTGCTGGCGGAGCTGCGCGTGCTGGCTCGGGTCGGGGTGAACCTGCTCGAACTGGAAGAGCATGTGCGGCAGCGAATTCGGGAGCGCGGTGCGGTGTCGTGCTATTGGGATTACGCGCCGTCGTTCGGTCGTGGTCCGTTCCGCAATACGGTCTGCCTCTCGGTGAATGATGCTGTCCTGCACGGACTTCCGTTCGACTACCCGCTGCGCGACGGTGATGTGCTGACCATGGACCTGGCGCTGGGCATCGACGGTTGGGTCGCCGATTCGGCCACCAGCATGATCGTCGGCACCGCCGATGCGGAGGATCTGCGGCTGATCAAGGCCACCGAGGACGCGCTGGCGGCCGCGATCGCGGTCGCATTGCCCGGCAATCGGATCGGCGATATCTCCGCCGCCATCACGGAGGTCGCGCGGGCGAACGGCTATCCGGTGAATACCGAATTCGGCGGACACGGGCTCGGGCGGACCATGCACGAGGATCCGCATGTGCCGAATGTGGGGCGTGCGGGTCGCGGGTATCCACTGCGACCCGGTTTGACCATTGCCATCGAGCCGTGGTTCGCGCGCACGACCGACCGGATCTATACGGATCCGGACGGTTGGACGATCCGCTCGGCGGATGGTTCGCGGACCGCGCACTCCGAACATACGATCGCGATCACCGTCGACGGGCCACAGGTGTTGACCGCCGCCGCGTGACCTGGCTCACGTTGTTTCGGCGAGCCACTCCGCGAGATCGTCGGCGGCGCGCAGCTCGGCCGCGACGGTCGTGCGTTCGCCTTTCGAGAGCGATATGGTTCTGAGTTCGGCCCGCAATGTCTCGGCCCGCTCGGAATCGCCGGTGGCGACGGCCAATTCGGCCAGCGCCGCAAGCGCTCGAGCCTTGTCGACGGCCGCCGCTTCCGCGCCGTAGCGACCGAGACCGACCTCGAGCACCCGGATCGCGGCCGCATCGTCGTTCTTGAAATCGCGCAGGATGCGCGCATTGTCCAAAACCCTTGCCAGGCTGTCGAGTTCGTGGGAGCCGCCGTACTCGACGTGGTCGGGCTCGTCGCGCTGGATGTAGATGATGGTGTTGCCCACCGGGTCGACCACGCTGAATCTGCTTTGGCCGGGGCGGAATCGGGTGATACGTGGGCAACCTTTCGCGGGGACCTTCCCATAGCGCTTGCGCAGCGCCGCGGTGAATGCGCCGTGCCGCTGCGCGACATCGTCGAGCATGACCAGGCAGCCGACCTGTTCGCTGGGGAGTGCCATTCCTGGCGGCGCGGCGGCGAAATGGACCGCGCAGCCGTGGGCCTCGATCGCGCCGTAGGCGTACGGCCTGGTCTGCTCATGGGTCACCGTGTAGCCCAGTACTCGGTAGAAGTCGAGGGTGTCCGTCAGATCGCCGCTCCACAACACCGGAACCGCAGTATCGCTCGTCATCGCCCTGCCTCGCTAGCGGTAATCAATTTTGACTACCCGAGGTTAGGGCGGTGAAATGCTGGAAGTCAAATTTGAGTAGTATGGCCGTTTCGAGAGAAGGGATGTCCGGATGTCGGCGGTGCGCCTGCTCGTCCTCGGCGTGATGCGGTTGCGTCAGCCCACCTATGGCTACGCCGTGCGTCGCGAACTGCTGTCCTGGCGTGCCGAAACCTGGACCAATGTGAAGCCGGGGTCGATCTATCACGCGCTCAAACAGCTGACGCAGGAAGGGAAATTGACCGCGTTCGGCACCGAGGGGAGTTCGCAGGGGCCGGGACGCACCCTGTTCGAGCTGACCGAGGCGGGGGAGGCCGAGTTCCGCAAGCTCATGGACGAGGCGCTGGTCAGCGTCGATATGGAGGAGTTGGGTGCGGGGATCGCGTTCATGGATGCGTTGCCACGCGCGCACGTCATCGAGAAGTTGCGCGAACAACGGCGCAATGCCGCAGCGGTCCGCGACGATCTACTCGCCATGGTCCCGACCTTCCCCGGCCGATACGAACCGCCGCACGCGACCGATCTGCTCGAGCTGTGGAGCGGCGTATTCGAGAACCTGTCGCAGTGGACCGGTGGCGTACTCGAGCGCCTGGAGGCGGGTGAATACCGGATGTCGGGCTGATGGCGGGCCGCGCGTGGCGTCCGCCGGCGGATAGGCTGGCCACATGACGAATACGCTGGGTGCGGTCGGCGAGGCCGACTACGTGCTGCTGACGACCTTCCGCAAGGATGGCACGCCGGTCGGCACCGCCGTCTGGGCCGCCGAGGACGACGGCAAGCTGTATGTGTGGACCGAGACCAACAGTTGGAAGGTCAAGCGGCTGCGCAACAATCCCGCCGTCACCCTCCAGCCGTGCAACACGTCGGGTAAGCCGCGCGGTGACGTCATCGAAGGCACCGGCCGGGTGCTCGATGCCGCCGAAACCGAACGCGTGCGCAAGCTGATCAAGAAGAAGTACTGGCTCCTCGGCCCGATTCTGGTGACCGCGAGCAGTATTCGCCGCGGCAAGTCCGGCACCATCGGCCTCGAGATCACCCCGGCCGCGTAGCGTGTGGGGCTCCCGCGACGGGAGCCCCACACGTGTCAGGTCGCCTGGCTCACCGAGGACATGTGGAAGTCCGGGATTCGCAAGGGCGGCATGGCGGTTCGGGTGAACCAATCCTTCCATTCGCGAGGGAGAGTGGTTTCGGTGGCGCCCGCTTCGGTGGCGCGGCGCAGGAGGTCGATCGGGCTCTCATTGAAGCGGAAGTTATTGACCGCGGCGGAGACCGCGCCGTTTTCGACGAGGTACACGCCGTCGCGGGTGAGACCGGTGAGCAGCAGGGTGGCGGGATCGACCTCCCGGATGTACCAGAGCGTGGTGAGCAGTAGTCCGCGCTCGGTGTCGGCGATCATCGCATCGATGCTCGTGTCCGAGCCACCGGTCAGCAGCAGGTTGTCACCGGGAACCGTGGGGGGAGCGTCGAATTCGGCGGCGGTGGCACGCGGGTAGATCAGCGATTCGATGACGCCGTCGCGCAGCCAGTCCACGCGCCGGGCCGGTAGACCGTTGTCGAAGACCGACAGCGATTCCGACGACGACGAAGTCGCGACGAACGGACGGTATTCGAGTCCGCCCGCGTTCGGGTCGGAGTAGAGCGTCAAGGGGATATCGCTGAGCCGCTCGCCGATTCGGGTGCCGCCCGCCTTCGCGAAGGCGCTGTGCCCCTCGTGTGCGCCACGGCCCTCCATGGACCAGGTCAGGTAGATCATCAGGTCCGCGACCGCCGAGGGCGGCAGCAGGGTTTCGTAGCGACCCGCGGGCAGCTCGACCCGACGCTTGGACCAATCCAACCGCCGTGATAATTCGGTGAGCAGCCCGGGTACGTCGACATCGGTGAAGTCCGCGGTGCCGACACCAACCCACGCACTCGCGAGATCCGCGCCCTCGCCGCGCTTTCCATTGATCTCCACCGAACCGGTCGGCTGCACGAAGCGGCGGCGAATACCCGTGGAGGTACCCAGCCACGTCGTGTGCATCTGGTGGTGCGCGAAACCGTAGAGTCGATCGGCGCCGTCGAATCCACCCGCCAGATCGCGGGCCAGGTCGGTGAAGACCTCGATTCCGGTGCTGCCCGGTGCGGACGCCCAATCGCCCCCGATGTCCGGCAGACCGTCCGAATCCGGCGTGAGCAGCGGCATCGCATCCTTCGCGGGTTCGGCGGTGCGGGCCGCCGCCTCGCTGGCGCGGACTACCGCTTCGATCTCGGCCGGGTCGACACTGGTGGAGCCGACGCTGCCGACGCGCGCGGAATTCGGGCCGTCGCGGAAGATCGAAACGACCGCCCAGTCCCGGGAAATCGAGGAACCATTGGTGGTCATCGAGTTGCCCGCCCACCGCAATGACGCCTCGTGCGCATCGGTGACGATGACCATCGCCTCATCCGCATGCGAAAGCGCGAGCGCCTGCTCGACGACCGCACCAGCGGGCACCATCACCTCGGTCACTGGCCTGCCTCCGTCCGGGTATTGAGAATGTTGATGCCGCGTACCAGGATCGACGGGCAGCCGTGGCTGACCGCCGCGACCTGGCCGGGTTGCGCCTTACCGCAGTTGAACGCGCCGCCGAGGCGCCAGGTGGACGGTCCACCGACCGCCTCCATAGCACCCCAGAAGTCGGTGGTGGTGGCCTGATACGCGACATCGCGCAGCTGACCGTCGAGCTTGCCGTCGCGGATGCGGAAGAACCGCTGGCCGGTGAACTGGAAGTTGTAGCGCTGCATATCGATCGACCACGACTTGTCGCCGACGATATAGATGCCGTTCTCGACCCGGGAGATGAGTTCGGCGGTGCTGGTGTCGTTTTCGGGATCCGGTTGCAGCGACACATTGGCCATGCGCTGGATCGGAACATGGTGCGCCGAGTCCGCGTAGGAACAGCCGTTGGAGCGTTCCAGGCCCAGGCGCGGGGCGAAGACGCGGTCGAGCTGGTAGCCGACCAGAATTCCGTCGCGCACCAGATCCCAGCGTTGTCCCGCGACACCCTCGTCGTCGTAGCCGACCGAGGCCAGACCGTGCGCCTCGGTGCGATCACCGGTGACGTGCATGATCGGCGTACCGTACTGCAGGGTGCCGAGCTGGTCCGGGGTGGCGAACGAGGTACCCGCATAGGCGGATTCGTAGCCGATGGCGCGATCGTATTCGGTGGCGTGGCCGATGGATTCGTGGATGGTCAGCCACAGGTTGGTCGGGTCGAGCACCAAGTCGGTCGGGCCGGCCTCGACGCTCGGCGCCTTCACCTTCTCGGCCAGCCAACCCGGGATTCGCGCGAGTTCGTCGTTCCAGTCCCAGATTCCGTCCGCACCGGTGACGTACTCCCACCCGCGTCCGGCCGGGGCGGCGAGGGTGCGCATGGTCTCGAAGACGCCCGCCGCCGCGTCCACGGTGATCGCCTCGAGCTGCGGGTGCAGGCGCACGCGCTGCTGTGTGATGGCGGAGCCCGCGGTGTCGGCGTAGAAAGTCTGCTCCTTGACCTGCAGCACCGAGGCAGTGACGTGATCGACGCCGTCGGCGGCGGACAAACGGCCCGAATAGTCCTGCAGCACAGCGACCTTGTCGGTGGTCGGCATCGTGAACGGGTCCACGTCGTAGGCCGAAACCCAGTGCACATCGTCGTATCGGGGCTCGTCGGCGAGTTCGATGCGTTCACGATTGAGGGCGCGCAGGGTCGTCGCCACCGTCACCGCCCGCCGCGCCACCTCGGCGGCGGTCTCGGGGGTGAGCGCGGCATGCGAGGCGAAACCCCAGGTGCCGTCGACGATCACGCGCACGGCGAAGCCGAGGTCGGTGGCATTGCTGATCGCCTCGACCCGGCCGTCGCGTAGGCGGATCGACTGGGTGACCAGCCGATGCACCCGCAGGTCGGCATGCTGCGCGCCCGCCGCGCGTGCCGCGGTCAGCGCGGCGTCGGCAAGCGTGTGCAGTGGTAACGCAAGGAACTCGGCGTCCACGTCTTTGGAAGTCGCGATGCTCACCCGATCAAACCTAGTCGGTCGGGTCGGCGAGCGCCGCTTCCGCTGTGCTGACGCAGACCTAGCGGACAATGCATCGACGGCAATGCCGCTCGAGTGTCCAGCGGTGCGGTGCTAGACCATGGCCGCCGGCGTGGCGGCGACCAGGCCGCCGTCGATGAGCAGGTCCTGGCCGTTGATGTAGGACGCCTCGCCCGAGGCCAGAAACGCAACCGCGGCGGCGATGTCCGCCGAGGTGCCGATGCGCCCTGCGGCCACGGTGGCGACGGCGGCTGCCTGCACTTGCGGCGACGCTTCGGCATAGAACGCGGGCGTCCCGGTGTAACCCGGGCTGACCGAGTTGACCCGGATTCGCCTGGGGGCCAGTTCGGCCGCCAGTGTTCGTGCGAGGTTGTGCACCGCCGCCTTGGTCGCCGAGTAGAGTGCCGCGCCCGGTCCGCCCCGGTGCAGTGCGAATGATGCGTTGATCACGATCGCCCCGCCGTCGGTCAGCAGGGGAAGGGTCTGCTGGATGGTGAAGAACGCGGCCTTGAAGTTGATGTCGACGACCCGGTAGAACTCCGCCTCGCTGACATCGGCCACCGCCTGGAATGCGCCGACACCCGCATTGGCGAAAACCACGTCCAGGCGTCCGCAGCGGTCCCGGATCGCCACCGTCAGCGCGTCCAGATCGGCGAGATTCGCTGCGTCGCCGCGGATTCCGAGGACACGATCGCCACCGTTCAACTCTTCGACCGCGGCATCCAGGCGGGACTTGTCCCGCCCGGTGATGACCACCTGTGCGCCTTCATCCAGCAACCGGCGCGCGGTGGCCGAACCCATACCGCTGGTTCCGCCGGTGATCAGCGCGATCTTGTCGTCGAATCGGGAATTGCTCGGCATGGCATGACCTCTCACACAGTTGGATAGTTCAACTACATATGAACAGTTCGACTGTATATCAACAATCGAGCTATCCTGGGCGGTGTGATGACTGCACATCCCGAGCGGGATCGGATCGAGTTGGCGAATGTCTTCGCCGCACTGGGAAATCCGTTGCGGCTGCGGATCGTTCGTGTCCTCGCGGACGGGGCGGAGTACACGTGCGGCTCGATCGTGGACGGTGTGCCCAAGTCGAATCTGACGCACCACTATCGGGTGCTGCGCGATGCCGGCATCATCTGGCAGCGGCCGTCCGGACGGGAGACCTTGCAGTCGCTGCGTCGGGACGATCTCGACGCCCGGTTCCCGGGTTTGCTGGATTCGGTGATCGATGCGGCCCGCCGGGATCGGTCGGACCAGACCCGAATTTGATCACGGTTCGGCGGCATGGCGCGCGCGAAAGTCGGGGTTACCGTACCCAAGTCGGGTTATGCCGTACTGTGCCCGCGTGCCGCCATCCGCCCTCCGCGATCGCAAACGAGAACGTACCCGCCGTGCCCTCCTCGAGGCAGCCGTCGAACTTTTCGAGAACAGAGGCTATGAGGAAACCACGGTGGCCGATATCGCGGCCGCGGCCGAGGTCGGCACCCGGACGTTCTTCAACTATTTCGCAAGCAAGGAAGAACTGCTCTTCCCGGAACAGGACGAACGGGTGCGTGCCGCGGTGGCGGCGATAGCGAGTCGTCGGCCCGGCGAGCGGCCGGTGGAGGTGCTGCTGCGCGCGTTACGGGCGGCGGGTGACAATCCGGGCGAACACCTCGTCGATGATCTGAGCGCGCGCATTGCCGCACTGCGCGCCCGGGTTTCGCGCACGGTGCCCGCGGTGAGCGGGCGGGCCGCACATGCGCAGCTGGTGGCGCAGCGCGAAATCGCGCGGCAGTTGCATATGGCATTTCCTGTCGAATTGGACGAGGTCGGTGCCGCCGCATTGGTCGGTGCCGTGGTCGGCGCGGTCTCCGGTGCGCTGACGGTGCTGTTCCAGAGTCCGGTGGCCGGAGTCGACGGCGAGCGGCTGCACCGCCAGATCCACGAAACGACCTCGCGCGTCCTGCAGCCCTGGCTGGCGTCGAATTCCAAGATGCATGCGGGACCCGTGCACTGATCGGTCAGCCGAATTGCTGCCAGCCCAAACGGATTACCATGCCGATGACGACCACCAGCAGGACGACGCGCACGAACTTCGCGCCGTTGCGTAATGCCATGTGCGAGCCGATGATCGCGCCCGCGACATTGCCGACCGCCATGGCCGCGCCCAGCGCGAACATGATGTGACCGGTGACGCCGAAGAAGATCAGCGCACCGATATTGGATCCGCAGTTGATCACCTTCGCCATCGCGGCCGCGCGCACGAACTCGGTGCCGAGCAGGGTGGCGAAGGTAATGATCAGGAAGGTGCCGGTGCCGGGGCCGAGCAGTCCGTCGTAGAACCCGATCAACCCGGCGGCCAGGGCGATCACGAGCACGAATTTGCGCCGACTCGGTGCATGCGTGGCCAGGGTGATGCCGATCGACGGGCGCAGCGTGACGAAGACGGCAACGCCGACCAGCACGACCATCACGATCGGGATGAACAGGTCGCGATCGATGAGGGACACCGCTGCCGCGCCGGTCGCCGCCGTGACCGCCGCGATCGCCGCCGCGGGCAGCAGTGTGCGCCACCGCATGGGAACCTTACGCGCGAACGTCACGACCGATGCGCTGGTGCCCGCGACCGCGGCGAGCTTATTGGTGCCGAGTGCGGTCTGCGGTGCGATGCCCGGTGCGACGAGGAACAGTGTCGGGAGGATGATCAATCCACCGCCGCCGACCACCGCATCCACCCAGCCAGCGGCGGTCGCGGCCGTGAGCAAGGCCGCCCAGTCTCCAAAATCCACCCGGCCAGCCAACCAGATGGTTGGATCGCGCCCGTCCGCACCTAGGCTGATGTCCGTGCGCCGGTTCAGTCTGTGGCTTCGCGGCAAGCCCCTCATCTCGGATTCGATGCTGGCCGCCGTGCTGCTGCTGCTCGAGATCGTCGGGGTGAGCAATTCCGACAGCAAGCTGGCCTACCTGGGAATCGGCGTGCTGCTGCCGGCACCGGTGGCGTTTCGGCGGCTGTACCCGCGGGCGATGGCGGCCGCGATGCTCGGACTCTCGATCGCTTCCACGCTGGTGAGCTACGCATCCGAGGACGAGGCCGACCACATCGCGCTGCTCGGGCTGGGCATCATGCTGTACACCCTGGTCGCGTATGTCGGTCGCAAGGAAGGACTTTGGTATGCGCTCGGCCTGATCGCCGACAGCTCCAGCTCATTTCTCTTGGTGCACAAGCCGGCCGGTTCGGATCTGATCTTCACCGCGATGTTCTACGCGCTGTGCTGGACGCTGGCCGAGTTCATCGGTGCCCGGCACGCCTACGACCAGGAGGTGGCGGCGCGGCTCGCGGTCGCCGACTATGACCGGGAACGCCGCGCGCACGATGCCGTCGCCGCCGAACGCACCCGCATCGCCCGCGAATTGCACGATGTCGTCGCCCATGCGGTCAGCGTGATCATCGTGCAGGCCGACGGCGCGAAGTACGCGCTGCGCCGCGATCCGGACGCGGCCGAACGGGCATTGGCCACGATCGCGAGCACCGGTCGGGAGGCGCTGCGGGAATTGCGCCGAACCGTTGCGCTGCTGCGCATCGAACACGCCCCGGATCAGTTGCCGCAGCACGGAACCGCGGGGTTGGCGAAGGTGGTCGAGATGATGCGCGATACCGGCCTGGCGGTGGAACTCGAAATGACCGGGGAACTTGACGATATCGCCCCCGAGGTGAGTCTCGGCATGCATCGTATCGTGCAGGAATCGCTGACGAATACGCTCCGGCATGCGGGTTCGCATCCGAAGGCGTGGGTGCGAGTGCAGCGTCGCCATGCGGATGTGGTCGTCGAAGTCACCGATACCGGCGGGGTTCCGGTGCAGGAGCAGGCAGCGAGCCCGATCGTCGGCGGCGGCATGGGACTGGTCGGCATGCGTGAACGCATCGCCGTACTCGGCGGCACACTGGAAGCGGGCCGCACCTCCGATGGTGCGTGGCGGGTATACGCGACCATCCCGCTGGTGCGCGGCGCCGAAAACGGTTAGCCCGAGGCTTGTTTCGGGGCCGCGGGAACGGTGCGCGAAACACGCTGGACGGTGCCGATAGATTAGGGATGTGCCGATTACCGTTCTCGTTGTCGACGATCAGGAACTCATGCGTATGGGGTTGAAGATGGTGCTCGGTGCGCACCAGGACATCGAGGTGATCGGGGAAGCCGAGAACGGCGCCGCCGCGATATCGCGGGCCAAGGAGCTGCGGCCGGATGTGGTGCTGATGGATGTGCGGATGCCGGTCGTCGACGGGGTATCGGCCACGCAGCGCATCGTCGAGGCGGGTGACGGCTGCAAGGTGCTGGTGATGACGACCTTCGATCTCGACGAACACGCATTGGGTGCGCTGCGAGCGGGTGCGAGCGGCTTCCTGTTGAAGGACACGCCTCCCGAGGATCTGGTTTCGGCGATCCGGAGTGTCGCCGGCGGCGATGCGGTGGTGTCGCCGAAGGTGACCAAGCGGCTGCTGGACCGGCTCATCGCCGACGATCCGGGCGACATGCGGGATCCGGCGGTACTCGAAGTGCTGACCGCGCGTGAGCGTGAGGTGCTGGAGCAGATCGCGGCTGGACGCTCGAACGCCGAAATCGCCGAGCAGTTGTATCTTTCCGAGGCCACCGTCAAAACGCATGTCGGGCGGGTGCTGACGAAACTCGGTCTGCGCGACCGGGTTCAAGCGGTAGTGCTGGCTTACGAGACCGGGTTGGTGCGCCCCGGCGGCTGAGATCTCAGCGGACTATCAGGCTGTGTCGGGAGAAAAATCGGGCGGTGCGACGTTGAACGGGGTAGATCGTCCGAAAGGATCGCCATGCCCGCCGTACTGTTCGTGCTCTACGTCATCGTCGAGATCGCCGCGCTGATCGGCGTCGGCCACCTCATCGGGGTGATGCCGACCATCCTGCTGCTCATCGCCGGATCCGCCGCGGGCATGCTGCTCATCGGTTCCCAAGGCCGCCGCGTCTTCGAACAGTTTCGGCGCGCCGGGCGGGGGGAGATCAATCCGGGCACCGCGGTCGCGGACGGCGCTCTCGTCGCCGCGGGCGGGTTCCTGATGTTCATCCCGGGCCTGGTCACCTCCTTCTTCGGGCTGCTCCTGCTGCTGCCGCCGACCCGCGTCCTGGTCCGTCCGCTGGTCGCTGCGTTTGCAGCGCGCCGGTTCAGCCGCTTGGCCGCGGCGATGCCATACCGCGGCGTGATCATCGACGGTGACGATGTGGTCGACGGCGTGGTTGTCACCGAGTGGTACGACGACCCGCGCCCCTCGACTCGCCCGGCACTCCCGTAGCGATTGCTCGCAGCTCGCTCGAAAGGTCCGGTTCGGTCGGGCTCACGCCGGACAGCTCCATAAACCGTGCCGACAATCACCCTCGTTGCCCATTTCCTGAGACGGCTCGAAGGACTAGGGTGGCCGGATGGCGACCGAAGAGCTCACCGTCACGGTGAGTGAGGAGCTGGCAGCGGCGGTTCGGCAAGCCGCGGCGGCTGTGGGGCAGTCGATTTCCGGATTCACGGCCGCGGCATTGCGGCTGGAGCTGATCGCGGCGGAGGCTGGTATGCGGGCCGCACCCGGCGCCGCGCCGCCGAAATATCCGGAGGTCATGGCGGTGCTCGCACAACCCGCGGATGTTTCGCCGCCGACCATTCCGTAGCGACTTGCAAGCAGTCGCTACCGAGCGGAGGCTGTCCGACGCTACGGACTGAAACACCCATACGGCAGACTGGTGTCTCGTGAGTACCCAGTTGCTGATCGGCGGTCGTTTCTACAGTTCGAGTTCACCCGATGCGACGGCAATGGCCGTGACCGACGGCACCGTGGTGTGGCTGGGGGCCGAACAGCCGGGACGCGCGCTGCATCCGGATGCGGAGATCATCGACCTGGACGGCGCTTTCGTGGCACCGGCGTTCGTCGACCCGCATGTGCACCTGACGGCGTTGGGCTTGAAGCTGACCGGACTCGATCTGTCGTCGGCGCGCTCACTCCAGCACTGTTTGGAACTGTTGCGCGCGTTCGCGGCGTCGCATCCCGACGGCGCGATTCTCGGCGACGGCTGGGACGAGACCGAATGGCCGGAAGGTCGGCCGCCGACAGTCGAGGAGATCGACGCGGCGGTGCAGCCGGGGCGCCAGGTGTACCTGTCACGGGTGGATGCGCATTCGGCGGTGGTGTCTTCGGAACTGCTGACTGCGGTGGTCACCACCGCGGCGGGCTACACCCGAGGTGCATCCCTGCGCGCCGACGCGCATCATCTGGTACGGACCGCGGTCCTGTCGGGATTGGATCGCGCACAACGGGATCGGGTGCGCAAGGCGGCGCTGGACGCGGCGGCCGCGCACGGTGTCGTGGCCGTGCACGAATGCGGGGGACCGGATATCGCTGGGCGCGCCGATATTCGCGAGTTGCTCGAGTTCGAACACGGTGTGCAGGTGCGCACCTATTGGGGTGAGGCGGTGCGCACGGCCGACGAGGCGCGGGCACTGGTCGCCGAACTCGGGGTGCACGCGCTCGGCGGCGATCTGTTCGTGGACGGTTCGCTCGGCTCGCACAGTGCCCGACTGCGGGCACCGTACGCCGATGACGCCGGAACCGGTCTCGGCTACCTCGACGTCGACACGATCGCCGCACATGTGCGCGCCTGCACCGAGGCGGGCATTCAAGCCGGATTCCACGTCATCGGTGATGCCGCGATGGATGCGGTCGTCGCCGGATTCGAACAGGTGGTCGCCGAACTCGGCGGCCCGGCCGTCGCGTCGCGTGGGCACCGCGTCGAGCATGCGGAGATGATCGATGCCGATCAGATCGCCAAACTGGCCGCGTGGGGGGTGATCGCCAGTGTCCAACCGGGTTTCGACGCAACATGGGGCGGCCCGGACGGTATGTACGCCACTCGCCTCGGCGCCGAACGCGCCGCCACCCTCAACCCATTCGCGCCGATGGCCGCCGCGGGCATCGCCCTCGCCATCGGCTCGGACGCACCGGTTACCGCACTCGACCCCTGGTCGGCGGTTCGCGCCGCGGTCAACCACCGCACTCCCGGCCACGGCCTCTCACCTCGTGCCGCCTTCGCCGCCGCCACCCGCGGTGCCTGGCGCGCGGGCGGCATCCGTGACGGTGTCGCGGGCACTCTGGTCCCGGGAGCCCCCGCCTCCTACGCGATCTGGGACGCCGCCGACCTCGTCGTCGCCGCGGCCGCCGACACCGTTCAGCGCTGGTCCACCGATCCGCGCTCGCGAGTCCCCGGCCTACCTCCACTCGACCCCGACGCATCCCTGCCCACCTGTCTGCGCACCGTCCACCGCGGAGTCACCATCCATGAGGCGTGAAATACCCGGTGTGGGTCGCGCGACGGTCGCGTTCGGGCGGTATCCGGTACTGAGTCGGTCGGTGGCGGCGGTGGCTTCCGGTCTGCTCATCTTCGGGAGCTTCCCGCCGCGCCCCTTCTGGTTCCTTGCGCCCGTCGGGATCGTGGTGCTGACCCTGACCGTGCGCGGTGCCGCGCGGTTGCGTGGGGGATTCGGGTACGGATTCCTTGCCGGGCTCGGATTCTTCGTGCCGCTGCTGCCGTGGACCGGGATCTACGTGGGGCCGGTGCCGTGGCTTGCGTTGTCGACAGTGTGTTCCTTATATATAGGACTCTTCGGGCTGTCGGCGCGGTTGTTGTTTTCGCTGCCGGGGTGGCCGGTGTGGGTGGCGTCGACATGGACGGCCACCGAGTGGCTGCGATCGAGCTTTCCGTTCGGCGGATTTCCGTGGGGTCGCTTGGCATTCGGGCAGGCCGACGGGTGGTACCTCTCGCTGGCCGTGGTCGGGGGCGCACCGCTCATCGGATTCGCGGTGGCACTCACCGGAACCGCCGCCGCGGCACTGCTGGTGTATGTGTGGACGCGCATAACGGTGGCGCCGACGGATGGTCCGTCGGCTGTGGCGCCGGGCCGTGCGGATACCGCGACCCGCCTCGGAATTGTCGCCGCGGCGGCGACCCTGGTGGTCATCCCGGTCACCGGAGCGATCCTGCGGACCGCGCTGCCCGGCCCGGCGGAGGGTGACCGGACAATCACGGTTGCCGCTGTCCAGGGCAGCGTGCCGCGGCTCGGGCTGGACTTCAATGCCCAGCGACGCGCCGTACTGGACAACCATGTTCGGCGCACCGAGGAACTGGCTCGGGCGGTCGCGGAGGGCAAGGCACCCAAGCCGGACGTGGTGATCTGGCCGGAGAACTCATCCGATATCGACCCGCTGCGCAATGCCGATGCGGCGGCGGAGATCACCGAGGCGTCCGAGCAGGTCGGTGCGCCGATCCTTGTCGGCGCGGTACTGGTGAACGGCGATCGCACGACAACGAACTCGGTTATCGTCTGGAACGGTGCGGCCGGTCCCGGTGAGCGGCACGATAAGAAGATCATCCAGCCGTTCGGCGAATACCTGCCCATGCGCGGCTTCTTTCGCCTGTTCTCCGAATACGCCGACCGGGCCGGATACTTCGTTCCCGGCAACGGCGACGGCACCGTGCACGCCGACCCTTTCGAGCGACCTGCAAGCGGTAGCTACGGCGACGGTATCGATATCGGCGTCGCGACCTGCTACGAGGTCGCCTTCGACCGTGCCTTCCGCGATTCGATGCACGCGGGCGCGCAATTGCTGACCGTACCCACCAATAACGCCACCTTCGGCGACAGCGAGATGACCTATCAGCAGCTGGCCATGTCCCGGGTCCGCGCCGTCGAACACGGCCGCGCCCTCGTGGTGGCCGCGACTTCCGGTGTCAGCGCCATCATTACCGCGGACGGCACCGTCCAGCAGCAGACACCGAAGTTCGTACCCGCCGCCCTGATCGCCGAACTACCATTGCGGAGCAGCACGACACTCGCGACCCGATTCGGTCCGCAACAGGAACTTCTCTCGGTTATCCTGTCCGCTGCCGCCGTCGTGGTCGCGGTTATCCGGCGGCGAAAAGCTCGCGGCAAGTATGTGAACGACCAAGCCGCCATGGATCAGCCGGTCGGCTGAGCTCGCGAGATCGGCTGAGCGCGTCGTATTGGGCTTCCCCTAACCAAACAGTTGGTATGTTTCGGGGCTGCAAAACCGTCTCTTGGTCCGCCCTGGGCGTTAGCGCACAGTTCGCCAGTTTGTAGTCGAAGCTGGCGTATTTTGTGCACTTTTCGGCATTTCTGCTGGTAACCTGGTGAATCGGGCAAGTTTGCGGGAAGATAGCTTATGAAAATGCCTTGCTGCCAACGTCGTTCGAAGTGAAACAAATCCGCAACGCTGGCCATCCGCTGCATTCGATGCTCCGAATCTATGGGCGTGGATCACGTCCTACGGCTGGCGCGTGCGCGCCTGCGGTGGCGGTGCTCGGGGAGTTGTGCATCAACAGCGGCAGAAGGAGTGATTGATGAAGTCATTGGCCACGGATCGCGTCGACCAATGCTCTTCCGGTGAATTCTCACAACCATTCGCTCTGTCGCCGGCGCAAACAGCCCTCTGGTACGCCCAACGTATCCGCCCGGATGTCCCGCTGACCATTGCGCAGTATGTCGAGATCCACGGAGACCTGGACGTCGGACGCCTGCTGTACTCGATCGAACGCTTCGGTGTCGAAACGCAGGTCGGACATGTACGTCTGGTCGAAATCGACGGTGTCCCGCATCAGGTGATCGACCACGCGCGCCGCCCTGGCTGGGCCCGGATCGATCTGCGCGGCGAGCCTGATCCGCACGCTGCCGCGCTGCGCTGGATGAACGAGCACGCCAGCTCGCCGATCGATTTCGAACGCGATCCGCTGACCACGAACATTGTGCTGCGGACCGGTGAATCCGACTACATCTGGTATGCCCGCGGCCATCACATCGTGATCGACGGCTACGGGGCGATGAACGCACTGACCCGCACCGCCGAGATCTATACGGCGGTAGAGAACCGCACCGAGCCCGCGGTATCCCGAGCCACACCGCTGGCCGACATCTATGCCGACGAATCCACATATCGCGACTCCAGCCGGTTCCGCAACGACCGCGATTATTGGCTCGACCAATTGGCGGGCGCCGGTGGACCGATGACTCTGTCCGGCGTGCACGGCCTCACCGCCGCCCCCGACGCGGGGCGGCGGCGTGCTTGCGCGGTCCTCGACGGACGCGCGGAGGCCGCCATGACCGCGGCCACCGCCGAGCTCGAGACGCACAGCTCGACCATGTTCGTCGCCGCACTGGCCGCCTATGTCCGGTCGGTGACCGGCAATCCCGACGTGGTGCTGAGCCTGCCGGTCTCGGCGCGGACCACGGTCGCGCTGCGCCGCTCCGCCGGCGTGGTCTCGAATGTGGTGCCGATCCGGGTGCGGTTCGATCCCGACACCACTGTTCGCGATGCAGTGCGCGCCGCCGAATTGCAGATCACCGGCGCGCTGCGCCACCAGCGCTACCGGCACGACGATATCCGCCGCGATTGCGGCTACTCCCGTGATGCGCGCGGGTTCTTCGGCCCGATGGTCAACATCATGCTGTTCCACGACGAGCTGAAATTCGGCAGTCTGCTCGGCTCGCTGCATGTGCTGGCAACCGGTCCGGTCGAGGACCTGTCCATCAATCTGTACAACGGCGAGGGCGGTCGCATCCATATCGACTTCGAGGCCAATCCGCGGCTCTACGCGGAGTCCGAGGTCGCCGCGCACCACAGCCGGTTCCTGGACTTTCTGACCCGATTCCTCGCCGCCGAACCCGATGCGCGCGCTGATGGCCTCATCGCCATCACCGATGCCGAGCACGAGCGTGTGGTGCACACCTGGAACGCCACCGAGACCGCGCCGCAGCAGGGGACGCTGCCCGGTCTGTTCGCCGATCGCGCGATGATCTGCCCGGATGCGGTAGCGCTCGAATTCGGTGACGAGACAATGACTTACCGCGAACTCGATGAGCGTGCCAATCGGTTGGCCCGACTGCTCGTCGCGCGCGGCGCGGGCCCGGAGACGGTGGTCGGCCTGTACCTGCGGCGCAGCATCGAACTGATCGTCGGCATGTACGCGATCATCAAGGCGGGCGCGGCGTATCTGCCGCTGGATACCGATCACCCGGTCGAGCGGATCGAACAGATCCTCGAACAAGCCGCTCCGGTCTGCGTATTGACCATGGCTCGAGACGAACTCGCGCTGGCGGAGGGCGCGGATACGGTGGCGATCGATACCGTCGACCTCGCGGATTTCGACGCTCATCCGATCACCGACACCGACCGTCTCGGCCCGCTGCGTGCCGATCATCTCGCGTACGTGATCTTCACCTCGGGTTCGACCGGAAAACCCAAGGGTGTCGGCGTAACCCATGCCGCGATCGTCAACCGGCTGCGCTGGATGCAGCACGAGTATCCCCTCGACGCCACCGATGCCGTACTGCAGAAGACCCCGGCCACCTTCGACGTCTCGGTCTGGGAGTTCTTCTGGCCCCTGCAGCTCGGCGCGCGATTGGTCGTCGCGACGCCCGACGGCCATCGTGATCCCGCCTACCTGGCGCGAACAATCGCCGAAAAGTCCATTACCGTAGCGCATTTCGTGCCCTCCATGCTTTCGGTGTTCGTCACCGATACCGACGTGCGCGGCTGCACCACGCTGCGCCGGGTGTTCTGCAGCGGTGAAGCATTGCCCGCGGCCACCGTTCGCGACTTCCACGCCGCCCTGCGCGGGCCGGAACTGCACAACCTGTACGGGCCGACCGAGGTCGCCGTCGATGTCACGTACTGGCCGTGCCCGGCCGATCCGGAGACGGTGCCGATCGGCTCGCCGGTGTGGAACACCCAGACCTACGTCCTGGACACGCGCCTGCGACCGGTGCCGCCGGGAGTCGTCGGCGAGTTATACCTGGCGGGCGTCCAACTGGCACGCGGCTACCTCGGCCAATCCCCTTTGACCGCTGATCGTTTCGTGGCCAACCCGTTCACCCCGGGCACCCGGATGTACCGCACGGGCGATCTGGCACGCTGGCAGGGCGATCCGGCTCGCGGGAGCCACCAGGCGGATTCGGGGCGGGGTATCCTCGAGTACCTGGGCCGCAGCGACTTCCAGGTCAAGATCCGCGGTCTGCGCATCGAACTCGGTGAGATCGAGGCGGCACTGCTGGCCGACGAACGGGTCGCCCGCGCGGTCTGCGTCGCACACCACGGTCGCACCGGCGACGAACTCGTCGCCTATGTTGTTGCCGCTCCTGCCTTTTCGGACGACCTGGACCGAACCGCGCTGCTGAATGCGCTGCGTCGCACACTGCCCGGCTACCTGGTGCCGTCGGTGCTGATGGTGCTCGACGAGCTGCCGTTGAGCCCGAACGGGAAGATCGACCGCACGGCGCTGCCCGAACCCATTACCCCCCGCCCGTCCGGCCAGCTCAGTGCCGAACCCCGCACCGAGGTGGAGCGGGTGCTCGCCGGTATCTTCGCCGAAGTTCTCGGCCTCGACGGAATCGGTATCGAGGACGGCTTTTTCGATCTCGGTGGCAATTCGCTGATCGCCGCCCGCGCGGTCGCGCGGATCAATGCCGCCCTCGGCACCGGACTGACCATCCGCGACCTGTTCGAGGCCTCGTCCATCGCCGCATTGATCGAGCGCTTCGGCACCCACAACCCGGACGCGTCCTCCCCGAAGCTGGTACCGGCGGCACGGCCGCAGCGGATTCCGCTGTCGCTGGCGCAGCAGCGGCTGTGGATCCTCAACCGGTTCGCCGAACACGCCGCGGCCTACAACATGCCGCTGGCCGTCGAGATCGACGGCCCCATCGATCTCGTGGCGCTGCGTGCCGGACTCGTCGATGTGATCGAACGGCACGAATCCCTGCGCACCACCTTCCCGGATGCGCCCGAGGGGCCGTACCAGCTGGTGCATCCGGCCACCGATATCCCGCTCACCCTGGATCCGATCGACGCGACCGGCGCCGATGTGCGCGCACTCGCCGAGGAATTCGCCGGATACGGCTTCGATCTGCGCAGCCAGGCGCCGATCCGGGTGGCGCTGTGGACCGCCGAGCCGGATCGGCACGTATTCCTCATCGTGCTGCACCACATCTGTGGTGACGGCTGGTCGATCGCTCCGCTGGCCAGGGATCTGATGTCCGCGGTAGCCGCGCGTGCGAAGGGCGCGGCGCCACAGTGGAATCCGCTGCCGGTGCAGTACGCCGATTTCGCCCTGTGGCAGCGCGAGCTGCTCGGCGAGGAAGCCGATCCGGCGAGTGCGCTGAGCCGCCAGCTCGCCTATTGGCGCTCGGCCCTGACCGGTCTGCCGGACCAGCTCGACCTGCCGCTCGATCGCCCGCGCCCGCTGCGTCGCTCGACCGATGGCGGCCGGGTCGAATTCACCATCGCACCCGAGATCCGGCGCGCGGCAGGCGAACTCGCAGCCAGCCGGGGTGTCAGCATGTTCATGGTGCTGCATGCCGCACTGGCAACCCTGCTCGCGCGGGTGTGCACGAGCACCGATATCGCCATCGGCACGCCGATCGCGGGCCGTTCGGATCCGGCACTCGACGACCTCGTCGGCATGTTCGTCAACACACTCGTATTGCGGACCGAAGTCGACCCGGCCGCCGGATTCGACCAGATGCTCGATGTGGTCCGCGAAACCGACCTCAATGCCTTCGCCAATGCGGATGTGCCGTTCGAGCGGCTGGTCGAACTCGTCAACCCGGAGCGCTCCGCCGCGCGGCACCCACTGTTCCAGGTGATGCTGTCCTATGACCGCGCGCCGGATCTGAGCGTCGAGCTGCCCGGTGTACAGGCGCAGGTGCTGCCGATCGCGACGGATATCGCCAAATTCGATCTCCAGCTGGAGTTGCACGACGGTCTCGCCGACGGTCCGATGCATGCCGAATTCGGCTATGCCATCGATGTTTTCGACAAGCGTACGGTCGAATCGTTCGCGCGCCGCTTCGTCGACGTGCTCGATGCCGTCGTCGCCGAGCCGAATCGCCCGGTCGGTGATCTGCAGATCCTGGACACGCGCGAGACCGCGAAGCTCGTACCGATTGCCGGTGCTCCCGGCGAGCCCTCGATCACCCTGGCGCAGTTGTTCACCGACATCGCGGAGCGGCTGCCGGATGCGACCGCCGTGCGCTACGCGGGCGTCGACACCAGCTACCGCGAACTCGACGAGATGTCCAACCGCTTGGCGCGCACGCTGATCGAGCACGGTGCCGGACCCGAGGTGGTGGTGGCGATCGCCTTGCCGCGCAGCCTCGATTCCATCGCGGCCATCTGGGCCGTGGCGAAAACCGGTGCGGCGTATGTGCCGATCGATCCGAGCTACCCGGCCGAGCGGATCGGACATATGATCGCCGATTCCGGTGCCATGCTCGGGCTGACCGTCCCGGAATCCCTGGCCACCATGCCTGCCTGGCCTGCCGCAGGCGGTAAGCACCGCAAGCACTATGTCGATTGGCTAGTGCTCGGCTCGGATGAACTGGCCGCCGAATCCGGCCGCTACTCAACCGATCCCGTCACCGATGCGGATCGCCACTACCCGCTGCGCATCGGACATCCGGCCTACCTGATCTACACCTCGGGTTCCACCGGAAAACCCAAAGCCGTGATCGTCACCCACGCCGGTATCGCATCGCTCGCACAAGAGCAGATGTATCTGTTCGGTGTCACGGATTCGGCGCGCACGCTGCACTTCTCCTCGCCCAGCTTCGACGCGTCGGTGCTGGAGATGCTGCTCGGGTTCGCGGCGGGAGCCACCATCGTGGTCGCACCCGCTGGCATGTACGGCGGTACGGAACTCGCCGACCTGCTGCGCACGGAGCGAGTCACCCATGCCTTCATCACCCCGGCCGCCCTGGCCACCGTGCCGGAGGAGGGACTCGACGAGCTCGAGGCCGTCATCGTCGGCGGTGAGGCGTGCTCGGAGGAACTGGTCGAACGCTGGTCGGCCGGGCACCGCATCCACAATATGTACGGACCTTCCGAGGCGACCGTCGCCGCCACCGCCAGCGGACCGATGCAGGCGCGGCGCCCGGTGCCACTCGGGATGCCGGTGCGCGGTATGCGACTGTTCGTGCTGGACGGTCGACTGCATCCGGTGCCACCGGGCACCCCGGGCGAGCTGTATCTGTCCGGCCCGGGACTGGCCCGGGGCTACCTGGGCCGATACGGCCTTACCGCACAGCGCTTCCCGGCCAATCCGCATGGTAGGCGCGGTGAACGCATGTACCGCACAGGTGATCTCGTCGTCTCCGATCCGACCGGACACCTGCGCTTCCTCGGTCGTGCCGACGACCAGATCAAGATCCGCGGCTTCCGCATCGAACTGCGTGAAATCGACCATGTGCTGCGCGCCCATCCGGGTGTGAGCGCCACGCTCACCGTTGTCCACACCGATGAACACGGCCAGTCTCGGCTGGTCGCCTATGTGACCGCGAACCAACCGGTCGACGCCGCCGACATCACCGAGACCGCGCGTCAGCGGCTGCCCGGATATATGGTGCCCGCCTCGATTGCGGTACTCGACGAGATGCCCGTCACCCAGGCCGGCAAGCTGGACCGAAATGCGCTGCCCGCGCCGGTGTTCGCGGCGGCGGGTACCTCGCGCGCGCCGAGTACGCTGCTCGAGCAGCGCGTCGCCGCCGCGTTCGGCGAAATCCTCGGCCGTCCGATGGCCGGCGCGGAGGACAGCTTCTTCGAGATCGGTGGCAACTCGCTGCTGGCCACCCGCCTCGCCGCCGCACTGCATGCGGAATTCGGCGTCGACCTGCCGGTGCGGCTGCTCTTCGAAGTGCCGACGGTGGCGGGTATCGCGGAACGGATAACGGAAGCGCCCCGGACGCAACGGTTGGCGCTGGCTGTGCACTCCCCACGTCCGGGACGCATTCCATTGTCGCTGCCCCAGCAGCGACTGTGGTTCCTCAATCGATTCTCACCCGAATCGAGCGCCTATAACATCGCATTCGTCATTCGGATCGACGGCGATCTGGATGCGGCGGCACTGCGCGCGGCGCTGACCGATGTGGTCGAGCGGCACGAGGTGCTGCGCACTGTGTTCCCGCAGGACAATCTCGGTGCCCAGCAGTCGGTGCTGCCGACTGCCAAGGTCATGCCGGCGGTCGAACCGGTCGCGACCGACGAAGGTGCCGCCGAGCGGGCACTGCGGGCCATGGCCCGCACCGGATTCGATCTCACCAAGGAAATCCCGCTGCGGATCACCTTGCTGCGCACCGACTCGCGGCGACATCTGCTCGGCATCGTGGTACATCACATCGCCGCCGACGGCTGGTCGCTCGGCCCGCTGACCCGGGATCTGGCCGCCGCATACATGGCACGGCGCGCGGGTGCCGCACCCGATTGGACGCCACTTCCGGTGCAGTACGCCGATTTCGGGCTGTGGCAGCGCACCTACCTCGGTGACGAGGCCGAGCCGGACAGCCTCGCGGGCGAACAACTCGCCTACTGGCGAACCGCACTGGCCGATCTGCCCGATGAACTGCCACTGCCCTACGACCGGCTGCGGCCGGCCGCGCCGACGCAGGAGGCGGGTTCGGTGCGTTTCACCGTGCCGGTGCCGATGCAGCAGGCACTGGCCGAACTCGCGCGCGCACAGGGTGTCAGCATGTTCATGGTGCTGCGCTCGGCCCTGGCGGTCATGCTGCGGTTCATTACCGGCGGTCGGGATATCGCGATCGGCACACCGATCGCGGGGCGCACCGATATGCAGCTCGACGAGTTGGTCGGCATGTTCGTCAACACGCTGGTGCTGCGCTCGGATGTAGACCCGGATATCTCGTTCGCGACGCTGCTGCGCGCGGATCGGGACAACGAGCTGTCCGCGATGGCGCATGGAGATATTCCGTTCGAACGCATCGTCAAGGAAATGGGGCGCGATGCGCGCGGCGGCAGTCGCCATCCGCTGTTCCAGGTGGCGCTGACCGTGCAGGACGGTCCGGTGCCGTCGCTCGAACTGCCCGACCTCGCGCTGCATGCCGAGGAATTGGATATCGCACTGGCCAAATTCGAGCTGGAGTTGCGCGTCGCGGCCGGTGCCGCCGGACCGGACGCGCCGCAGCGCTCTTTCGAATTCGTATACGCCGCAGAGCTTTTCGATGCAGCGACCGTCAGGACGTTGGCCGATCGCTTCCTGGCGGTATTGGCGGCCATCACCGCGACGCCGCAGGTCCTGGTCCGAGATATCGACGTGCGTACCGACTTCGAGCGCCGACAGCTCACCCCGGCCACCGGCGGTCCGACTACGCCGCAGTGCACGCTGGGCGCGTACTTCACCGCCACCGCGCATATGCATCCGCAGCGCACGGCAATTCGCGCGAACGGCATCGCGCTGACCTATACCGAGGTCGATGTACGCTCGAATCGATTGGCGCGGGCGCTGATCGAGCGCGGGCTCGGTCCGGGGGACCGGGTGGCACTCGGTCTGACCCGCTCGGTCGACTCGGTCATCACGATGCTGGCGGTCGCCAAGTCCGGTGCCGCATTCGTGCCGGTGGATCCGAACTATCCGGCCGACCGGGTGCGGCATATGCTGATCGACTCCGGTTGCCGGGTGGGTGTCACGCTGGCCGAGCATGCCGACCGGCTGCCGGCGACCGCGGGTACCGACTGGCTGCTGCTGGATGCTCCCGAGTTCCTCGAGGAACTGGATGAATTCGAGGACTGCCTGGTCGACGACTACGAACGCCTGCGTCCCGTCGAAATCGCCGATCTGGCCTACGTGATCTACACGTCGGGCTCGACCGGCAAACCCAAGGGTGTGGCCGTCACGCACAGCGGCCTGTCGAACTTCGGTGACGAGGTCCGCGAGCGCATGCGGATCGACAAGGATTCGCGTACGCTGCACTTCTCTTCCCCCAGCTTCGACGCGGCCATTTTCGATCTGCTGCTCGCGATCGGATCCGGTGCGACCATGGTTATCGTCCCGACCGACGTCTACGGCGGCGACGAACTGGCCGCCCTGATGGAGCGCGAACGTGTCACCCACACGTTCATCACCCCGGCGGCGCTGGCCACCATTGATCGGGAACGGTGGTCATTGCCGGACCTGCGTGCGCTGATGGTGGGTGGCGAGGCTTACGGTCCCGAGTTGGTTTCCCGCTGGGCGCCGGGACGGCAGATGCACAACGGATACGGGCCGACCGAAACCACTGTCGTCATCACGATTTCCGAGCCGATGGCGATCGGCGAACCGATCACCATCGGTACCCCGGTGCGCGGTGCGCGGGCGCTGGTGCTCGACGAGCGGCTGCGCCCGGTGCCGGTCGGCGTGCCCGGCGAGCTGTACCTCGGTGGATTCGGTGTCACGCGTGGGTATCTCGACCGGTTCGAACTCACCGCGTCGCGCTTCGTGGCCGACCCCTTCGGACCGCCAGGGGCGCGGATGTACCGCAGTGGTGACGTGGTGCGCTGGCACGCCACGGGCGAGATCGTGTATCTCGGGCGCAGCGACCATCAGGTCAAGGTGCGCGGCTTCCGCATCGAACTCGGCGAGATCACCAATGCGCTCGTCGCGCATGAGCAGGTACGGTACGCACACACCGAGGTGCGCCATATCGCGGGCGCGGATCGGATCGTCTCGTTCATCCTGCCCGCCGACGAGACCACACCGGATATCGACGCGGTGCGTGCCCATGTCGCCGAACGGCTTCCCGCACATATGGTTCCGGTGAGTATCTCGGTGCTGGACCGGATTCCGCTGACCCCGACCGGCAAGTTGGACATCGCCGCACTGCCGGAACCGCAGCTGACCGTGCGTACGGCACAGCGCGCACCCGCGACCGACTCCGAGCGGCTGGTCGCCGAGGTGATGGGCGATTTGGTTGGTGTCGAGGCCGTGAGCGCCGATGACAGCTTCTTCGATATCGGCGGAAATTCGCTGCTGGCAACCCAACTCGTGGCCCGACTGGCCGCGGCGGCCAATACCCGGCTGGAGGTGCGCACCATCTTCACCACGCCGACGGTCGCCGAACTCGCGGCGCTGCTGGATTCCGGATCCGCTGCCGACGCTCGTACAGGTCTGGTGCGCCGCGAGCGGCCGGAGCGGATTCCGTTGTCGGCGGCCCAGTATCGACTGTGGTTCCTGAATCGGTTCCACCAGATCGGTGACAGCGCGGGTGATGCCGATGGGGCCTACAACATCCCGGTGGTGCTGCGGTTGCGCGGCGAACTGGATGTCGATGCGCTGGTGCATGCCTTGCATGTCGTGCAGCAGCGGCACGAGACGCTGCGGACGGTGTTCCCGGAGGTCGATGGGATACCCACGCAGCGGATTCTGGACCCGGCCGATGCCGCCGTCGGGCTGTTCAGCGCGACGCTGCCTCGGTCCGAAATCCCCGGCGCGGTACAGAGTTTCGCGGCACCGGGATTCGATCTCGCAGCTGCCGTGCCGATGCGCGCCGCGCTCTTCGCCGTCGACGCGGACGGATCCACCGACCCGGAAACAGGGGAGTCGACGGAGAACGTACTGGTGCTCGTCGTCCACCACATCGCGATGGACGGCTGGTCGCTGGCACCCCTGGCCACCGATGTGGCCGCTGCCTATGCGGCCGCGTGCGACGGGACGCCGCCGGACTGGCCGGAATCGGAGATCCAGTACGCGGATTACACACTCTGGCAACAGGACACGCTCGGCGCCGAGGATGATCCCGATTCGGTGGTGCACCGCCAGCTCGACTACTGGCGCAGCACCCTGGACGGGATTCCGGAGCTGCTGAACCTGCCCGCGGACCGGCCGCGCCCGCCCGCACCGACCTATCGCGGCGGCAATGTCGAGTGCGTGATCGACGCATTGACCCATCGGGAACTGCGCACGATCGCCACCGGCAATCACGTCAGCATGTTCATGTTGCTGCACGCCGCGCTCGCGGTACTGCTGCACCGGATGACCGCGACCGACGACATCACCGTCGGCACGCCGATCGCCGGTCGCGGCGGCCACCCCGAGCTCGATCGGATGGTCGGCATGTTCGTCAACACGTTGGTGCTGCGCACCCGGATCGATCCGGACGCCAGGTTCACCGACCTGCTGCACGCCGTGCGCGATATCGATCTGGACGCGTTCGCACATGCGGACCTGCCGTTCGAGCGGCTGGTCGAGGTGCTGAACCCGGCCCGTTCGCAGGCCCACCACCCGATGTTCCAGGTGATGCTCTCGGTGCAGAACCACCCGGTGCGGGTGCTGGAGCTGCCAGGGCTGCGGATCGAGGCGGAGGATATCGACACCGGTATCGCGAAGTTCGATCTGCAGTTCACGCTGACCGAATCCCACACCGAGACAAGGGAACCCGGCGGCATCACCCTGTCGGTCAATTACGCCAGCGATCTGTTCGACGAGGAGACCGCGCAGCGGCTCGGCAAGCGGTTGGTCCGGCTGCTCGCCGGTGTAGCCGCGAATCCGACCACCGCCGTGGGGGATCTGGAGTTGCTCGATCCCGCCGAATGGTCCGGGCTGGCCCCGGTGCGCGGCGCCGAGGCGGATCGGCCGGTTACCTTCCCAGAGGTGTTCGAGACCGCGGTGAATGTCGACCGTACGGCCATCGCGCTGCGTTCGGGCGATACCCAGGTGACCTACGACGCTCTCGACCGGTGGACCAACCGGCTGGCACGGGTGCTCATCGAACGCGGGGTCGGCCCGGAAACACTGGTGGCACTGGGGATTCCGCGTTCGGTCGAATCGGTGGCCACCATGCTCGCGGTGGCCAAGGCGGGTGCGGCATTCGTGCCGGTCGATCCGCTGTATCCGGCGCAGCGGATCTCCCATATGCTCACCGATTCCGGTGCGGCACTGGGCATCACGCTGACCGCGCATCGCGATCAGCTCGGGCCGCTTTTCAGGCGCGGCGATGCGGAATGGATCGTGCTCGACGATGCCGACTTCCGCGGGCGCGTGCTGGATACGTCCGATGCGCCGATCAGGACGGGTGAGCGGACCAGTGTGCTGCGGGTCGACAATCCGGCCTACGTCATCTACACCTCCGGCTCGACCGGCACACCCAAGGGCGTCGTGGTCACTCACGGTGGCCTGTCGAACTTCGCCGCGGAGACCGCCCAGCGCTTCGAGGTGCATCCGGGTAGCCGGGTCCTGCATTTCGCGACGCCGAGCTTCGACGCCGCCATGCTCGACCTGCTGCTCGCCCTGGGGGGTGCGGCGACGCTGGTGATCACGCCACCGGGTGTGGTCGGTGGGGCCGAACTGGGCCGGGTGTTCATCGACGAGGGGATTACCCACGCGTTCATCACCACCTCGGCACTGGGCACGGTCGATCCGACCGGCGTCACCGAATTCGCGCATGTACTGGTGGGCGGCGAGGCGCTGCCAGCAGAGCTGGTTGCGCGCTGGGCGCCGGGACGCAATCTGCACAACGCGTACGGGCCGACCGAGACCACCATCGTCACCGTGATCTCCCAGCCCATGACGCCGGACGGGCCGATCACGATCGGCGAGCCGATCCGCGGCGTCAACGCGACCATCCTCGATGGACGGCTGCATCCCGCGCCGGTCGGGGTCACCGGTGAACTGCATCTGGCGGGTAGTGCGGTGGCACGGGGCTATCTGAACCGTCCGGGGCTGACCGCGCAGCGGTTCATCGCGAATCCCTACGGCAAGCCGGGTGAAAGGATGTATCGCACCGGCGATCTCGCGCGCTGGTTCGGACACAGCTGCGATTCGGCCCGCGAAATCGAATACCTCGGCCGCACCGACCATCAGGTGAAGATCCGCGGCTTCCGCATCGAACTGGGCGAGATCGACGCCGCGCTCGCGCGGCACGAGGCGGTCGAGTTCTCGACGACCATCGGTTATCGGACCCCCGCCGGTGCGACCGCGTTGGTGTCGTATGTGAAGCCGTGCAGTGGAATGGCACCGAGTGCGGCCGAGCTCACCGGACATCTCGCCGAACGGGTGCCGAACTATATGGTGCCGCAATCGATCATGCTGATCGACGAGGTTCCGCTCAGCCCGGTCGGCAAGCTCGACCGAAGCGCGCTGCCGGAACCGGTTTTCAGCGCGAGCGAGGGCTATCGGGCGCCGACCACTCCGATCGAGGAGCAGCTGTGCGCCGCCTTCGCGACGGTGCTCGGTGTCGAAACGGTGGGTGTCGACGACGGATTCTTCGAACTCGGCGGCAACTCACTGCTGGCCACCAAGGTCGTAGCTCAGCTGCGTGCCAACGGGATCGATCTCCCGGTGCAGCTGATGTTCGGCGACTCCACCCCGGCCGCCATCGCGGCCCGGCTGGACGGAACCGGTAACACCGGCGCGGCCATCGCCGCGACGCTGGAGCCGATACTGCCGATCCGCACCCGCACCGCCGCGAGCCGGGCCCCGTTGTTCTGCATACATCCCGCGATCGGACTGTCCTGGTGCTACTCGGGCCTGCTCGCGCATCTGCCCGCGGACCAGCCGGTGTACGGATTGCAGGCACCGCATGTTGCGGGCGGGGACGGGTTCGATTCGATCGGCGAGGCCGCGGAAAACTATGTGGCGCATATCAAGTCGATCCAGCCCGAAGGGCCCTACCACCTGCTCGGCTGGTCGTTGGGCGGCCTGATCGCGCACGAGGTGGCGGTCCAACTGCAGGAGGCTGGTGCGCAGGTCGAGCTGCTGTCGATGATGGACAGCTACCAGCTCACCGACCAATGGCTCGAGCATGCGATCCCCACGGTGGCCGAGATCATCGGTGAATTCGGCAGTGCCGCCGATGCCGCCGAACTCGACCCGCGCATGAGCCTGCGCGACGCCGCCGAACTGCTGCGCTCGCGTCCCGGACCGTTCGCCGCCCTGACCGTCGAACACCTGGAGCGCCTCTACGCGGGCTACACCAATGGCACCGTCCTGGCCCACGGCTTCCGCCCCCGGACCTTCGACGGTGACCTGCTCTTCTTCACCGCGGCCGATGACGAGATCAACCACACCGACCCGACCCGGTGCGCCGCGGCGTGGGCACCGTTCGTCACCGGCACCATTCACAATCACGACCTGCCCTGCAAACACTCGGCCATGACGACACCGGAATCACTCACCGTCATCGGTCCGGTGCTCAACGAGCACCTGGAGGGCGCAGCTGGGCCGGCGGCACGGTCGTGAGCAAGCGTTTCGAACAATCCGTAACCACAGCACCCCTATGCATCGACGAAACCTGGTGTCACCGAGGCCGTTTCGCGCGAGATATCGCCGACGACCGCGCGGGCCGGGACGCCGGTGCCGAGAGCCGGAGGAGCGAGTCTTGAACGAAAGTGGTGAATTGACAGGCCGTGCGCAATCGGCGGCAGGCCGGGCGGGAGTGCGGGCACCGGGGGCGACGGTTCGGCAGGTCGCGTCGTGAGTCTCGCGGTAGAAGTGCGTGGCCTGGTCAAGACATACGGCCGGGTGCGAGTGCTGGACGAGATCGACCTACAGATTCCGGCGGGCACGGTGATGGCGCTGCTCGGGCCGAACGGCGCGGGTAAGACGACGACGGTGCGCATCGTGACCACACTGCTGCGGCCGTGCGCCGGATCGGTGCGAGTCGCGGGCATCGACGTCTTGCGTGATCCGGCGGCGGCGCGGCGGCGCATCGGACTGTCCGGTCAGTACGCGGCGGTCGATGCCAACCTGACCGGATACGAGAATCTGCGCATGGTGGCGCGGCTGTACGGAATGTCGCAGCGGCAGGCCACATCTCGCGCCGCGGAGTTGCTCAGCTCCTTCGGCCTCGACCATGCCGCGCACCGTCGCGCTGGCACCTATTCCGGCGGTATGGCGCGGCGTCTCGACCTGGCCGGGGCATTGGTGGCGCGGCCCGCGGTGGTGGTGCTCGATGAACCGACCACGGGTCTGGATCCGCGTGGCCGTCTCGATATGTGGCGCGTCATCGGCGATCTCGTCGACGACGGCACCACGGTGCTGCTCACCACCCAATATCTGGAAGAAGCCGACCAACTCGCCGACCGCATCACCGTCATAGATCGCGGGCGGGTCATTGCCAAGGGGTCGGCCGATGAGCTGAAGACCTCCATCGGTGGCGACCGGCTCACCGTCACGCTGGCAGCGGGCCAAGACGTGCTGCCCGCGCTGACGATCCTCGCGCAGGTCGGTATCGGTGAGCCGACCCACGATCGAGGCGCGGACGAGGTCGCCATCGTGGTCGCCGACGGCTCCCGCACCATGGTCGAAGCGCTGCGCAGGCTCGACGATGCCGGGGTGTGTGTGGTCGACGCCGACGTGCACCGGCCCACTCTCGACGACGTATTCCTGTCCCTCACCGGCAGTTCCGCGCACGAACTCGAGCCGGAAATCGACGATGTACAAGAGGAGATCTTGTCTTGATGAGCACCGCAGTCGCGAGCGCCGAAGCGGAACCGGCCGCGAATGCCGAATCACCGCAGGAGATTCGGCAGCCACACCTCCGGATCATCCGGGACAGCGGCATCGTCGCCTACCGGAATCTGCTGACCATCCTGCGGGTCCCGACCCTGTTGGTGACCGCGACGATCCAGCCGCTGATGTTCGTATTCCTGTTCGCCTACATCTTCGGTGCCTCACTCGGCGGCGGCCAATATCGCGAATTCCTGCTCGCCGGAATCTTCACCCAGACCGTCGCTTTCAACGCCGCGTTCACCACCGTGGGTCTGGCGGGTGATCTGGAGAAGGGCATCATCGACCGCATGCGCACCCTGCCGATGTCGCGGCTGGCGGTGCTGATGGGCCGCACCCTGTCGGATCTGGCGGTGAATATCCTGAGCCTGGCCGTCATGGTCGGCTGCGGCTATATCGTCGGCTGGCGCATCAACGGCGGGATCGCCGATGCCGTACTGGCTTTCGCGATCATCCTGCTGTTCGCATTCGCCATGTCCTGGGTCGGGGCGATTACCGGTCTACTCTCACCCACCGTCGAAGTCGCGCAAAGCGCGGGCCTGATCTGGCTGTTCCCGCTGACGTTCATCTCTTCGGCCTTCATCTCCGCGGAATCGCTGCCCGGCCCGCTGCGCACCGTCGCCGAATGGAACCCCATCACCGCCGTTTCCGCCGCCGGTCGCAAGCTTTTCGACAACGGCGCACCTCCCGCGTTCGGCAGCCCAACTGGTTGGCCCGCCGATCACTGCATCGAATACGCGGTGGCGTGTTCGCTCGCCATCCTGGTGGTGGTCGTACCGTTGGCTCTGCTGCGCTACCGCAAGGTCGCCAGCAAATAGTGCTCGGCCGGTAAGTGCTGTTCGAGTGGCGGGGCGCCGTGAGCGACTCAGTGTACCGATAGCTCGCCGACTACCCGCAGCCGCATTCGGCCTCGGGCGGATCCGCCCGAGGCTGTGTCCTCAGCGCGCCTTGTGGTAGCCGTACGTCCGTTGCACCAGGTGGCAGCTGTACGAACTCGGGTACGAGAAAGGCCGCTTGCACCGCATAGTGCAAGCGGCCTTCTCTCGTCTTCGAAGGTGTTTCTCCCGGGGTTCTGCCCTGAACCTCCGCCCCGGAGACCTCGGAACCTAGACCCGACGCCGGGTCTTCAGCAGATCGAGCCGCTCTTTCAGCAGCTCCTCGAGCTCTTCCTTGCTGCGACGCTCCAACAGCATGTCCCAGTGCGTGCGCGGGGGCTTGACCTTCTTGGTCTCCTGAGTGGTGCCCTCCATGAGGGTGCCTTCCTGGCCGTTGCGGCAGAGCCAGGTCGGCGGGATCTCGGCGTCGTCGGCGAAGGGGACATCGAACTCTTCGCCGTTATCGGTCCGGTACCGAGCAATCCGTCGCGGGGCCAGGTCGTGGTCGCGATCGGTTTCGTAGCTCACCGCTCCGAGCCGACTGCCCCGGAGTACGCGATCTGCCATGGTGTGCCTCTCCCTGTGTGCTCGAGTCTTGTTGCGTTGCGGCCGCGTCCTTCATCGGTCACTGCCGGATGAACGCGTGACGCTCGCTGGACCTTAGATGTAACGATCGTGCCTGCGCCAATAGTTCCCCATCGGCGTACTGGCGAACCGTTCCATTGTAGTGGGTGGCTCGGCCGGACTCCGCCACGCCCGCGCCGCGCCGATAAACCAGGGTCGGGCGCCCCATTCGGTCGGCACAACCATTAGGGTTCTGCGTCATGTCGCGCCGCGTGCTGTCCTGCTGCCTGTGGTGTGGGCGGGAGATCGTCGAATCGGAGGCCGGACGTCGTCGCCGGTACTGCCGTCAGTCCTGTCGCCAACGCGCCTACGAACACCGCAACAGCTTGAAGGGAACCGGAATTCCGGAGGATTCGGTGGTACTGAGCGCCCAGGAGGCCGCCGATCTGGCCGACCGCTGGTTCGCCGCCCGCTGCGCCGCCGAGGACGTCGCCACCGCTATCGGTGAGGGCGCCGACACCGAAGAGCTGAAGGCGTTGAGCGCCACGCTGTTGACCCTCACCCGCGAGGCAGAACGGCTGCGGTGAGCATCGACCGCTAGTGTGCTGATTCGCTGTTCAGCGCCGTAAGTTTGTGGCAGTAGTGGGCGAGACTGTCGAGGATCTGGTCGGCGGTTGGTCCAGCCTGCGCTCTTCGACCGGTGTGCTCAGGTTCGTACCGTTGAGATCCAGGTACAGCAGTCGCTCGGTGATCGACACCGTGACCGTGTTGCGGCGTTCGATCGCGGCTACCGCCGAATCGATGAAGTCGCGATCGAAGCTGTACAGCGGAATCGCATCGGCGCGGTGGATCCGCTTACCGGTGAGCTGTGCGAGCACCTTGGCCGGGTCGCGATGGGTGTAGATGGCAACGCGCTCAGCCGATTTGCTGCCGCGGTGCACGCGATCGGCATCGGGCGCGCCGACCTCGATCCAGGCGGTGAGCCGTCCGGTGAGATCGCGTACCAGCACGGCGGGCTCATCCGTGGACGATACGCCGCCGTCGCTGAAGGCAATGCCCTCCTCGTACTCGAGGCAGTAGGCGAGCAGTCGCGTCAGCATGAATTCGGCGGTTTCGGATGGGTGGCGCGCGACCCGCAGCTCCAAATCCTGGTAGACGGCACGGTCGACGTCGGCGAGTTGGACGGTGAAGTTGTGCAGTGTCGCGCTGATGGCCATAGGAGCAGGAGCTTAGTGAACGCCGCTACTACCCACGCGTGTGCGTGCCCGCGGCGAACAGTCGCGCCGCGCTCGGGGCGTTGCGGCTGTGGTTCACCGCGGCCCGCGCCCGCCAGTAGACGGCGAGGGTCAGCAGAGTGCACACCCAGATCAATGCTCCGGCGGCGAACAGTGTCCGACCGTCCGGATGCACGATTGACTGGGCCCGCATCGCCTGCCAGAACACGATCGCCAGCAGTCCGGCATAGCCCGATGCGAACACCCCGATCAACGCGGCGCGCGTGCGTTCGGCCCGCAGCCACGGGTAGCGCGGCGCCAACCAGGCCAATGCGACAGCCGCGAGCAGCAATACCTGAATGGCGTGCAACCCGAGGAAGTGCGGGATCCGCAGATCGCCGCCGATGGTGCTCCAGTGGGTGATCGGCATACCGCCGACACCGTCACGCGCGTCCAGCGGCGGGTCGGCCAACACGGTATGCCCAGCCACCAATTCGACCACATTGCCGTCGGCGTCGCGTACCAACTGTTTCCCGGTGAACCCCATCAGATATCCGAGTGCCATTCCGACGACGGCGAGACCGAGTCCGGCGTGAATGGCCCGGGCGGTCGGCCGGTCCACCAGCCGCTGCCACGAAAGGATCAGCACGATAACGAGATTCGCGAAGAACAAGCCCGGCACGCCGGAGGCGAACACCAGCTGACCGATCGAATTGACCGCATCGGTCTGGTTGTTGAAATGGCTGTAGGTGCCGCGCGCGGCCTGCACCACGATGAATCCGACGTCCACGAATCCGGTGACCGCGAACACCGTCCCCATCCACCAGGTGACCCGACTTCCCTTGTGCGGCAGCGACAGCAGCCACGCCAGCGTGATTCCGTAGAGCACGAATGCGAGTCCGAACTTGAACGGCTTGAGCCACACGGATTCGTCGAGCAGCATCCGATCGTCGAATACCATGCCGCCGGCCGAGAACAGGACCAGCGCGGCCATGGTGGCCACCATCCACAGCAGCGGGCGATGTAGGCGACCGCCGCGCGGCAGGTCGGGTGCGACGGCGAGGCGGCGGTGGCGCGCGGAATCGCCTGGGGCGGAAAGGGTATCGATCGTCGGCATGATCCGACGGTAGAAAACGACGACACCCGGCCACGTCCCGCTGCAGCGCCATTCGCGGATGATACCGAGGTACTACATCTCGATTACCGGATGCATTCGCAATCCCTCATCGAATCACGAATGCGCCGGTGGCCGAGTTGGTTACGCCAGCGGCGGGTGAGCCCGGCTACTCCGCGGCGATACCGACGGCGATACCGCGCGCGCCCAGCCAGGGCATCGGATCGATCGGCGCGCCGTCGCCCGCGTGGATCTCGTAGTGCAGGTGCGGGCCGGTGGAGAAGCCACGGTTGCCGACGGTGGCGATGACATCGCCCGCGCGCACCGGCTGACCGACGCTGGTGAGAATGTCGTTCACGTGGCCGTAGATGCCGATGGTGCCGTCATCCTGCAGCACCCGAACCCACAGACCGAAGCCGGAGGCCGGACCCGCGTCGATGACGGTACCGTCGGTGACCGCGGCGATCGGGGTCCCGATGGGGTCGGCGAAATCGAGGCCCGCGTGCAGCGCGCCCCAGCGCATGCCGAAGTTGGATGTCAGTACGCCTTCGATGGGACGAACGGTGCGCGGCCGGGCCGCCTCGGCAGCCAGACGGCTCTGCTCCCAGACCACCGCCTCGGGAACGGTCTGCGGCATCTGGGCCTCGCGCGGGGTGGATGCGGTGAAGGCGACGGCGCCAGTGGTCCGGTCGGCCGACTGGTCGTTCTTCCCGGCCAGCGCATCGGGCTCCACGGCGGTCATTACGCCGAGCGAGGCGCTGAGAACCGCGGCCGCGGCAACCGCCCGGGTTGCGGTGCGGTTGCGGCGTGAACGGGTCGAGCCGAGACGATAAGATAACGGTACGGTCACGGGCATTGCTAGAACGTACGGGACCGCTCTCCGTGTTCCGCAATCCTGTGGCAACGGTCACTGGTCGACAAAAGCCCAGTTGGTTGGTTACAGACAGGTAACGGCATGAGCTGGAAATGTTGCAGACCTGGCGATATGCCGTATCGCGAAGTATTGACCCGCAAGATGCCGGCTGATCAAACTATTTCAGTGGCGACTAATGGAGTTCGCGCCATCGAGGCGCTCGCCGATCCGACCCGTCGAGCCATTTTCGAGGCGTTGCCGACCGCTCCGCTATCCGTCGGTGATCTCGCGAAGCTCGTCGGCGTGACCAGCTCGGCAGCCTCGCAGCATCTGCGCGTGCTGCGCGGGGCTCGGCTGGTGATGATGCGTCCGGACGGCAATCGACGGTTGTACTTCCTGGATCCCCGTGGACTCGGCGATGCGCGCGACTATCTCGAGCAGTTCTGGCCCAGTGCGCTGGCAGCCTATGCCGCCGCCTTGAGTGATGCCCGCGCCGAGGGCGGCACCTGACCGCCGCGACTGGCGAACTATTGGAGTAGACGACCCTGTCGCGGCATCGGCATCGGCATCTGTGCCGTGCCCGCCGCGCGGCACGTGTTGGTCAACCCACGCGGCGATACGCCGTTCGCCCGCGATTGTTGCCACCAGCTGGCCATGCGCGCTTGGCGAGCTGCTTGTCGACCGCGCCGATCACCTCGGTAACGCCGATACGCAGCAATCCGGGGTCGGGCACATCGGCCATGGGATCGCCGAGCTGACCGGCCCACAGCACCGCATGCCTGCCGAGGAGATGGGGTGGCGGCCCACCCCAGCGCGGCGGTGTCGGACCGAACAGCAATACGGTGCGGGTTCCGAACGCGGTGGCCAGATGCGCGACGCCGGTATCGCCACAGATGACGAGGGCGGCCTCGGCGACCGTAGCCGCGAGTTCGATGAGATTCTGCTCGCCGGCCAGCACCCGGCTCACGGGTAGTCCCGCGCGGGCGGCGATATTCAGCGCGTTGTCGCGCTCGGACTCGTCACCGGTGAGCACCACTTCGCGATCGAGCACCAGCAGATGCCGCACCACCGCGGCAAACCGGTCCGGCGGCCAGCGGCGGGCCGGTGCGCCCGCACCGACGTGCACCACGATGCAGTCGCGGCGACTGGTCGTCGCGACCGGCGGGACCAGTCCGAGATTGCGGCGATCGGCGACGATGCCGTCGGACTCGAGCAGATGGCACCAGCGCTCGACGTGATGCATATCCGACTGCCATTCCGGGCCGTCCAGCTCCGGAAAGGCCGGATTGCGGTAGGACAGGATGCGCCCGGGATCGGTCTTGGTGAGCGCGACGATGCTCTCGGCGCTCGGTCCGTGCAGATTCACCGCGAGCGCCGGTTCGGGAGCGTCCCAGCGTAGGTCGCCGAGGTCGGCGGTCGGAATCATCGAGTCGACAGAGGCGATGAGATCGACGATCGGCTTCAAGCGATGCGGAGCGGCCAGGACGATCTGATCATGCGGTTTCGCCCGTCGCAGCGCGCGCAACGCGGGAACCGCGGTGAGTAGATCACCGAGGCCACGTGCCTGCAGCACGAGAACAACCGCCACCCTCTTCTCCTAGCCACCCGAGACTCGCGAACCCGACCCACCCGCTTCACCCCATGGGTGCACACGACGAGAGCCACTGACGGATGACTACCCGAGCCCCTTCGGCGGTAAACGTGAGCGAGTAGCTCGTTATCGAGCCCACTGTCCGAGTCGGCGGACTAACCTCGGCGGTGGCGGCCACTACCACCAAGGAGCGTTCCCATGACCTCCCGACTCAACCCGTACATCGGTTTTTCGGACTCGGCGCGGACCGCGTTGGAGTTCTATCGAGATGTGTTCGACGGCACGCTGACCATGCACACCTTCGGGGATATGGGGGATAAGGACGCGCCCGGCGCGGCACTGATCATGCACGGCACGCTGGAGACACCGAGCGGATTTACGCTGATGGCTTCGGATACCCCGCCAGGTATGGAATACAAACCAGGAAGCAGCATTTCGATCAGTCTCAGCGGTGACGACGTGGACGAACTGCGCGGCTACTGGGACAAGCTGTGCGCCGGTGGCACCGTCACGGTGCCGTTGGAGAAGCAGCTGTGGGGCGACGAATTCGGCATGTGCCTGGACCGCTTCGGCATCGCGTGGATGGTCAACATCTCGGCACCCGCCCAGGCCGGGTAGCCCGCTCAGCGCGGTTGTCCGGCAAATTTCCAGAAAACCGCTGTTACAAGGCATAACATCACGTCATGACGACAAACAGCGTGCTAGAGGGTCCTCTGCAGTCGCTTGCGCGCAGTGCGTGGCAATCGGTTCTGGTCACCGGCATCCTGTCGGTGGTCCTCGGTGTGATGATCCTGGTCTGGCCCAATGTGACACTGGTGGCCGCCGGGATCATCTTCGGTATCTATCTGGTGGTTAGTGGCTTCTTGCAGTTGCTGGCCGCATTCGGCACGCATACCAGCACCGGAATCCGGGTGCTGGCGTTCATCAGCGGTGTGTTGTCGATCATTATCGGCATCTTCTGCTTCCGCGACGAGTTGGCCTCGATTCTGTTGCTCGGCCTGTGGATCGGTATCGGCTGGCTGTTCCGCGGTGTCGCGCTGCTGATGGCGGCGATCTCGGAACCCAAGCTGCCGGGTCGAGGCTGGGAGGCTTTCTTCGGGATCATCACGGCGATCGGTGGTGTTGTGCTGATTGTCTGGCCGGTCGCATCAGTGGCGACGCTGGCCTTGGTGGCCGGATGGTGGCTGATAATCCTGGGCATCATGGAGATCGTCACCGCGTTCGGTGTCCGCAGGGATGCGAAGAAGCTCGCCGCGGCGTGAGATCTTCGATGCGCCGCGGCCGTCGCTCGCCGCGGCGGCCGCTGGGGTATTTCCGGTGGGGGACTGAGCTTTTCGCCGCGGTGGCGTCGTTCGCGGCTTTCGATATATGCCACGATATAGGGTATGCCGAAGACGCTGCCCGCGATCGATGTGTCCGCGCCGATCTGTTGCGCGCCGGTGGCGGCGGCTCCGGTCGACGAGCGGGTCGCGCTGGAAGTGGCATTGCGGTTGAAGGCGCTGGCGGATCCGGTGCGGGTCACGTTGATGTCGCTCTTGCTGGCCGAGCGGGACGGCACGGTCAATACGCGTGAGCTGGCTGCCGCGGTGGCGCTGGCGGAGTCGACGGTGAGCCATCATCTGGGGCAGTTGCGCGCGGCCGGGTTGGTGGCATCGGTGCGTCAGGGAATGACCGTGCAGCATGCGGCATGCCGGGATGCGTTGTCCGCCTTGTGTTTCGTACTCGACCCCGAGTGCTGCCGCTAGCCGGAATCGGCCGTGGTGGCCGGCCTGCCGCGGTGCACGGCGCACACGCTGGATATCGACGTTCGGTGCTCTGATCGAATGTCGGGCTACGGACCGGATGCCAATGGCGCGCGACGCCCGCCGACGCGGCGCCGTCCGTGCCGACTCCGGGACGGAAGCGTGAAGGTATGGTGGGCAGACCTGGTCCGGTGAGTGGACCGCCTGGGTCTGTTGGAGGCGCTCGACAATGCAATCGGTACTGGGCAAAACACGATTGCTGCTCGAGGCGTTCGACGCGGATTCGGGGGCGCTGTCGCTCACCGAGTTGTCTCGGCGCAGCGGAGTGGCCAAGGCTACGACGTATCGGCTGGCGAACGGGCTGGTCGAGTGGGGTGTCCTAGAGCGCGTCGGGACGAAGTACCGCCTCGGGCTGCGTCTGTTCGAGCTGGGGCAGTTGGTGCCGGCGCAACGAGTACTCCGGGACGCCGCACTGCCGTATCTGCAGGAACTCCACGCGGTGACGACCGCGACGGTTCATTTCGCGATCCGGGACGGTTTCGACGTGCTCTACGTCGACAAGATCTCCGGGCACGGTGCGGTCGAGATACCGTCACGCGTCGCGGGACGGCTGCCGCTGTACGCCACGGCTACGGGCAAGGCGATTCTCGCGTTCTCCGCTCCGGATGTTGTCGAGCGGGTGGTCGATAACGGGCTGCCCTCGATCACTCGACGAACGGTCGTGTCGGCGGCGCACCTGTACCGCCAACTCGACGCCGTCCGGCAGAACCTGCTGGCGGTGGAGGCCGAGGAACTGCTGCTCGGCGTGGTCAGCGCGGCGGTACCGGTGTTCGGCCACCACTCGGTACTGGTGGGGGCAGTCGGATTGTCCACATCGACCGCCCGGATGAACCTCGACAGGGTGTCCGGCCCGCTGAAGTCCGCGGGTCTGGGGATCAACCGGACACTGAGTTCTCTCGCGCGCTCGGCGTAACCCGCGCTGCCGAGCAACGCTGCCTGCCTGCCATCGCCAGCGCGAAGAACCCGAGCGCCGCTGACGCCGTCATCGCCACTGCCACCGCGAGGCTGGTGTTGCCGAGTGCGCCGACTGCCGGTGCGACAACGGCTGCCGCCGCGAACTGCGCGAAGCCGACCATCGCGGCGGCCGTCCCGGCCGCCTCACCGTGGCGGGACAGGGCCAGCGCCGGCGCGTTCGGCATCACGAACCCGGTCGCGCAGAGCAAGGTGAGCACCGGTAGGGCGAAGCCGAGGAAGCCCCCGGTTCCGGTGGCCGCCAGGGCGATGAAGCCCACACCCACGATGGTGCTCGCCAGGAGCGAGCCAACGCTGATGCGAAGTGGAGACCATCGATCGAGCAGGACCACGTTCAGTTGTGACGCACCGATCAACACCACAGCGCCGGTCGCGAAGGCGAAGCCGTACAACTCGGGGTCGAGCCCGAACTGGTCCTGCATCACGAACGACGAACCGGCGATATATGCCCACAGGACAGCCCGCCCCAGGCCGCACACCAGCACCAGAACGACGAAATGGCGATCACGGGTCAGCGTGCGGTACCTGCTCACCACTTGGGAAATCGCTCGGCCGGTGCGGGTGGCGGGCGGCAGGGTCTCCGGCATCGCATATCCGCCCAGCAGCATCATCGCCGTACCGAGCCCGGCCAGAACAAGGAACACGCCCTGCCACGAGACCGCGGTCAGGAGCAGTCCCCCGATCGACGGGGCAAGAATCGGCGCCACCCCCATCACGAGCATCAAGCGCGACAGGACGACGGCCGCGGCGCGACCGACGAACAGGTCGCGGACGACCGCCATGGCAATCACCCCGGTCGCGGCGGCGCCGAATCCCTGCAGGGTTCGCAAGGCGCCGAGCACCGCGATGGTCGGAGCGAAGAAGCAGGACACCGAAGCCAGCATGTGGACAACGGTGCCGACGACGAGTGGTCGACGTCGACCGTAGATGTCCGACAACGGTCCGACGACGAGTTGGCCGATCGCGAGTCCGGCCAGCGTGCCCGTCAGAGTGAGTTGCACCGCGGTATCGGTCGTCTGGAAGTGGGCTGTGATTGTCGGCAGCGCTGGAAGATACATGTCGACCGTGAACGGCCCGAGCGCGGTGAGCACTCCGAGGATCAGTACCAATCGGAGTCGGCTTCGACCCTCAGGCGGGGCGAGGACCTCGGCGTCACTGATGTTGCTGGTCAAGGAAGCCGGTCACCACGGAGTAGTAGTCGTAGGGCCGTTCCTCTTGGAGGTGATGTGATGCCTTGTCCATCACGTATAGGTGGCCGTGCGTGATCATCCTGGCCAGCATCAGGGGATAGTCCGGGGTGAGGAAGGCGTCGTACATTCCCCAGGCGAACAACACGGGCGCGGTGATCATCCCGAGTTCGGCGGTGAGGTCCTGCCACTCACCTCGCGGGTTGTCCGATGCCGCCGCGAGAGCCATCTCTTCAGGGTCGAGGCTCTGTTCGTAACGCATGTCGAGGGTCTGTTCCGGGAGCTTGTCTCCGTCGAACCACTCGAGGCGAGTGATCAGCTGGCGCATCTTCTCCCGAGTCGGACCCTCCCCGCCGTAGTAGACGTCTCGGGCCGTGCGCCCGCGGTGACCGTTTTCCGGCAGCGGAGCGAGGGGACCGTAGAACACGGGCATGCTGCCGGTGACCACCAAGGTGCGAACGCGGTCGGGGTACTTGGCCGCCAGATTGAGGGCGATCGTCCCGCCCCATGAGTTGCAGACGAAGTCGGCGCGGGGGATCCCCAGCTCGTCGAGGAGGGCGACGATCTTGGCGGCGTGGAAGTCCCACATCGGTCCGGTGATGGTGCACTTGTCCGACCGGCCGTACTGGAGGATGTCGACGAGTATCGCCCGGCGATCGCGCGCGAACAACGGTGCCACCGGGCCGAAGTCCGACCAGGCGGTGCAGCCGGGTCCGCCGCCGTGCAGGAAGATCGTCGGACTTCCCGCGCCGAGATCGTGGTAGTGGAACTTCACGCCAGCTGCGCTGGCGTACAAGCTGTTCGGTGGTTGGGCCATGGGCCTACCTGACTTCATCCAGGAGACGGTGTGAAGGA
The DNA here is from genome assembly GCF_040680135.1 of Nocardia sp. NPDC052112. Taxonomy (NCBI): domain Bacteria; kingdom Bacillati; phylum Actinomycetota; class Actinomycetes; order Mycobacteriales; family Nocardiaceae; genus Nocardia; species Nocardia sp. NPDC052112. The sequence goes on along the minus strand of NZ_JBFAWD010000002.1, from coordinate 152,958 downwards.
TTGTGGTCCGCTGGGCGGTCCCGGTCTGTGGTTCGGCGCTGTGGCGCGGGGCTAGCTTCAGCGGATGAGATCAGACTTGAGGGCTGCCGAAGAGCAGGCCAGAGCTCTCGTCGGCACAGTCGAGCACCGGGATCTCGGCCCATTGCGGGCGCCGGAGGCGGTCGCGTTCGCGCGCGCATGCGGTGAGACCGACCCGCGGCTAATCGATCCCGATTCCGTGGGCTTCGAAGTGCATCCCCTGTACCTGCCCAGCTTGCTCCGGGGTCCCGATGGCGGCGTCGAGGCCGACTATCGAGCCGATGGCATGTTCCGGGACGAGGTTCCCGGCACCGACGGATTGGACGTGCGTCTGATGGCGGGCGGGCAGAACATCACCTTCCACCACCCGGTTCCACTCGGAGATCCGATCGCGGTCCGCCGCATCCTCGACACCGTCGAGCGCAAGGGCCGGCCGGGCTCGGAGTTCCTTCTGCTCACGGTGTCGAAGGTCTATCGCACCCTCGGTGCAGGAGACCTCGCCACCGTCACCGAGAGGTTCATCGTCCGATGACGACAGCGCCCAGCCATCACGCCGAAGTCGGCCAGCGGATCGAACCTGTTGTCCTGCAGACGGATCCGGTGCGCCTGCTCCGGTTCGGCGCCGCCACGCACAATGCTCACCGCATCCACTACGACCCCGAATACGCCAGGATCGAGGGCCTCGACGCACCGGTGGTCATGGCCCAGTTGCACGGGGCACTGTTCTACCGCGCGGTGGCGATATTCGCCGGCGGACCGCGCGGTGTGGTCTCCGTCGGCTGGCGCAACCGCGGGCCCGCCTACGTGGGCTGCGAACTCGTCGTGACCGGTGTCGTTCGTGAGATCGCCGACGGGCTCGTCACCCTCGATCTCGAGGAGCGCTGCGGCGACGGCCCACCGTGTGCGGTAGGCGAGGCCGTGGTGGTCGGCAACGCGAACCCGGTCTGCTGAGCAAACCGAATCCGTTGGCGCTCGGTCGTCGTTCGCTCAGGATCGCTGTATCAAACATCTCGTGTCGAGAGGACTTCACATGACTGGTGCCGAGGCGCCGGAAGCCACCCAGGCTGTCCCGGAGCGGCCGCGTGCGGCCGGTCGGCAGGACTGGACGGCATGGCCCAAATACAACGCGGCCGGCAGTGGGTACCGAGGGTATTGGTACCCCGTCACCTGGTCCAGTCACATCACCAAGGACCCGAAGAGCTACACGATCTGCGGTGAAAGACTCGCCATCATTCGGGACGCCGGCAAGGTCTACGCGCTGCACGACCGCTGCCCACACCGCGGGGTGCCGCTGTCGGAAGGTGACCAGCAGTTCCCGGGCACGGTGAGTTGCCCATACCACGGTTGGACATATCGATTGACGGACGGCAAGCTCGTCGCGGTCATCACCGACGGGCCGGACTCGAAGATCTGCGGCAAGCTCTCGGTACAGACGTATGCGGCGCAGGAGCGGCTCGGACTCGTCTGGGTGTACATCCCGATCGCGCGCGAGTCCGCGCCGCCACTCGATGAGCAGTTGCCGCGTGAGCTGGTCGAGAATGCCGGAATTGTCGGTGGACGCATCCAGCCACGCGCGGGCAACTGGCGTTTTGCCTGCGAGAACGGCTTCGACGAGGGACACGCGAAGTACTTGCATCGCACCGCGCTGTGGCGGCTGTTCAAGCCGATGCCGACGTGGAACATCACCCGCATCGTGCGCGAAGGCCGTTGGATCTACCGCGTGCAGGACGAGGTGTACTGGGAGGCCGATTTCCCCGGTGTGGGTACCTGGACCAACAAACGGTGGTGGAAGAAGAAGCCGAACGAGGGCACGGTGTCGCAGATCGGCAACGTCGGTGCCGGACTCCCGGTGAATCCTGTCATCGAGGCACAGCAGTTCCCCGGGTTCGCTTCCCTGTCCATGCCCGGCGTGCTGCGCATCGCATATCCCAACTTCATCCACTACGAGTTCTACGTACCGGTCGACGACGAGCGTCACCTGTATGTCGGGTTGATGGTGAACTTCGTGTCGGGAATCAAGAGGCTCGGTTTCTATGCGAAGTACCTCGGTGCGATCCGCTGGCTGTTCCACGGTCAGTTCTCCGGACAGGACGCGTGGATGGTCGAGGTCACCGACGCGCCGCCGGAGAAGCTGTACCGGCCCGACGTCTCGCTCACCATGTGGCGCAATCTCGCCGAGGAAGAGTATGCCGAGAAACTTACCGCGGCAGTCGAATTCGCAAGCGAACCGGTGACCAGGGCGCGCGAGCGCCGGGCGCCCGCATCCCGTCGTCGCACGGGCGCAGTCGAGTCCGCAGAACCCGTCGAGTCCAGCGAATAGAGGAATCTCATGCTGAAGACCCTGATCGCACTAGTCGCCGGTGGGGCGGTCGTCGCGGGCGCACCCATCGCCTGGCGGTTCGTCGCGCAACGTAGCAACACGCAGGTACATCAGGTCGATCGATGATGGTCGGAGCGGCGGATGCGCTGGCCGGCCTGGATGCACAGCGAAGCCGGTGGGCGGAAGCGGCCTGCGCGCTGGTGAGCCGCGACCGGCTCCGCGACGTGCTGACCGGGCTTGTCGACATTCCCAGCCCCACGGGCGACGAGGCCCCGCTCGCCCGGCACATCACCGCGACGCTGGAGTCGGCGGGGATCGAGTCGCGCACCATGTATCTCGATGACCGGCAGGCGAATTCGTGGGGTCGAGTGCGCGGCGACGGAAGCGGGCCGGACCTGCTGCTGTACGCCCCGATCGACACGGTGACCAGTGGGAACGCCGAGGAGGATCTGCCATGGGCGGGCGGATCGCTACGCACCGATATGCTCCCGCGCGCCACGACCGTCGACGACTACGTCCTCGGACTCGGTGCCTCCAATCCCAAGGGGCACGCCGCGTGCGTCATGGTCGCGGGAGAGGCGATCCGCGCCGCCGGAATCCCGCTCACCGGAGACCTCCTGCTGGGATTCGGTGCGGGTGGGATGCCGACCAATGCACGGCCCGGCGTGGGCAATCCGCGACGCAACACCGGCCAAGGGGTCGGCTGCTCCTTCCTGCTCGAACAGGGGGTGTGGGCCGACTTCGCGCTCATCGCGAAACCGGGGTGGACCGTGTCCTGGGAAGAGGTCGGCCTCGCCTGGTTCGAGATCACGGTGCACGGTAGCCACACCTACGTGGGTTCGCGCCATCGACTGCCGTATCAGAACCCGGTGGCTCTGGCCGGGGCGGTCGCGGCGCGACTCGAGGAGTGGTTCCCGGTGTACTCGCGGGCACACGGAGACGGCCTCGTCCTGCCGCAGGGCATGGTCGCGAACATCCGAGGCGGATGGGAGCGCACGGCATCGTTCACTCCGGAGAACGTCCGCATGATGATCGATCTTCGGCTCAGCCCGCGCACCACTCCGATCGCGGCCAAACGCGAACTCGTCGAGGCGATGCGGCAGATCGCCGCCGACCTCGGTGGCATCCGAATCGACGTGGAACAGGTCCTGGCGATTCCGGGTGCGGGCTCTGATCCGCAGATGTGGCTGTGCCGCAAGGCGATCGAGGCGTGGGAGGCGGTCGAACGCGCTCCGCATCAGGAGTTCCACGACGCGAGCGGCGCCACCGACGCGAACATTCTCCGCGGGCGGGGGATCCCCACGGTGCGGGTGGGCATGCCGAAGGTCGTGGACGCGCCTTTCGAGGTGGACTTCGCGATGGGCATGAACACGGTGGACCTCCGGGAAGCGGAGAAGCTCACCAGGTATCTCATCCGTGTCGCCCTCGACACGGTCACACGCACACTCGAGGAAGTAGGGAGCTACTGATGGCGACAATCGTGCTAGGTGTCGGCGCCTCGCACAGCACCCTGATGAATACCCACTGGGAGGAGACGACGCACAAGGCGGAGGCCGGTCGCTTCCGTGACGCGCTGTACGCCACGCGGGACCGGATCGCGGCCGTGGCGCCGGACGTCGTGTTGATCATCGGATCCAACCACTTTCGTGGGTTCTGGCTGGATCTCATTCCCGCCTTCACTTTGGGTGTGGGCGAATGTATTTCGAGTGGCGAATCCGGAACTCCGAAGGGCCCGCAGCAGGTCGATGTCGATTTCGCCCGGCACCTGGCGAACGAGGTGATCGAGAGCGGGCGTTTCGACCTGGCGTACTCGGCGCGGCTGCAGATCGATCACGGGCAATCGCACGCGATCCAGTATCTGCTCGAAGGCCTCGACGTGCCGATCGTCCCCCTTGTGGTCAACGTATTCGCGCCACCGTTGCCGACTTTCCAGCGGTGCGCGGAGCTTGCCACCGCACTACGTGCGGCGATCGCCGGCTACCCCAAGGACAAGCGGGTCGTCGTCATCGCTTCCGGCGGCCTCTCGCATCAACTGCCGTGGCCGGACTGGCGCGATCCGCACGGCGAGGACGAGGACTTCATGGTCCAGGCATGGCTGGACGGCCGGGAGAACTGGTCCGATTACGACGTTCGTCGCCGACAGATCATTCGGGCCGCGGAGGCCGCCATCACCCCCGAGTTCGACGATCGCGTCCTCGACCTGTTCGTCGGCGGGAAGGCGTCGGAACTGGCCGAGTACTCCACGAGCTACGTCGACGAGGCGGCCGGCAACGGCGCACAGGAGCTGCGCACCTGGTTGATGATGGCCGCGATCATGCACTACATCCCCGCAGAACGCCTTGCCTACGAGGCTGTTCCGGAGTGGCTCACCGGAATGGGTGTTGCGGTTCTGGACCCCTCCAACCCCTACTCACCGTCACAAGGAACGCAATCATGACAATCTGGAACGAACTGGCCGGACTGGACTTCACACTGAAGACGGTGGACGCGAACGGCGTTCCCACCCGCGCACTGCAGGCCGGTTCCGGGGACGAGGCGGTGGTGTTCCTGCACGGCACCAGCGGCCATCTCGAAGCGTTCGCTCGGAACATCGCCGCGCACGCGCCGTACTACGAATGCCACGCCATCGACATGCTCGGGCATGGCTACACGGGCAAGCCGGACTATCGCTATGAGATCCCCCGCTACGTCGCGCATCTGGTGGACTATCTCGATGCGGTAGGGCTCGAGCGCGCGCATCTGGTGGGCGAGTCGCTCGGTGGCTGGGTCGCGGCCCACCTCGCGAGCGAACTGCCCGACCGCGTGCTATCGCTCCAACTGCTCGCCGCGGGTGGCACGGTCGCGAACCCCACCATCATGGAGCGGATCAAGACGTCTACCACCAAGGCGGTGCAGAACGACGACATCGAACTCACCCGGGCCCGGCTCCGGCTACTGATGCACGACCCGGTCGATGCGACGGAGGAACTCGTCGAGGCCCGGCACCGTATCTACCACCAGCCGGACTTCGTCGCGAACATCCACAACCTGCTGTCCCTGCAGGAGATGGAAATCCGGCAACGCAACCTGCTGCGTCCGGAGCGGCTCGCGCGGATTCAAGCGCCGACCCTAGTGGTTTGGGGCCACGAGAATCCGTTCGGCGATGTGCCGGAAGCGAAGAAGATGGCTGAGGACATCCCCGGAGCCCAGCTGCAGCTCTACCCCGAGTGCGGCCACTGGCCGCAGCACGAGCAGGCCGCGTTGTACAACCCGCTCAGCCTGGATTTCCTGGCGAAGGCGTCCGCGAAGGCGAAGGCGTCAGCCTGAGCTCACCGGGTCATCCGCACCGCGGGCCGGTCACGTGCGTTCCGTGCGTGAGCGGCCCGCGATGCGTCCGAGGAGGGAGAAGCGACGACCGATGAACCGCATCGTGGTGCTGGCGCAGGACGAGGACGACGCGCTCGGTGCGAGGATCCGCGACGCTGTCGGCGCGGCCGGGCACATTGTCCGGCCGAAGTTCCGTACCGTCGATGAACTGCGAGGACTACTGACGGACGCCGATATCGTCGTCGGCGACTGGAGTGGCGCGCTGCCGCTCGGCGCCACCGAAGCGGCTCTCGCCCGCCGGCTGAAGCTGATTCAGCAACCCGGGGTCGGCGTGAACTACATCGACATCGCCGCGTGGGCGTCGGTGGGAGTCCCGGTAGCCAACACCCCGGGCGCCAATGCGGCGTCCGTGGCCGAATGGGCGGTTGTCGCGGCAGCGAACCTGAGCAGGTCCATTCCCTGGGCCCACGCGGAAGTGTCTGCGGGGCGCTGGCCCCAGCAGGCGATACTGGCGCGGCGTTGCCGTGACCTCGGTGAACTCCGGGTCGGGATCGTCGGCTTCGGCGCGATCGGTCGTCGGTGCGCATCGCTGTTCGCCGCGTTCGGATGCGACGTCGCATACACCGCACGAACCCGTCACCAGGATGCAACGGCACGCTTCCTGACGATGGACGATTTGCTGCCGATCGCGCAGGTGCTGGTGGTGGCCGTGCCGTTGACCGCGCAGACCCGCGGCCTGATCTCCGCGCGAGAGCTCTCGATGCTGCCGGCCGGGGCGCTTGTCGTGAACGTCGCGCGCGGACATGTGGTGGACGAGTCGGCGCTCGTCGCCGCGTTGCGCTCTGGAGCGGTGGCAGGCGCCGCGCTCGACGTTTTCGCGGTCGAGCCGCTCGAGTCGGATAGTGCACTGCGCGCCCTCGACACCGTCCTGCTGAGTCCGCACATTGCCGGTGGCAGCAGGACGGCGCGGCAGAAAATCTATGCGATGACAGCAGAGAATGTCGCACGTGTCTGTGTAGGTGACCGACCGCGGTGGACGCTGTAAGGCAGTCCGACGAGGGTGACATGTTTCGTCGGCATTTCCGGAATCCACAGCACGGAGGCCCCGGATGTTGCGCGGAAGTAAGGCCTCGATCTCGGTCCGTACGGCGGACCGAGATGGTTCTCAGGCCTGGTCAGCGTAGCTATGTTGCTTCACACAACCGCGTAACTGCGGCCAAGATCATAGAACGAAGGTGTCAGTACATGGCCTGGCGATCCCAACTCGGCAAAACTGCCATCGCGTCGGCGGCAGTATTCCTCACGGTGGCTGTCGGTGCGTGCAGTCGCCCGGCAACGCAGAGCACCGCAGATTCGGCGGGTAGCGGACCTGTCCGGATTGCGGTCGGTATCGACGCTTCCTACGCGCCGTTCTTCGTCGCCGACCAGAAGGGCTTGTTCGCGGATGCGGGCCTGAATGTGCAGCTGGTCCAGTTCGGTCGCGGCGGGGAGGCGGTCGACGCACTCTCGACGGGGCAGGTTCAGATCGCGGGCAGCTCCGACACCACCACTATCGCGCAGCTGCGCCAGAACCCGGCACTGCGGGCGATGTACTCCTACGAAGCCTCCGGCAACTACATCAAGGTTGTCCTGCGCAACGGGGTCGACTCGGCGGCGGGCGTGAAGAAGATGGGTATCGTTCCCGGGCTGAGCCAGATCTCGACCGACAAGTATCTCGAAGCACAGGGCGTTCGGCCGGAATCGGTCAAGATGATCACGGCCACGCCGACCGACATGCCCGCGTTGCTCAGCCGGGGTGACATCGACGGGTATGTGCTGTGGGAGCCGTGGCCGGCAACAGCGTTGAGCCAGGGCACAGGGCATGTCGTCGCACGGACCGGGGACTACAACTGGTTGTACCACCACTGGGCGATCACGACACAGCCGTGGCTGGCTGCGCATGAGGACACGGCCCGCAAGGTCGCCCAGGTTCTCGACAAGGCAACGCAACTGGTCGAATCGGACCCCAAAGCGGCTGCTGCGGCGACGAAGTCCGCGGTGAATGTCGCCGAGGATCAGACCGTCACCGCAATCGAGGAAATCGACTTCGGCGTCGAGAATCTCACCGCCAAGGATATCGAGTCGGCACAGTCGGTCGTTGATTTCTACAAGAAGCTCGGTGCTCTCACCGAGCAGCCGGACCTGCAGTCTGCGATGCTCGCCGACTGGTACCAGAAGAGTGCGCAATGAGTGTGACAGCGATCAAAGGTGTTCCCGTCGAAATTCGAGATCTCGGCATCAGTTTCGGTGCCGCGGAGATTGTTTCGGGAATCGACCTGCATGTGCGGGAGGGAGAGTTCGTCTGCCTCCTCGGTCCCAGCGGCTGCGGAAAGTCGACGCTGTTGTCGTCGATGGCCGGGTTCATCGACCCCACCGCAGGCGAAATCGTCTGCGACGGTGAAAAGGTCAAGGGAAGCAATGCGCACGCGGGCATGGTCTTCCAAAGTTCGGAGGCGCTCTTCGAGTGGATGACCGTGAGCCAGAATGTCTCTTACGGACCGCGCATGCATGGCGCGGGCAAGGCCGAACAGGCACGGATCGCAGCCGAATACCTTGCGATGGTGGGCCTTCCGCATTCGGGTGACAAGTTTCCGTCCCAGCTGTCGGGTGGTATGCGCCAGCGGGTACAGATCGCACGGGTGCTGGCCAATCAGCCCTCACTCGTCTTGATGGACGAGCCGTTCGGCGCCCTCGATGCGCAGACCCGACAGGTGCTGCAGATCGAGTTGGACAAGATCTGGCGGCATACCGGCTGCACGGTCGTCTTCGTCACCCACGACATCGACGAGGCGCTCACACTCGCCGATCGAGTGGTGGTCATGTCCGCTGGACCACAGGCGCGCATCAAGAGCATCTACGAGGTCGATGCGCCACGACCGCGAGACCGTGCCCATCCGGAGGTGATCGAGCTGTACGAGAAACTCCGCGACGACATCCGCGCCGAGGTCGTGGCGTCGTTGCGTAATCAGGGTATCGAAGAGGACCAGCTATGACCGCCATTGTGCAGAGCCAGGCAGTACCGGCCGGACGAGCGAACGTGAAACGGACACAACGGAAATCGGCGGCGGCTGCCGGCCAGCTGGCGCGCACCGCACTGCTGTGGGTGGCATCGGGCGTGCTCGGTCTCGCCGTCTGGTCTTTTCTCGCGTGGTGGTATGGACCGACGACCATCGCCTCTCCGGTGGCGGTGTGGACGGCAACCGTCGAACTCGCGCAGCGCGGCGTGCTGTGGGCCTCGATCTGGGCATCCGCGCAGCGGATCCTCCTCGGCTGGAGCCTCGGCGTCGTGATCGGTGCCCCGATCGGAATCCTGATGGGGCGCATCAATATCGTTCGTCAGCTGCTGGATCCGTATATCGAGTTCTTCCGCTTCATCCCGCCGATCGCCTTCGTGACGCTCGCGGTGGTGTGGTTCGGGATCGGCGAGACCTCCAAGGTGGTACTGATCTTCTACACCTCGGTATTCATCGTCACGGTAAGCACCATCGCCGCCACAGTCGCGATCAGCGAGAACAAACTTCAGGCCGCGACCAACCTGGGCGCGAGCAGACTGCAACTCATGAAAACCGTCGTGTTGCCGTCGTCGGTTCCCGGCATCGTGACCGGTGCTCGGCTCGCGATGGGTAACAGCTTCCTCACCATCGTGTCCGCCGAGATCGTCGCCGCCGATCGCGGGATCGGGTCGATGATCTGGCAGGCCCGCAACTATGGCCGGATCGATTGGACATTCGTCGGAATCATCGTTCTCGGCATCATGGGTTTCATCTTCGACCGCATTCTGCGGGTGCTCTCGGCGACGTTCCTCTCCCGTTACGGCGTCAAATAGGTAGGGGCGCAATGAAACAGTCACCCACGATCGCCGAACTCGCCGGCATTCCCGAACCGCCGGAATCGGGGAACCTCGACCAAGAGCGGCATCGCCGCAAGGTGGCAGTGATCGGCGGTTATCGCATCCTGTCGCGGTTCGGGCTCGACGAGGGCATCTCCGGGCACATCACGGCGCGCGACCCCGAGCAAACCGACACGTTCTGGACGGCGCCCTTCGGACGTCATTTCTCGAAGGTGATGCCCGATGAACTGTTGCACGTGGATTCGGACGGCACGATCCTGTCCGGCCGGGGACCGCTCAACCGGGCCGCGTTCGTCATTCACTCGAAGGTGCACGAGGCGAGACCCGATGTGATCGGAGCTGTGCACGCCCACGGACTGCAGGGCAAGGCGTTCTCCTCCTTGCACAGACTGCTGTCGCCGATCACGCAGGACGCGTGTGCGTTCTACGACGACCACTCGCTCTACGAGGAATATCACGGCGTCGCGCTGGACGAGGAGGAAGGCCGACGCATCGCGCAGGCCCTCGGCGCCGGCAAGGCGGTGATCCTCACGAACCACGGACACCTGACCGTCGGCACTTCGGTGGAGAGCGCGGTGTGGTGGTACGTGTCGATGGAACGGTCGATGCAGGCCGAACTGGCCGCACGCGCTGCCGGAGACCCGATCGCACTGCACGACAAGATCGCGGCCCAGACCTACGAGGCGGTGGGCACGGAGAAGGTGGGTTGGTTCGCCTACTCGACGATCATCCAGAAGATCGCGGCAGAAGAACCGGAGATCTTCGGTACCTGACCAACCGCACGCCAGACCGTGCCGTCCGTGACCGGCGGGCCCGCCAGCCACCCTCGTGGCCGACGGGCCCGCTTTTCGTGTGCAAGCCGCCGGCCCGACGGAGTCTGCTGACCGGACCGATTTCATTTATGAAGTGCTGCAAGCTGATTAGCGTTCTTCCGGTGAACAGATCGTCCCTCTCATCGTCCGATACCGAGCTCGACGTCGATATCCTGATCATCGGCGCCGGCCCGGCGGGCCTCTACGGCGCGTACTACGCGGGCTTCCGAGGTCTTCGCGTCGCCGTCGTCGACGCGCTCGCCGAGCCGGGCGGCCAGGTGAGCGCGATGTACCCCGAGAAGTCGATCCTCGACATCGCGGGTTTTCCCGCTGTCAAGGGTCGCGATCTCGTCGCGGGACTCCTCGAGCAGGCCGCACCGTTCGATCCGATCTACCTGATGGGAGAGCAGGCTCTGTGGCTGGCACATGACACGTCCGGCAACGCTGTCGTGGGAACGAGCAAGGGCCGCACCATCACCGCGGGCGCCGTGATCATCACCGGCGGAATCGGGACCTTCACACCCCGTCCTTTGGTGAAGGGGCTCGATTTCCTCGATCGTGGGCTGAGCTACTTTGTCCCGGACCTGTCGGCGCACGAGGGAAAGGATGTGGTGATCGTCGGGGGCGGCGACAGCGCGTTCGACTGGGCCGTGCACCTCGAGCCGATTGCCAACTCCGTCACCCTGGTGCATCGGCGCGACAAGTTCCGGGCCCACAAATCGACCGTGGCCAAGGTGTACGACAGCTCGGTGCGGGTGCTGGTCAATGCGGACGTCGTCGACGTTCGCGGCAACGGCTGGATCGCCGAAGTCGACATCGTCCACAAGCTCGACAAGTCCACGACCACACTTGCGGCCCAATCGGTCATCGCGGCACTGGGATTCACCGCGGATCTGGGACCGATGACGGAATGGGGTATCGACATCGACTCCCGGCACATCGTCGTGAACACCCGCATGGAAACCAACGTTGCGCGTGTCTACGCGGCAGGCGATATCACCGACTATCCCGGCAAGGTGCGGCTCATCGCCGTGGGCTTCGGCGAAGCCGCCACCGCGGTCAACAACGCCGCAGCCGTTCTGGACCCCGATGCGGAAATCTTCCCCGGACATTCCACCGAACAGGAGAGCTGAACAATGGCATTCGTGATAGGCGAGGCCTGCATCGACTACACCGATCGTTCGTGCATGGAGGAATGTCCGGTCGACTGTATCTATGAGGGCGATCGCAAGCTCTATATCAATCCGAACGAATGCATCGACTGCGGCGCGTGCGAACTGGCGTGCCCCGTGGAAGCCATCACGGTGGATCGGAAGGCCGTCCCAGAATTCAAGGAGGACAACAAGAGGTTCTTCCTCGATATTTTGCCGACCCGTACCGAACCTGTGGGCAATCCAGGGGGTGCCGCGAAGCTCGACGTGATCGGCGTCGATACACCGATGGTCGCGGCGTACTGATGGGTGCTGACCTCCGATTCGCCTACGCGGATACTTCGTTCGGCCAAGTGCACTACGCCGAGCAGGGTGACGGTCCGGTTTTGCTGCTGCTGCACCAGACCCCCCGATCCTGGGACGAATTCCGTGAATTGATGCCCTTGCTCGCCGTCGATCATCGGGTGATCGCGATGGACATGGTCGGTTTCGGCGCCAGCGCCCCGGTGCCTGCGCCGCAGACCATCGAGGTCTTCGCCCGCGCGGCGTGGGAGCTGTTGGACGCACTCGGTGTCGAGTGCGTTGCCGTCCTCGGGCACCACACCGGCGCAGCCGTGGCCATGGAGATGGCCGCCGCGGACAGCGGCAGAATCGGCGCGGTGCTGCTGTCGTCGTGTCCGTGGACCGACGAGCGGTACCGTGTCGATCATGCCGTCGGCGGGGGTGTCGACCGAGCCGAGCAGAGCGCGGACGGGACGCACCTGCAGACTCTATGGGACCTGCGTCGGCCGTATTACCCGGAACCGGTCGCCGGACTGCTCGACCGGTTCGTCCGGGACGCGCTCGCACCCGGAGTCGATCCGGCCGAGGGCCACCGGGCCTGTGCCCGCTACCGGATGGAGGACCGCATCGGTTCGGTGACCGCGCCGGTGCTCCTGATCGGCGCGGGCGAGGACCCGTTCTCGATGCCGAACCTCCCGGTACTGAGTTCACGTCTCACGGCGGCGCCTTCGGTGCGCTGTGTGGTGATCGAGAACGGTACCGTCGCGCTCATCGAACGCGAGGCAGCGGCGGTGGCGTCGGTCGTGCGGGACTTCCTGACGTCCATCGAGGTCACGCAGCCGAATGTAAACTCCGCGGAACGGGTTCACTGACCGGACCATGTGACGTGCCTCTCGTGGCACCGGTCCCGTAGCGTCGCGACATCAGGCGAGCGCACCGCTCCACATACACCCGGACCGATCCAACTGCTCGCCCGACCCACCAGGAGGCACCCCTTGACGACAGCCGCACGAGGATCCGGTGGACTCGGACCAGTGGTGCCCATCAACTCGGGCGGACAGCCGGCAGGTGCGGACATGTCTTCCGTACTGGGCAAGGCACGCCTGATTCTCGACGCCTTCGACAGCGAGCACAGCGACCTGTCACTGACGGAACTCGCTCGCCGCACCGGCGTCGCGAAGGCGTCGGTGCACCGGCTGGCCGGGGAACTGGTGGAGTGGGGTCTGCTCGAACGAGCAGGAACGAAGTATCGGCTGGGGCTGCGACTGTTCGAGCTCGGTCAGCTGGTACCCCGGCAGCGAATCCTGCGCGACGCGGCACTGCCGTACATGGAGGATCTGCTCCTCGCCACGCAGGAGACGGTGCACTTCGCGGTTCGGGACGGCATCGACGTGCTGTACATCGAGAAGATCATCGGGCATCGCGGACTCAATCAGCAGTCGCGCGTCGCGGGCAGGTTGCCGCTCTACTGCACGGCCACCGGCAAGATGATCTTGGCGTTTTCGCCGCGGTCCGTCTTCGACGAGGTCGTCGAGCAGGGGTTCACAGCACTCACCAACCGCACCACGATGTCCGTCGGCGTCCTTCGACAGCAACTCGAGCGGATGCGCAAGGATCAGCTCGCCATCGAGGTCGAGGAGACCCGACTCGGCTACATGAGCGTTGCCGTCCCGGTGTTCAGCGGCCCTCGGGTGCTGGCGGGCGCGTTATCGGTCACGGCGCCCACTGCCCGGCTCAATGTCAGCCGGATCACCGGGGCTCTCCGAACTGCCGGTATCGGAATCACCCGGACCCTGCACGCGATGCGATGCACCCATTCGCCGGAGAACGCCGCGGGCCGCGACGGTGCGTGTAGCACCGCGATGTGTTCCTTCAACGGGTGCGGACGATAGTCTCGGCCGGCGGCGTCATCGATCTCGCGTGGGCCGGTACCCTTGCTGCTCGGCATCCCACGTGTCCGGCCCGACGCCGCGGGAGCGCAGTTCCTGCTTGCGCACCTTGCCCGTCTCGGTGAGCGGAAGTTCCGCCACCCGGTCGATGTAGCGGGGAAGTGCGAAGTAGGACAGGTTCTTCTCGGCGAAGCGCAACAGCTCGGCGGGATCGAGGGTGATCTGATCCCGGGGCACGACCGCCGCCATGACCTCGTCCTCGGCGAGGGTGGACGGCACCGGGAACACCGCCACCTGCGCGACGCCGGGGTACTGCGACAGTACCGACTCCACTTCGGTCGCCGAGATGTTCTCGCCGCGTCGGCGGATCACGTCCTTGATGCGATCCACGAATCGGAACCAGCCGTCGGATCCGCGAATCACCCGGTCTCCGGTGTGTAGCCAGGAGCCCTCCGGTGGCGTCGGCTCGCCCAGATATCCTTCGGCGAATCCGCCGCGACGCAGGCTGCGAACCACCAGCTCGCCCGGGGCGCCGTCGGGGACCGGGCGGCCGCCGTCGACGACGGCGGCCGCGTAGCCGTCCATCACCGTGCCGACGAACCCGTCCCGGCGGCGGCCTGGAAGTGACCCCACGACGAGGTTGGTCTCGGTAGTGCCGAATCCGTCGACGAGTTCGATTCCGAATCGGTTCCGGAATGGTTCGTACAGGTGCGCAGGCGTCGCGGGCGACAGCGCCCGGGTGACGGAGTGCGCACGCTCGATCGGAGAGGGTGGCCGGTTCATCAGCATGGCCACCATGGCGCCGAGGAGATAGGTCACGGTGGCGCCGGATTCCTCGACCTCGGCCCAGTAGCCGCTTGCCGAGAATCGTTCACCGAGGACGAATGTGGCGCGACACACGAGGGCCTGGAACAGCGTGCCGATGGCATTGGTGTGGAACAGGGGAAGGCAGCTGTACAAGACGTCGTCGGCTCCCAGCCCGAGTGACCGTCCGACACCATCACCCCACCAGAGGAACTGGGCGTGCGGGCAGCGCACACCTTTCGGCATTCCGGTGGTGCCCGACGTGAAGAGCACCGCGGCGATATCGAGGCCGTCGACCGGTGCCGGGTCGCATCGCAGGTCGGTTTCGGCCGTATCGACGTGCGGCGCGGATACGGAGCCGACGATCCAGCGCTCACCCGTGAATCCTGTCGGATCCACCTGTCCGACGTACTGTGGCCCGACGAGTAACCGCCGCGCACCTGACCGGGTGAGTACATGCCGGAGACCATCGCCTCGCAATGCGACGTTCAGCGGCACGGCGGTGGCCCCCAGCCAGCTGCAACCGAGAAGTAGATCGATGAGCTCGATACGGTTGTCCATAAGTGCGGCAACCCGGTCGCCGACCCGAACGCCGTGCGCATACAGAGAGTTCGCCATGGACGCCGCCCGGCGTGCGAGTTCGCGATAGCTCACCTGACTCGAACCGGCGCGCAGGGCGATTCGGTCTCCGCATTCCTCGGCCCTGGTCAAGAGAAGCGCCGGAATGGTCATCGCCTCCGGGAGCCGCGGCCACACGTTCTGAACAGGCATAGGTCAGGGTACGACAACGGCGCGCCCGGCCACCTTGCCCTCTCGCATCAGCCGCAGGGCGTCGGCGATCTGGTCGAGCGGGAATTGTTGCACAGCCAGCCGCACCTCACCCGCCACGAGCCGGTCGACCAGTTCGGGAGCGAGCTCAGCCTGGCGGGCGCCTTTGCGAATCATGTTGACCGGCAGTATCTGCACGTCGCTGAGGAGCCAGTTGGGAAGATCGAGGGTCAGTTCGGTGCCCAGCGTGTACCCGATCAGCGCGGCCCGTCCGCCGGGGGCGACGCGCTCGAGGAGCGGGGGCAGGCAGTCACCGCCGAGAGTGTCGATCAGCACCTCGGCGATCGGGCCATCGCCCAGTTCCTTCGCCAGTTCCGCGCCGCGACCGACGACCGGCCGCACACCGGCGGGCAGCAACTCCACCTGGTCCGGCCGGGGCACGATCCCGATCACCTCACCGGCACCGGCGAGCTGGGCGAACTGGGCGGCCATCGAGCCGACCGCGCCCGAAGCACCGGACACCACCACGCGTTCACCAGGGCAGACCTTGGCGACGTCGTTCACGGCCACGTACCCGGTGGTGCTCGGCAAGAAGAATGTCGCGGCCACCTCCGGTGCGAGGCCGGCATCGAACGGCGTGAACGCTTTGTCGGCCGCAACGAGATACTCCGCCCAGCATCCGTTCTTGGTCAGTCCGATGCCGCCACCGCGCACGAGCACCCTGGTGCCGGGGACGAACGTATCCGATTCGACAACCGTTGCGGCACCGTCTGTGCCGCCGATGTGGGGCAGCGGGGGTCTGACATTGAACTTTCCGCTCGCGATGGTCATGTCGAGGTGGCCGAGTGCGGCCGCGTCGATACGGACCAATGTCTGCCCTGCCGCGCGAGTGGGGGTGTCGATCTCGTCGATAGTGGGGGCCTGTCCGAAACTGTGTAGCCGTGCGGCGCGCATGGGTCTCCTTCGAATGAGGGGGCGGGTGGTTTCAGGAGAGAATCGATGTCGCACGCAGGTGTGCGATCGTGTCCGGTGAGTACCGCAGTATGTCGGTGAGAACCGAGTCCGTATCGGCGCCGAGCAGGGGTGCGGCGCTGCGTACTGCACCGGACGCGCGATCGAGCCGGACAGGTACGCCCTCGTGCAGGAAGGCGCCCGCGCGCGGGTGCGTTCGCCGCACGAAGAAGCCACGGGCGCGCAGATGAGCGTCGGCCTCTACCAAGTCTCTGCCGTCCTGCACGGCGCCCGCGGGCACGCCCACGTCCTGCAGCAACTCGGTGACCGCCGCGGCAGGCAGGGTCCTGGTCCATGCGGTGACCGCCGCCACGATCTCCGGGTTGCGGGCTTTGCGTTGCTCGGCTGTGCGAAAGTCCTCGGCATCGGCCCATTCCGGGCGTTCGATCAGCTCGCACAGGGCGCGCCAATCGGCCTCGTTCCGAACGGCGATCGCCGTCCAGCGATCCGTGCCGAGACAACGGAACACGCCGTGGGGCGAGTACTCGGAGTGAGCGTTTCCGTTCGGTTCCGCCAGTCGACCCGTACCGGTCGACTGGATCACGCTGGTTCCCATGTGCGCGGCCATCGCCTCGAGCTGGGAGAGGTCGATGTGCTGTCCGCGGCCGGTGCGATCACGGTATTCGAGCGCGGCGAGGGTCGCGGTCGCAGCCTGCAGTCCTGCCACGATGTCGCCGTGACCATAGATGACGCCGACGACGTCATCGGCGTTCCACCCGGTCAACGCCGTCAGTCCGGTACTGGCCGACACGATATCCGCGTAGGACACCCAACTGCTGCGCGGACCTGTGTGGCCCATGCCGGACATCGAGACGTACACGATGTCGGGACGCAGTTCGCGCAGCCGCTGGTACCCGAGTCCCATCTTCTCCAGCACTGACGAGCTGAAGTTCTCGATCACGACGTCGCTCGCGGCGATCAGATCGGCGAGCACCGCGAGACCTTCAGGGGTACGGGTGTCGAGGGTGATACTGCGCTTGTTGCGGTTGACGTCGTTGAAGTAGCCGCTGGTGTCGGGATCGTCGTGCGGCCCGCGCGACAGGTGCATGGCGGGTGCGAACCGAGTCGGGTCCGGGCGTCCTCTCGATTCGACCTTGATGACTTCGGCACCGTGATCGGCGAGGATTCGGGTGCAGTAGGGACCGGCGAGCACCCACGTCAGATCGAGCACGCGGATGCCGTCGAGGCTGCGTCTGTCCGGCTGCGGCTCTTGCGTGGGTGATGCTGTGGGAGTGCGAGATCCGGTCGTCAGCGACTGGTCGGCGCCCAGCTCCGCGACCACGAGTTCGCGGACCCGCCGGCCCTCGGGGAAGGCGAATCCGAATCCGAGATCGCGGGTCACCTCGTCCGCTGAGACCACATCGACGAAAAAGTCACGATCGTTGAGCTGGGGATTGATCAGGAGCTCGGCGGGGCCGTCCACCGCCGCCCACGGAAGTTTGCGTTCCTGTGCGCGAACAGCGAACTGTTCCTTCGGCCATTTCGACAGGAAGCGCTGTAGCACCTCGAACAGGTGATCCTGGTGGGTCTTTCGTTCGACGGGATCGCTCCAGCGCGGGTGATCCAGATCGTCCTGGACACCTTCTTCGATCAGCCATCGCAGAGTCGCGTCCCACATTCGGGGACTACCGCCGAGCCCGCCGCCGAGAAATCCGTCCGCGGCGTCGAACAATCCGTGCGGGACCAGCGGGTGCACCCGGCCCGGCCGCTCCGGAACGCGGTCTTCGTGCACGTATGCCAGAGTTCCCGCCTCGAGGCTGGCCGCCACGCACTCCTGGGCCGAAATATCGACGAAAGGCGCGCGGCCGCAGCGCCTGGCCCGCAGGCCCAGCAGGGCGCCGATCGCCGCGTTGACCCCGGCGAGCTGCTCGGCTTGCCCTTCGGGCAGGCAGAGCGGGGGACCATCCGGCGCACCGACCTGCGCCATCATGCCGCCCAATGCGGCCACCGTGAGGTTTGTCCCACGCCAGGTGCTACGCGGCCCGGTGACACCGAACGGCGTGACTCGGACGTGGACGAGTGAATCATGCTGGGGGACAGGCGGTTCCGAACCGACATCGCGACCGTCAAGCAGGATGTCCGCCCCCGCGATCAGATTCTCGAATGCGACGCGATCGGCGTCGGCGGACAGGTCGAGCACCACCGAGCGCTTACCCGCATGCCAATGGGCGAAGGCGTATCCGTCGAGTTCGCGGCGCGTCGGGTCGCCTTCCGGGGGTTCGACGAGGATGACCTCGTACCCCAGACCGACGAGGATTCGACCGGCGAATCGGGCGAACGGGCTCGACAGTTCCACGACACGAATAGTGGATTCGGCCACGGTTGCTCCATTCCGTATGGTGTGCGTGCCTGCGCTGACCGGACCCGTACCGGCCCGGTCAGCACAGCGGGTCGGTAGCTACTTGGCGTTCTGGTCGAACCAGCCGCTCAGCAGGACTTTCTGCGGATCGATGGCACCGCTGATCTTCCCCTGACCGCGGAAGAAGTCCACCAGCTGATGGGCCTGCTCGATATCGTCGGAGGTGAAATCCCGGGCTCGGAAGTCGATCTGGGTGACCTGATTACGCGCTTCGGCCGGATCCATGCGGATGGCTGCGGCCACCGCCTTCGCGGCCCGGTCGGGATCCGCGTCGACGATGTCGGCGGCCTGCGCTATTACCCGGAATACGCGGCCGGCGAGTTCGTCGTGGGCGGACAGCCAGCCCTCCGACGCGATCAGCCATTGCGAGTACTTCGCGCCGAAGTTGCCCGTCGTCCCGACGACGTGACTTCCCGAGGCGACGGCGCGCGCGACCCAGGGGTCGAACGAGATGAAACCGTCGATGTCGCCGCGCGCGAGTAGCGCGGGCTGTTCGGGGGGACTCGTCGTCACCAGGCTGATCGAGGCGGGATCGAGCCCGAGACTCCGCAGGTATCTGTCGGTGAAGTACAGCCCGATGCCGGGGAAGACTCCCATGGTCTTGATCGAGCTCGGCGTGACGCCGTCGCGGAGAACCACCTGGAAGTATCGGTCGGATTCCTCGTACACACCCAGAGCGCGGAGTCCAGGGTTGCCGGCCATGACGGTGAGGGCGGTCGAGTTGGCGTTGCCGGACAGTTCCGATGTCCCCGCCACGACGTTCTGCGCGCCGGCTGCGCCGCCCTCGGTCTGGATCACCTGTACGTCGAGGCCCGCGGCTTTGAACATCCCTTCACTGTCGGCGAGGAAGATCGGCGCATAGGAAGGGTCGACACCCACCGAGATCCGAACCCGGTCGCCCCCGGTGGCGGCGGTCTTGGTAGCGGGACGGGTGCAGCCCGTGGTGGCCACCGCGAGTGCCGCGATCGCCGCCACTGTTGCTACCCCCTGTCGCCAGAATTTTCTCTTCATGTGGATCCCTCCGAGTTCGGGTGTCAGCGGCCGGTGAAGGTGGGCGCGCGTTTGTCGAGGAACGCCTGCAGGCCCTCTGCGGCGTCAGCGGTTCCGATCAGCTCGAGCACGGCGGAGAATTCGAGGTCCAGCGCCTGATCGAGGGGCAACGCCAGGCCGTCCCGCACGATGCGCTTGAGCAGCCCGATCGTCCGGGTCGGCTTGTCCGCGAGTGCGCGTGCGGTCGAGCGGATGCACTCGTCGAATTCGGCATCGGGGGCGACCTTGTCCACCAGTCCGATGCCCAAGGCATCCGAGGCGGTGAGTCGGGTACCTTCGATCATCAGCAGTTTCGCGCGGTGCGCACCGAGGAGCCGCGGCAGGCGTTGACTGCCACCCGCGCCGGGGAACAAACCGAGTGCTATCTCGGGAAAGCCAATGGTCGCGGACTCCGTCATCACTCTCATGTCACAGGCGAGAGCCAACTCGGCGCCGCCGCCGAGGGCATGTCCGTTGAGAGCCGCGAGGACGGGCTTCGGGGCGGTCTCGAGCAATCGCTGGACGTCGACCCATGGTCGCATCGCGCGTTGGGTTGCCTCGGTGAGCTCACGCATGACGGCGATATCGGCGCCGGCGACGAAGAACCGGCCAGTGCCCCGAAGGACGATGCACCGAACGTCGGGGTCGTCGACGAGCGGCGGAAGCACGTTCAGGAATTCCGTGATCAACGCGGGGTCGAAGGCGTTGGCCGGCGGACGGTCGATAGTGATCGTCGCGATTCCCTCCGACACGGTCGGTCGGAGGACAGCGGCGGTGGGTCCGGGTTGCTCGGGCATCAGGTACGTACCTCGATGTGCAGAAGTGACGGTCGAACAGGTTCGTTGACGAGTCAGTATCGACCCATCGCCTGGTCTGCGACACAAATGAGGTTCGGTGAGCAAACCCGGCGCGAAATCCGATGGATGTCCGCGCGTGACCGGTCAGCTGAGTGGACCGACTGCGTTGACCCGGCACTACCGCCTCGGGCACCGTGCCACCACCTTCCGCACGGCAGCGGCGCGGGGCAGCATTTCCCGCCGCACCGTCACGGAGGGACCCGTCGGCGCGATCCGCGTCGCGCATGGGGCGTACTCGGCGCGCCCGACCTCTAGGAGACAGCCGAGAGGAAAGAAATGAAGATGAGGAAATTCGTAACGGTGACGGCGGGCTTGGTCGCCGCAGTCGGTATCGCGTCCGGCTCGGCCGGCGCGCAGCCCGGTGGTGACGATGGCGCGGTCGCCTTCACGGCCAACGCCACCGATACCCAGTCCGTCATCAAGACCGATGCCGGTTCGATGGTCGTCGAAGACGGCATCTTCAAGATCAAGTCCGGCAATGGCACCACGCTCGCGGGTATGCCGCTGACGTTCCGTGTCGACGACTTCGAATTCCCCATCGCGGCCGATATCGCCGACCACAACGCCACCCTCACCCCGCAGTTCGACATCGCGCACGCGACCTACAAGCCGGTCGCGCTGCCGTTCGAGGACAAGGCGCCGTGGAAGAACGAATACGACCGTGAGCAGGCCGCCTGGTCCCGGATGACCAGCACCATCAGCATGGGCGCCACGCTCGGCACCCTGGTGGGCGGCCTCGGCGGCGCGGCTGTCGGCTGTGTTTTGGGTGGCATCGCCGGTGCGACCGTGGCAGCGGCCGCGATCGTCGGTCTCTTCGGCGCCTTCATCCCCGCCGCGGCAATCGGCTGCCTCGGTGGCATCGTCGCGGTCGGTGCCCTCGGCACCATCGCGGGCCAGTTGCTGGTGACCGGCCCGGTTGCGATCGGTGCGGCCATCCAGTACTTCGCGACAATCGCCCAGCCGCCGGTAGCACCGGCCAAGTAGGTAGTGGAAGGTCCCCAACGGCGTCCGTTCGGAGGTAGCTGACCCCGTCCGCCCCTCGGGCCGGGCAGGGTCAGCGCTGTTCGACGGTCGGAATCCCGGCCCCTTCCGGGGTAGGCACTCGGGCCTGTTCGGTTTCCGGGGCGGCGTTCGACTCAGTGGACCGAAATGCTGGCGGGTCCGTTACTCCGGCGGCGACAGTGAGAGCCACTGCTTCACTTTCAGCAAACGACTTCCGGGACCCCAGATGCCAACACCTTCA
Organism: Nocardia sp. NPDC052112; assembly: GCF_040680135.1. NCBI lineage: Bacteria > Bacillati > Actinomycetota > Actinomycetes > Mycobacteriales > Nocardiaceae > Nocardia > Nocardia sp. NPDC052112. The sequence continues at coordinate 131,220 of NZ_JBFAWD010000002.1, read as the reverse complement.
GGCCTTGACCGGCCTTCCGCAGCCGCGGACACCGCCACGATCGCCGCCGCGAACCTGCTCAGCGCAGCCGCCAGCTCCAGGACACCGTGCGCTCCTGTGCGGGATCTGATCGGCGCCGACGACGTGGCCGCTGCCTACGCGGTGCAGGAGTTGCTGACCGCTGAGCGCATTGGCGCGGGCGCCACGGTCGTCGGACGCAAGATCGGTCTGACCTCCCCGGCGGTGCAGCGGCAGCTCGGTGTCGACCAGCCGGATTTCGGAGTGCTGTTCGACGACATGCACTACGACCAGGACACGCCCGTACCGCTGAGCCGGCTGTTGCAACCGAAGGTCGAAGCCGAGATCGCGTTCGTGCTGGCCCGGGACCTGGTCGATGGTCCGCTCGACGACGAGCAAGTTCGCGGCGCGGTCGACTATGCGGTGGCCGCACTCGAGATTGTCGACAGCCGCATCGCCGGCTGGGACATCACCTTCGGCGACACCGTCGCCGACAACGCCTCCAGCGGCCTGTTCGTGCTCGGCACCCAGCGCCGCACCCTTGATACTTTCGCCCCCATATCGGCGCACATGCAGATGTCGATCGACGGCCGCGGTGTGTCCACCGGAAACGGCGCTGCCTGCCTCGGCGATCCACTGCACGCGCTGGCCTGGCTTGCGAATACCACCCGCGAGTTCGGTCAGCCATTGCGCGCCGGCCAGATAGTGCTGTCCGGAGCGCTGGGACCGATGGCCGCGATCGAGGGCCCCGGCACCGTCACCGCGGATATCACCGGTCTCGGATCGGTGACCGCAGCCTTCATTCAGGAGTGAAACCTATGGACAACGGCCCCACCAAGCTCAAAGTCGCGGTGATCGGATCCGGCAACATCGGCACCGACCTGATGATCAAGGTGATCCGACATTCGAACGTGCTGGAGATGGGCGCGATGGTCGGCATCGACCCCGAGTCCGACGGCCTGGCCAGGGCCCGACGGCTCGGCGTCCCCACTACGGCCGACGGTATCCAGGGCCTGCTGGAGCTGTCGAACTTCGACGAGATCGGCTTGGTCTTCGACGCAACCTCGGCCAAGGCCCACGCCGCTCACGCCGCGCTACTCGAACCACTCGGCAAACGCCTGGTCGACCTGACGCCGGCTGCCCTCGGTCCGTTCGTGGTACCGGCGGTGAACCTCGACGAACATCGTGACGCCGCCAACGTCAACATGGTCACCTGCGGCGGGCAAGCCACCATCCCGATCGTCGCCGCCATCTCGCGCGTCGCACCGGTCGCCTACGCCGAGATCGTCGCGTCCATTGCCTCGAAATCCGCGGGACCGGGCACCCGCGCCAACATCGACGAGTTCACCGAGACCACCGCGCACGCGATCGAAACGGTCGGCGGTGCCGAACGTGGCAAGGCCATCATCATCCTCAATCCGGCGGACCCGCCGCTGATCATGCGCGATACGGTGCTGTGCCTGATTACCGCACCGGATTCCGCCACCCACCGGGCGATTCGGGAATCGGTCGAGGAAATGATCGCGCACGTGGCCACCTACGTGCCCGGCTACCGCCTCAAGCAACAAGTCCAGATCACCGCCGTGCCGCAGGACCAACCGGTACGGACCCTGCTCACCATGGACGCGGCGGCGGTTCCCACCCATCAGGTGACAGTGTTCCTGGAAGTCGAAGGCGCTGCCCACTACCTCCCGGCCTACGCCGGCAACCTCGACATCATGACCTCGGCGGCCCTGCGTTACGCCGAATTCATTGCCGGCACGACCGCCCCCGCACCGGCAGGACAGGAAGCACTCCTATGACGATGCAGCTGTTCATCCAAGACGTCACACTCCGTGATGGCATGCACGCGGTGCGCCACCGCATCACTCCGGACGACGTCGGCCGGATCGTGGCGGCACTCGATGCCGCCGGTGTCGATGGCATCGAAGTCGCCCACGGTGACGGACTCGCCGGGGGGAGCTTGAACTACGGACCCGGCAGCAACACCGACTGGGAATGGATCGAAGCCGCTGCCGCGAATCTCACGCATGCTCGGCTGACCACACTGTTGCTGCCCGGCATCGGCACCATCAAAGAGCTCGAGCAGGCCTACCGGCTGGGCGTCCGGTCGGTGCGCGTGGCCACCCACTGCACCGAGGCCGATGTGTCCGCTCAGCACATCGCCACCGCACGGGAACTCGGCATGGACGTCTCCGGATTTCTGATGATGTCGCACATGGCCGAACCGGCCCGCCTCGCCGAACAAGCCAAGCTGATGGAATCGTATGGGGCGCAATGCGTCTACGTCACCGACTCCGGTGGTCGGTTGACCCTGGACGGTGTCCGCGACCGGGTCCGCGCATACCGTCAGCTCCTCGATCCGGGCACCGAGATCGGCATCCACGCGCACGAGAATCTCTCGCTGTCGGTGGCCAATTCCGTTGTCGCCGTCGAAGAAGGTGTCACCAGGGTCGACGCCTCGCTCGCCGGTCACGGCGCCGGCGCGGGCAACTGCCCGATCGAACCCTTCGTCGCTGTCGCCGACTTGTCCGGCTGGAAGCACAACTGTGATCTGTTCGCCCTGCAAGACGCCGCCGATGACCTGGTGCGACCGCTGCAGGACCGCCCTGTGCGCGTGGACCGCGAAACCCTCACCCTCGGGTACGCCGGGGTCTACTCGTCCTTCCTGCGCCACGCCGAAGCCGCATCGCAGCGCTACGGTATCGACGTCCGCACCATCCTGCTCGAAGTGGGACGTCGAGGCCTGGTCGGTGGACAAGAAGACCTCATCGTCGACATCGCTCTCGATTTGCTGGCCGACGCCACCAGTAGCTAGTACGTCGAGGTCGCCGCGACCTGCACACCCACCTCGACGATCTGGCGAACTTCCCGTTCACCCGGACCGACTCGTTTATCGTTGCTCGCGAGAAACTCGTGGACCCCGCTAGTCGATCGACACGGAGGACATGATGGTCGACGTCGATTATCTGGTCACCGGCGCTGGTGGCGGCACCGGCGGGGTGAGCCGTTCGGTCGTCGAACTACTGATCCGCGATGGCGCGAGCGTTCGGGCCATGGTCCACCGGCAGGACGACCGGGCCGACGCGGTGCGCGCACTCGGCGCGCAAGTGGTGGTCGGCGACCTCACCGAGCCCCGAGACGTGGTCTCCGCGATGCAGGGCGTGAAACGGATGTTCTTCAACATGGGTGTCTCGGAGTCCTATCTGAAAGCCGCGGCGGTTGTCTGCGCCGTCGGACGTGAAAACGGCGGACTCGAGACCATCGTGAACATGTCGCAGATGACGGTCTCCCAAATGACGTCGACCAGCACTGACGAGTCACACCAGCAGTGGCTGCACTGGCTGACCGAACAAGTGATGGATTGGTCCGGCCTGCCCGTCACCCACGTGCGGCCCACGGTATTCATCGACAACCCACTTTTCACGTTCCTCAACGCAGCCTCGGTCCGCGACCGCCACACCCTGGTGCTGCCCTTCGGTGACGGCCGCACCTCACCGATTGCCGCCAGCGACGTCGCCCGCGTTGTCGCCGCGATCCTGCGCGCACCACAGGATCATCAGCAGCATGTTTACGAGCTGACGGGGCCGCAGATCCTCGACGGCGACGGCCTGGCCCGAAGCTTTTCCCGGGCGCTGCAGTTTCCGGTGACGGTGGTCGAGGTGCCCTACGACGACTGGCTCGAGCAGGTCTTGAAACCTGTGGGCCTGCCGCCACACGTCGAGCAGCACATCGCCACCATGGCGCGGCTGCACCGCGCCGACCGGTACAACCGCATCACCGATGACGTCGAGCAAGTGATAGGTGAACCCGCAATGACGGTCGAGCAATACATCGCTGGCCATCGAGAGCGGTTCGGCGGCTAGCTCGCATCGCCATTGCGACATCGAATGTATTGCGGCACAAGGATTTCGACGACAGTTGAGTCCAGCCCGGAACTCCGGTGCCGGTCGGAATCGGGCACGGCGGTTTCCCGAGTATCTAGTTGCCTGGGGCAACGAATCTGATATGGTCGCCCAAGGCAACTATTGATCCGTGGGCGAGATTCGGACGTACCAGCGGATCGGGTGCCGAGTACCAGCTGCACCACAAGAGAATGAGGCCGACCTTGTCGCAGATCTCGCAGGACGTCGACCAGGTGAACAGCGCCGCCGCTTCGTCGATCGCGATACATCCGCAGCCCGGCGGTCCGATGTCACACCGCCAGATCATGGAAACGCTGGCCGGATTGTTGACCGGAATGTTCGTGGCCATCCTGTCCTCGACGATCGTGACCAACGCGCTGCCGACGATCATCTCCGATCTGCATTCGGGCCAGACCGCCTACAGCTGGGTGATCACCTCGACCCTCTTGGCGATGACGGTGACCACGCCGATCTGGGGCAAGCTATCGGATCTGGTCGACAAGAAGCTCCTCGTCCAGATCAGCCTGGTCATCTTCGTCGTCGGCTCGATCATCGCGGGTCTGGCGGCCAATGCCGGACAGTTGATCGCGGCGCGGGCGATTCAGGGTGTCGGGGCCGGTGGTATGACGGCGCTCACCCAGACCATCCTGGCGGTCATGGTCTCGCCGCGCGAACGCGGCCGCTACGGCGGTTATATGGGTGGTTTGTTCGCCGTCGGCACCGTCGTCGGGCCACTGGTGGGCGGTGCCATCGTGGACACCTCCTGGCTGGGCTGGCGGTGGTGCTTCTTCATCGGCGTCCCGATCGCCGCGATCGCATTGGTGGTGCTGCAGAAGACGATGCGTCTGCCGATGGTCAAGCGGCAGACGAAGGTGGATTGGTTGGGTGCGCTGCTCGTGGCCGCCGCCACCTCGGTGCTGCTGATCTGGGTCTCGTTCGCCGGCGACAAATATGCCTGGCTGTCCTGGCAGACCGGCGTGATGATCGGTGGCACTGTGGTGTTGGGCGCGTTGTTCCTGCTGACGGAGTCGAAGACGAGCGAGCCGATCATCCCGCTGCACCTGTTCGGCAATCGCACCATCGTGCTGGCCGTCGCGGGCTCGCTGGCCGCCGGGGTGGCCATGTACTCCGGCACCACATTCCTCAGTCAGTTCTTCCAGTTGGCGCGCGACGAGTCACCGACCGCGGCCGGTTTGCTCACCCTGCCGATGATCTTCGGTCTGGCTGTAATCTCTATCGTGTCAGGACGATTGATCGCCCGGACCGGTCGCTGGAAGATCGTCTTGGTCGTCGGCAGCGTGCTCACGGTGGCCGGTGTGACAGCGTTGGGCACAGTACGCGCCGACACTCCCTACGGGCTGCTGGCCGTATACATGTTCTGCGTTGGCGCAGGAGTCGGCATGACCATGCAGAACCTGGTCGTCGCCGTACAGAACCAAGTCCGGATCCACGAAATCGGCGCGGCGAGTGCGACCGTCGCGTTCATGCGATCCCTCGGTGGTGCGATCGGTGTCTCCGCATTGGGTGCGATCATGGCGAACAGGATCACCGACTACACCGAGACCGGTCTGGCCGGACTGGGTGTCGGCGGCAGCGGCACCCATTCGGGCAGCAGCCTGCCCACCCTGTCCACGCTGTCGGCCCCGGTCCGCTCCGTCGTGGAAGACGCCTTCGGACACGGCATCGCCGATGCCTTCCTCTGCACCGCGCCACTGGCCCTGCTCGCGCTGATCGCTGTCCTGTTCATCCGGGAGGTCCCGCTTCGCACCACAGTCGGTCCGGACCCAGCGGTCGACGCGGCCGCGGCGCGGACCGACGGTAAAGTCGGCCACTCCTGAGTAGGCGGACAACCACGTCCGCGTCAGTCGGCGCTGTGGAGGTGGGTACGACGGTGAACGACACCATCGACGAGATCGAGCAACAGCTCATCGTGGCGTTGCGGCGCAGCCGCCGGACTTCATTCGAATCCGCCGAACGTGTCCACCCCGGTCTCGAACCCGCCGCATATGCCTTCCTGATGCGGCTCGACGCGATCGGCCCCAGTCGTCCCAGCGACCTGGCCGCCTATTTCCGCATCGGGAAAGCCACCACCGGACGCCAACTTTCGGCACTCGAAGACCTCGGCCTGATCGTTCGGCGGCCCGACCCCGACGACGGCCGCGCCCAACTGCTCGCGCTGACCACCCTTGGCAAGCAGCGTTTGGACGCGACCCGTGCCACCCGCCGTCAAGCGTTGCACGAACGACTGTCGAGCTGGGCCGAGCACGATCTCGCGACGCTCGCCGAACTCCTGCGCCGTTTCAACGCCGAATTCGGCGACTGAGGCCGGATGGTGGCGGTGGTCGTTGGTGCGCGGCGACCAGCGTCATCGCTCGGTTCGTGCCGGGGCCCCGTTCGCGACGATCGACGACATGTGCAGCGCCGCAATCGATTCGGGAGACAGTCCGAGGCGATCCCGCAAGACGGATTCGGTATGTTCGCCGAGTCGGGGTGCGGGGCGGGCGGGAATGTGTGCACCGTTCACCGAGATCGGGGAACCGGGGGCGAGGTATTCGCCGATCTGGGGCTGCTGGAGCAGGGTGAACAGGGGGTTCGCGGTGATGCGCGGGTCGATCGCGAGTTCGTCGAAACTGCGGTAGCGCTCCCAGAGCACCGATGTTTTCGCCAGGGCGGTGCCGATCTCCTGGGCGGGGCGGTCGCGGAACCACGGGGTGAACAGTCCGGTCAGTACGTCGCGATGACGGTAGCGCGTGCCCTCGTCGGTGAAGTCCGCTGTCAGCGCGGTGGCTAGCGCCTCGACCGCCGCGGTGCTGCCGGTCAGCTCGGTGAGATCACGAAAGTGCCTGGGGGTCAGGGCGACCACCATGAAGGAGACGCCGTCGGCGCTGGTGAAGTGCTGACCGTACTGGCCGTAGATGGCATTGCCCGAGCGCGGGCGTTGCCGCCCGCACAGTGCCGCCTCGGTGAGGAAGCCGAGGTTGCCCACCGTGGCCAGCGCGACGTCCTCCAATGCGAGGGTGATCCGGCTGCCCTGTCCGGTCGCGTCCCGGTGGCGCACGGCCGCGGTGACCGCCAGCGCCGCGTGCACACCGCAGAGCAGATCCCACGCGGGCAGCACATGATTGATCGGGCCTTCGTGATCGGCGGGCCCGGTGACGAGCGGAAATCCGGTGGCGGCGTTGACGGTGTAGTCGACGGCGGCCGAACCGTCGGCGCGGCCGAGTATCTCCAGATGGATCAGGTCTGGTCGGGTCGCGGCGAGCGTGTCGTAGTCGAGCCAATCCCGCCCGGCCGCGTTGGTGAGCAGGATGCCTGCGCCGGTGATCAGGCGGGTGACGAGCAGTTGCCCGGCCGGTGCGCGCAAATCGGCGGTGACGGAGCGCTTTCCCTTGTTGAGACCGGTCCAATAGATGCTCGCGCCATCGTCGGTGAGCGGCCATCGGTGATAGTCGGCCGCACCGCCGATCGGGTCGATACGGATGACGTCCGCGCCGAGCTGGGCCAGGGTCATACCGGCCAGCGGCGCGGCGACGAAGCTGGAGATCTCCACGATGCGCACACCGGCCAGTGGCTGCGCCGGGGAGGTCGCGGGATTCGGCAAATGACATCATCCTCTCGCGGGCTAGAGCGGCGCCATACCGCTGACCAGCCAATGGTCGTCGTGCTTCTCGACGGTGACGGTAACCCGGCTGGAACTGGTGGTCGGCGCGGGCACGGCCGTGCTGATGGTCACCTGGTCGATGAACATCAGTACCGTCACACGGTCGGTGGACGCCGACGTTACGCCCGCTGATACGACCCGCGCTCTGGTGCTCACGCCCTTCTCCTTGGCTACCGGCACGATCGTCTTGCTCACCAGATTGTGGTAGTCGTCCTGGAACGAACCGGTGAGTCCCGCGACGGTGGTGAGATCCCTGTCGACCGTGGCCGAGGTATAGCTGAGCATTGCCGCGACCGTCTCGCGGGCGGCGGCCGGCGCGTCGCGGCGCGCGGCCGCCATGGCGGCGTCGTGCCGATTGTCTCGCACGAGCAGCACCGCCGCGACTGTCAGTGCCACAATCACGGCTGCCAGCAATGGAAACATACAGAGCCGCAACATGTTTCGTATGCGGCTGATGAGGACGGATCGATCGGTCACGGCACGAACTCCACGTTGGACACCTTCGGGGTGCCGTCGACTTCTTTTATTTTCACGCTGAACCGATAGGAGCGTTGTTCCTGCTGTCGAGTCTGCGTGTTGGTGACCTGTGCGTTCGCGGCGACGAAGACGGTGATGGTGCCGTCGTCCGAAGCCTCGGCGCCGTCGTCTGCGGAGACCGCCGCGGCAACGACCTCGCCGGTGGACAGCACGTCGGCATCCCGGATGGCCTGCAGGTAGTTCCCGGACCGGCTGTGCAGGTCGTCCGCGAACGGCGCGGTGGTGATTTCGCTGAGGCGAGCGAAATCCGAATCGGCGCTGTCGTGGCGGATATTGATCAGAGCGGCGACACCGCGCCGGGCGGTATCGACCATGGCGGCTTGGTGATTCGCGGTGGCCTCGGTCCGCCGATGCTCGCGCAGCGCGAGTACCGTCACCGTGGTCGCGGCGACCAGCGCGACGACGGCGAGCACGACCGCGGCGATGCGAAAACTCTTGCGCCCCAGCTTCGGACGAGCAAGCCGAGGTCGCGGTATGCGGGGGAGTCGGCGGGGTCGTGCGAGTGTCGGTTCAGCCGTTCGTTCGGCGGTGGCCGGCATGTTCGCTTCGGCGTCCGGGTGGTTCGGGGCCTCCCTCGGCGGCCCGGTCGGGCGGGTGGCCCGCCGCCGCGACGGAGGTTCGGTCACCGATACGGACGTGGCCGGAGTGTCGGTCGCGGTCAGGGAATCGGAGCGGTCAACAGTGAGGTCCATGACGCTTCCTGGGAGGCTGGTCGGTTCGGTTCCGGGGTGATGTCGATGTGGCGGTAGGGATTACCGTCCGGTGTCAGATACATGGGGCTGCCGGGCAGATAGCGGGCGACTCCCGCGGGTGAGGGGCCCAACTCGAAGGGGCCGTTGTTTCCGGAGGGCGGGACCACACCGTTGCGGCACTGCTCGGGGGTGGCGGCGCGGACACCCGGATTTTCCAGGCACGGCAGGTTCCGTGTGCCGCGCACGGCGAACTGTGAATCCTGCGGGACGTTGCAGTACAGATTGGGCGGGGTATCGGGGGTGCTGAAGTCGGTGGGGCTGCGTCGCTCGTCCGCGGAGAGATATCCGGTGGTGCAGGCGGCGGGATCCTGAAGCTCCACGGAGAACACGACATTGGCGCCGCCGTCGGCGGCACCGCGTGCGCCGGCGGTGTTCTCGGCGGCGATCAGCGGCGGCAGCAGGACCAGGATCTGCTCGATGGCGGGGTTGTACGTGAGGGCGACCTGGCCCACGGTGGTCAAGTTGGCCAGCAGCAGTGGCAGTGTCGGCGCCAGGTTCTGGAACAGTTGGTTGACATCGTCGGCCGCGGCCGGACCGCGTTCCAGAATATTGCGCACGGCGGGGTCGGCGGTGCGCATCTGTTCGGTGAGATAAGCCAGATTCGCTGTCCAGTCGCGGATTTCGGTGCTGCTGACCACCTGTGTGTTCAGCAGCGGGGTGAGTTGCTGAACGAGGGTGGTGAGGGCGTCGCCATTGGCGGCCATGGCATCGATGAAGGTGACGGTGGAATCCAGCAGGCTCGCCAGATCCCTTCCCGCACCGCCGAATCCGCGCGCGGACTCGTTGAGCACCGTGCGCAGGGTGTCGGGTGGGAGCGAGGCGAGGATCGCGCGGGTCTGCTCCAGGATGGGGCCGATCCGGTCGGCGACTCGCACCCGGTCGACGCCGATTTTGTCGCCGTCGCGCAGGAACGGCCCGTGGTCGACCGCGGGTTGCAGGTCGACGTACTGTTCGCCGATCGCCGACATGCTGCGCACCCGTGCGGTCAGATCGGCGGGTACGGCGACCGAGTCGATGAGCGACAGCGTGGCGGTGACTCCGGTGGGTGCCAGGTCGACGGAGGTGACGCGGCCGATCGTATGCCCGTCGTAGGTGACATTGGCATTGCGGTAAAGGCCACCGGCCCTGGGCAATTCGACGGTGACTCGATAGCGGCCGATATCGAGTGCCGCGGGAATCCGCAGGTAGTAGATGCCGGTGAAGGTCGTCGACACCAGCGCGATGATCGTGAAGACGATCAGCTGGTTGCGGACGAGGCGGGACGTACGCCCACTCGTCGTCGAGTCGGTTCTCATCGGCCGCCTCCGGTCGTCGGTGGGGCCGCAAACGGGGTTCCGAACAGCAGGCCCTGCTGCAGCCGCGGCAACGTGAGATCCGCTTCCGCCCAGAGGTTCATGTAGTCGCCGCGGACGCCGTTGGTAATGGCGACCGGCGGGAACGGGAAGGTGGCGAGCTGGTTGATATTGGCGACGAGATCGTCCCCGGTTTCGGCGATCTGCCGCAGAGTCGGCGCGAGGTTGGCCAGGTTCTGCTTCAGGTCCCCGTGGATCTGTCGTACCAGGGCGGTTCCGGCGTCGCCGAAACGTGTCAGTGCGGCGAAGGCCTCGGTGAGGTCGCGCCGCTGGGCGTCGAGTACGCCGAGCGCGGGGTCGATGGCGGCGACGGCCCGGCCGATGGAGTCGTTGTCGCGGGACAGCTGAGCGGCGAACCTGTCGAGATTGTCCAGGGTGGCGGTGATCGCATCGCGCTGCGAATCCACCTCGCCCAGTAGCGTATTCATCCCGTCGAGCACATTGCCGATCGAATCCTCGTGTCCGGCAATTGCCTTGGTGGTTTCGGTCACGATGGTCTGCAGATGTCCCAGCCCGCCGCCGTTGAGCACCATGGACAGCGCCGCGAGCGTCTGTTCGGTGGTCGGGTAGTTGCCCGCTCGTTCGAGCGGGATCACACTGCCTTCGATCAGGGTGCCCTGCGGGTCGGCCGGTGCGGTGAGTTCGAGGTGGGTCGAGCCCAGCAGGCTGGTCTGCCCGATGGTGGCGGTGGCATTGGCGGGCAGTACGACGGAGCCGTTCAACGCCACGGTCACCCGCGCGTGCCAATCCTCGGTGGTGATCGTCGTGATGGTGCCGACTTCGACGTCGTCGACCAGTACGGGGGAGTTCGCAGTGATGGTGGTGACATCCGGCATCTCGATGATCACGTGGTAGCTGCCGGGGCCGTGGCCCTGCGTCCCGGGCAGCGGCAGCGAATTCAATCCGGTCCACTGGCATCCGGACATCGTGGCGCACAGTGCGATTCCGCACAGCAGTGCCATGGGACGGTGGTGGCGGGCGATGTTCATCGTGGCTGTCCCGGCAGTAGTAACTGCTGCAATTCCGGTGGGCTGTAGACGAGTTGGCCGGGGCCGACGCTGGTGCCGATAGTCGGGTTGATGTTCACCGGCGGATAGTTCATCCGGAGCGTATTCAGTAGTGGCCCGAGGTATTGCGCGCACAGCTGGGCTCCTTGTTCGGAGGTGGCGTTCGCGAGGGCGGCGATGCCGCCGCAGATGAAATTGATGGGGTTGCCGAAGTTCTGGGGTCCTACAACTCCGGTCATCGCACCCTGTCCGGGGTTGTAGGTGTTGTAGTAGTTCGACAGCGCGGTGGGTGCGCGGTGTAGCACGGTCTCCATCGCATCGCGCTGGGCGACGATCACATCGGTGGCGTCGACCAGCTGGCGCACTTGGGTGGTCAGTCCGTCGCGGTGCGCGGTGACGAATGCCTGGATGTCACCGATGGCGGTGTCCAGGGTGGTCAGCGCGGTCGACAGATCGCTGCGATTGCCGGCCAGCACCTCGGTGACCGATGCGAGCCTGCCCTGGAATACGACTATCTGCTGTTCGCTGGCCGCCAGTGCGGTGGTGAACGCCTGGAGATTGCGGACGGTGCCGAACAGGTCCCCGCTGCCCGCCGACAGCGTCGACATGGCGGCGGAGAGCTGGTCGAGACTGGCCCGCAGGGTGTCGCCGTTGCCATTCATCGCCGCGGCGGCGGATCCGAGAAATCGGGCGCCGGGGCCGGTGGGGTCATCGGGCCGCGGCGCCAGCGCGCTGGTGACCCGCGTCAACTGCTCCTCGACCTGATCCCACTCGACCGGGACGGCGGTGTGGTCGATCGGGATATCGACCTCCTGACCGACGCTGGGGCCGCTGGTCCAGGCGGGGGTGAGCTGGATGAATCGAGCGGCGACCAGGCTCTGGGCCATGATCACCGCCTTTGCGTCGACCGGTAACCGCAGCGTCCGCGGCAGTCGCATGCGCACGGTGAGTTCGGTGCCATGTGGCTCTATGGCCTCGATGGTGCCCACCTTCACCCCGACCACGCGTACCTCGTCACCGACGTACAAACCGCTGGTGGAGGTGAAATGCGCGGTCACGGTGTAGTAGCGCGATCGCTGGACGAGGTGGTATCCGGCGACCACGACGGCGAACGCCAGCGCGGCGGCGGTGAGCCGGAGCAGCCGCTGTCTGCGGGGTGTGCGGGCAGCGCCGGTTCGAATTCCGAAGGCGCCGTGGCGAATTCGAGCGATCATCGGACCTGTGGGATCGGTAGGGGTGCCGGTGGGAGACCGAGCACCATATTGATCAGGGGCTGTGTGTAATCGGCGGGGACGATGTTCTGCAGGTACGCGTAGAAGTAGGGCCCGCTGGCGACGGCATCGCCGAGCGTGCCGATATACATGGACAGACCCTGGAGACTCTTCGCGACGTTGTCGCGGTTGTTGTTCAGCACCGTCAAGACCTGCCCGAGTTTGTCCAGGGCCGGAGCCAGGTCGGCGTCGGTGTCGTGGACCAGGCCGGACAGTTGCCGCGACAGCTGGTCGATCCCGGTGATGAGCCCGCCCAGTGCCGCGCTGCGGGTTTGTAATTCCCCGAGTAGCGAATTACCGTCGAGCAGTAGGGAATTCACCTGTGGCCCACGCTTCGCCAGTACCGATGTCACCTGTTCGGCATTGGCGAGCAGCCCCCGCAACGCGGTGTCGCGCTGGTTGACCGATTCGGCGAGGCGTCGCATACCGTCCAGGGCGGGCCGTACCTGCGGCGCCGCCGCCGAGAGCACGTCGGAGGCGCTGTCGAGCGCGCGGGTCAACTGGTTGAGGTCGATATCCCGGATGGCCGTGGTGGCCTCGTTCAGGATGGTTGGCAGCGTGTAACCGGAGCGAGTCCGGTCGAGTGGGATGGTGTCGCCGGTGCGCAGACGCCCCACGCCGGCCGGGGCAAGTTCGACGGCGCGCCGACCCAGTAGTGATGTGGTCTTGATGGTGGCGGTGGTCGCGTCACCGAGCGCGATCTGCGGGTCGGCGGTGAAGGTGATCCGCGCGCGACCGCTGTCCACCGTCATGTCAGTGACGGTGCCGACCCGCACTCCCGCGGCCGAGACGTCATCGCCGACGTGCAGACCACTCGCGTCGTCGAACAGCGCACCGTACCGCGGCGGCTGGCCGGTGAGCAGCGGGATCTTGTCGAATTGCAGGGATACCAGGCAGATCGCCGCGGTGAGGATGATGCCGATGAGGCCGATGCGACCGGCTTCGCGCTGGGAGAGTCGTTTCATTTCTGAGCGCACCTGCCGGTCTGCTGGTCGGTCATATCGATGACCACCGGGTGGCCGTCCGCGCCGGTCAGCTTGAACGACAGGCCGCACAGATAGAAGTTGAAGAAGGACCCGTAGGTGCCCATGCGGATCAGCTTGCGGTAGTCGTCCGGGAGCCGGTTGAGCACCTCGTCGAGGGTGTCGATGTGGTTGGTGGTCGGTGTGAGCGCGGCGTTCAACTGGATGACCGTCGCGGACAGATCGGGGCGCACGTCGGTGAGCAGGCCGGTGAACGCGTCGGCGGCGCCGTCGAGGCTGTCGACGGCGTGCCCGAGGATGTCCCGGTCCTGCGCCAGACCCGACACCAGCTGCTGGAGATGGTCCAGCGTGCTACTGAATTGATCACCGCGGGAAGCGATCTCGGTGAGGACCGTATTCAGGTTGGTGATCACCCGTCCGATGACCTGATCGCGATCGGCCAGTGTGGCGGTCACCGACCCGACCCGGTTCAGCACATCCGCGATGGTTCCCGCGCGCCCCTGGAAGATCTCGAGCAACGCCATCGATAGCTCGTTGACCTGTCGCGGGTCCAGCGCTTTCAGCAGGGGATGGAATCCGCCGAGCAGGGCGTCCAGGTCGAGTGCTGGCGCGGTGTTGGGCGGTTGGATTGTGCCGCCCACTGCCAGCGGCGTGGTGTCCGGACCGCGCTGCAGTTCGAGGTAGCGGTTGCCGACGAGGTCCTCGTATCGGATGGCGGCTCGCGTGGAGGTGGTCGGGCGGTCGTTCGTGGTGATCGAGAAGTCGATGTGGGCGCGGTGGTCCGCGCCGTAGCGCACCGATCCGACCGATCCGACCGGGACTCCCGCGATGCGGACCTTCGCGCCGGGACGCATTCCGGACGCATCGGTGAATACAGCGTGATAGCTGCGCGAGCCACCGGCGTCGACCTGTGTGAAGACCAGGATCATCGCGCCGTTCACCAGGAGCATGACCAGCACGAAGATGCCCAGTTTCACCATGCGGGATCGGTTCATCGGGCATCTCCGAGGCCGAGCAGGTAGCTGACGAGGTCCGGGGTCCGTAATCCGATCGCCTGCCGTTCGGGCCGGTACGGATTCGCGCCGGTGTCGGTGACCATGTACGGCACGTTGACGACCGGGTCGGTGCCGGGCAGCCCCATACAGTTCGGCCCACCGGTCGCGTTGACCTTGGGTAGATCTTCCGGATAGTGGTACGGCGTCGCGCCCGGTATGAGCCCGGCGAACATCTTGATGCCCGGTTGCCCAGAGTAGGCGTCCGGGTTGGACGCGTTGCCCGCGGTGATTCCCTTGAATACGCACGGGATCCCGGGCGAGTACAAGGCCAGCAGCGCGGTGCTGGGGTCCAGCAGCCGCAGCACGTCCGCGAGACCGGAACCGTTGTGCGCCAGCAGATCCGAGCCCGTATTCGACAAGGTCGTGGTGCTGCCGAGCAGCGCCGCCAGTTGGCGCTGTTCGTCGACCACCGATTTGCTCGTCGTGGTCAGTGCGTCCACCGTGCGCAGCAGATCCGGTGCGGTGTCGGCGTAGAGCTGCGTGGTCGGTGCGGCCGTGCGCAGCAACTCGGCGAGTCCGGGATCGGCCGCATTCAATTGCGCGATTACACCGGCGGCGTGGTCGATTGCCGCGCCGAGCCGGTCACCGCGGCCCTGCAGTGCCTGGGCCAGCGCACCGAGGGTGGCCTCGAGTTGTGCGGGGTCGACCACGCGCAGCAGGTTGGTGAGTTGTTCGAAGACGGTATTGATTTCGACGGTGACGCGCGAAATATCGATCTCCGTGGCGGGGGCCAGTCGTTCGGCGACTGCCGGGACGGGCGCGTCGAGGCTGACGAACTTCGCGCCGAAGACGGTGTTGGAGGTGATCTCGGCGGTGACATCGGCCGGAATCGACGCCAGCGCCGAACGATGCAGGCGCAGGGTCAGCCGGGCGTGATCGGCGCCGTAGTCGATCGCGGTGACCTCGCCGACGTCGACGCCGGTCATGGTGACCTTGGCGCCGCGGTCCATGACCAGCCCCGCACGGTCAGCGATCACTGTGACCGTCGCCCAGTCGTCGAAGCGCTGCTGGTAGCTGCCCCGGACCAGCCAGCCGACGACCACCGTCGTCGCGACCAGTCCCAATACTGCCAGTTTCGGTATTGCGTGCCGTGCCAAAGGAATCATGCGCTATCCCGAAAGATGGAAATTGCCGGTGCCGCCGTACAGCGCGAGTGACACCAGGAGCACGACGAGGACCACCATGATCAGCGACATCCGCACCGCGCGCCCGACCGCCGCCCCGACTCCCGCAGGCCCACCCGCGGCGGTGAATCCGTAATGGGTGTGGATCAGCATCACCAGCATCGCGATCGCAATCGCCTGCACGACCGACCATGCCACGTCGACCGGATTGAGGAAGGTGGCGAAGTAGTGGTCGTACAGCCCGGGTGACTGCCCGAAGATCACCACGGTGGTGAACCGGCCCGCCAGGAACGAGGCCGCCAGTGCCAGCGAGTAGAGCGGCACGATCGTGATCATGCCCGCCGCGACCCGGGTGCTCACGACATAGGGCACCGGCCGGATGGCCATTGACTCGAGCGCGTCGATTTCCTCGGCGATCCGCATAGCCCCGATCTGTGCCGTCGCCCCGGCCCCGAGCGTCGCCGACAAGGCGATCCCGGCGATCACCGGCACCGCGATCCGCACATTGATGAATGCCGACAGGAATCCGGACAGTGCCTCGATTCCGATATTGCCCAGTGAGCTGAACCCCTGGATCGCGATGGTACTTCCGGTCGCCAGGGTCATGAATCCGACGATCGCCGCGGTTCCGCCGATCATCGCCAGGGCGCCACTGCCCATACTGATTTCGGCCACCAGGCGCAGGGTCTCGCCGGGATGCCTGGCCACCGCGCCGGGAACCTGGACAATTGCCTTGCCGTAGAAGATGATTCGCGCGCCGATGGCGTCGATTTCACGGTTCCAGCGGCCCAGTCGCTGCCGCGCAAGGACGAATTTGCCGGTATCGGCAACAGGCATCGACATCACTTCCCAGAGAATCGGATTCCGGCGGCGGTCACGACGGTGTTCACCACGAAGAGGGCGATGAACGCGTAGACGACGGTTTCGTTGACCGCCTGCCCGACGCTTTTCGGGCCACCGGACACCGACAAACCGCGGTAGCACGCCACCAGCCCGGCGATCAGTCCGAACAGCATGGCCTTGACTGCGGAGATGGCCAACTCGGTCGACCCGGTCAGCAATGTGACACCGGCGGCGAACGCTCCCGGATTCACGCCCTGCAGCAATACCGAGAACACGAATCCGCCCGTGATGCCGATGGCGCACACCAGCCCGTTGAGCAGGACCGCGATCATCGTCGAGGCCACCACCCGCGGAATCACCAGCCGTTCGATGGGGTCGATGCCGAGCACCTCCATGGCCGCGATCTCCTCGCGGATGACTCGCGACCCCAGATCCGCGCACATCGCCGTCGCCCCCGCACCGGCCACGATCAGTACCGTCACCATCGGGCCGACCTGGGTGACCGCGCCGAATGCCGCACCCGCCCCGCTCATGGTGGCCGCACCGATCTCGCGTAACAGGATATTGAGGGTGAAGCTCACCAGCACGGTGAACGGCACCGCCACCAGAATGGTCGGTAAAAGCGACACCCGCGCCAGCATCCAGCTCTGCTCGACGAATTCCCCGAACCGGAACCGCGTCGTCACCAGGCCCCGTCCGACCTCGGCGATCATGGCGAAGAACTGACCGACTTCCCGAACCGGCGCGTTCAGCCGTTCTAGTTCCATCGATCCTCCACCGGGGCGCACGGTGCTGTGGGTGATACAGGCACCGAGCTGGTCGAATATCTAACTATTGCGCTTACAGTGTGACCGACGATACATCATGGCAAGGGTCTTGCCCAGGAGTTTGCGATGAATCTTGTCCTGGTCTTCGCGCGGAATTACGGCAGGCGAAAGCGCACTGTCTCTGGACGTGCGGAACGACAACAGAGTACGGCGACCGGAGATGTCGCCACCTGCTGGCCGAGCCGTCTGGGATGTCGTCGGTAGAAACGGCCGGAAATCGCTGAGTTCCGAAGGTGGGTGACTACTTCGCCGCGGTGGCCTTGGGTGGACGGCGCGCAGCGGGCGACTTCGCCGCCGCTGCCTTCTTGGCGGGTGCCTTTTTAGCGGGTGCCTTCTTGGCGGGTGCTTTCATGGCCTTCGCGCGCGATCCCGACTCGAGTAACCGGCTCGCCTGTTCGAGAATGCAGTCGAGGCCGTACTCGAAATTCCGATCGTCGGGTGTTCCGGTGTGCAGGCCCGTCGAACTCGCTTCCGCCAGCAGCGGTGTGGTGTCGGGCGAGATGGCAAGGCTGTCGTAGTACGCGCCCGCGCCGGACCCCGATTCCTTGTTCTTGTCGGAGAGACGTTGCAGCACAACCGATCCGCGTATATGCAGCTGAATCGCGGAGTAGGTCGTGACGGCGTCGTCGAGCGACAGCCCGGCCTCGACCAGATTGGCGATGACTTCCTCGGTCTGCCGTGCGCCCAGTTGCGCGGCTGCTGGGCTCAGCGCCGACCTGATGAGGATCAGATCGCAGAGAATGGGATTGCCGTTGAACGTCGCCCGCATCGTGCGGGCGTGATTGCGCAGCGATTCCCGCCAGTCGCTGGCATCGACGAAAGGCGTGACGAAGGTGGCGTACTGGCGCAGCGCGCGGTCGGTCATGGCGTTGAGCAGTTCGTCCTTCTTGCGGAAGTACCAGTAGATGCTCGTGACGCCGACGTCGAGGTGTTTGGCCAGCATTGGCATGCTCAGGTTGTCCAGCGACACCTGATCCGCGAGCTCGAACGCACCGTCGAGGATGTCCCCGGGATTGAGGGACCCGCGCTCACGCCGCGGCCGTTTCTCCGCGGCTGCCCGCTTCGCCATATTTGCGACCACCTCCGTGAAGTCCGCTCCGACGCAATCGTTTCCCGATCTCGGGAAACCGACAGCAACAGCCATCGTACCTATAACCGTAAATCCTACTGCGATGCCTTCTATCGGCGCGTCGCGGCCCATCGACGCGGCGTGGGTGTCGCGCCCACATACCGATATAGATACAGTATGTGTATCTATAAGAGCGCGACGGAGGCGGTGCCGCAATGGATCTGGGATTGGCCGACGCGGCAGCGGTGGTGGTCGGCGGTAGCCGCGGCATGGGCTTGGCCACCGCCCGCTGCCTGGCCGACGAAGGCGCTCGGGTGGCGGTGCTCGGACGCTCCCGCCGGGACCTCGATGACGCGGTCGAGGACCTGACCCACCGCGGCAGTCCGGACGCCATCGGACTGGTCGCGGACGTGCGCGATGCCGATCAGATCGCTGCCGCATTCGCCGAACTGGGGCAGCGCTGGCACGGCGAACTCAATGTGCTGGTCAATACAGTCGGGCCGACTGTGCAGGGCGGGTTCGACATCCTCACCGACGAACAGTGGCTCGAGGCCGTCGAGGATGGCGTGCTGTCGATGGTGCGCAGTGTCCGTGCGGGGCTGCCGTTGCTCCGCAAGGCCGAATGGGCGCGGATAGTCAACTTTTCGGCGCATTCGACGCAGCGGCAGAGCATTCCGCTGGCGGCCTATACCGCGGCGAAGGCGATGGTGACGAGTGCGTCCAAGAATCTGTCGCTGCTGCTGGCATCGGACGAGATTTTGGTGAATGTGGTCTCCCCGGGCACCTTCGTGACTCCGGCGCTGGTGGATTGGGCCCACTCGGTCGGCGTCGAGAGCGATGATCCGTATCGGCTGATGGCCGAGATCTCCAAGCATTACGGCCATCCCGCGCAGCTGCCCCGCGCGGGTCGGCCCGAAGAGATCGGTCCGGTCGTCGCCTTTCTCGCCTCGCGCCGCAATTCGTATATGACCGGTGCGAATATCAATGTCGACGGTGGTTCGGATTTCACCTGAGCCCGAGCCTCGGACGGCCGCCCGAGCCTCGGCTCCCCCCCCCGGCCATTTCAGACTCGCTTGCCGTCGATGAGCGCGTTCAGCATCGCGAAGCTGTCATGTGCGGCGACACCGGCGACGGCCCGTTCGACGCCGACCCGCGACACTTCGAACGGCTGCATCCGCTCCCCGGCCTCGGCGGTGCAGACGGCCGCGAGGAACAGTTCGGTGATACCGGCGCGATACAGCGTCCACAGGCGTTCGAGGTCGACTCCGATCCCGGCGGCGGTGAGCCGGGCCGTGTACCGCTCGACGAGTTCTCGTTCGATCGTGCGGAGCAGGTCCGGCCCGACGGAGGCGTTCGCGAAGTAGGCGACATCGCGGATGCCGACCCCGGCCGTGGCGATCTGCCAGTCCAGGAAGCCGGGTCCGGCGTCGGTGAAGAAAAGGTTACCCAGGTGCGGGTCGCCATGGATCAGCGTCTGCGGCTGCGCGGCCCAGAAGGCATCGATATCCGCGCTGCGCTGATAGAAGATCCGGCAATGGCCCTTCATCGCCTCGGGTATGAGGTCTTTGGTATGCCCGGTGATGTCATGAAGGAACCGGCGGCGGATGAAATCACCGAGGCGGATGTCCGCTGTCGTGCGTGCGGTGAGCGGCCGGAGGTCGGTCGCGAACCGGTCACTACCCCAGAACGCGATGTGGAGATCGGCCATCGCGTCGATGACAGCGGCTGCCTGGGCTCGCGTGACCGTATCGACGACGGTGCGGAATTGCGCGGTTCCCGACAGATCCTCGAGCACGAGGACGCTGCGGCGTCGCAGCCGATCACATTGCGCGACATAGCATCTCGGCACACGGATCGGCGGATTCGCGCCCAGTGCGCGATAGGCGAGGATCTCGCGGGTCCCGAGGCGGAAGACATTCATCAGGACGTGCTGCAAATAGTTGCGCGGCGGCAATTTCACGAACAGGTGCTCGGGAATCTCGCCGCTGTCGGATTTCACGGCAATGCGAGCCCGCGCCGCCGTGCCGGAATGCGCGTCGAGCACACGCACCGAGGTGATCGCGTCCGGCCGCAGCCCGAGTGCCGTGCCGAGCCACTGTTCGGTCACCTCATGGATCCGCAGCGGAATCGCCGCCCAGCCGGGCACGGCTCGATCGAGTCCGGCCCGGACCGCTTCTCGCGCGGCCATGCCGAGGCCTAGCGAGGTATCGAGTGGTTGCAACGTCTTACCGATGGCCCGTTTGCTGTGCCTGCTCGCGGGCGATCCGCTCGTTGTGGATCCGGACGAGTTCGCGGTAACCGATATGCTTCCACTGCGGTTTCGGCTGCACCCCCCATTGATCCTGGGCGGTCGTCTGGCCTGCGGCTTCGGGTTTGCCGCCGAGGGGTGGCGCGTTGAGCGCACCCTGGTTGCATTCCAGTGTGTCGTCGGAGTAGCGGACCTTCATCATCTCGTCGCAGATTTCGGTGATCGACAAGGTGGGCCAGCCGTACCAGAGGGCGAGGGCGGGCACGGTCAGCGAACCTTCGACGACCAACGCGACCAGGCAGACGAGGATGCCGCGCTTGAGCCACTTGTGCATTCGCGCGAACGGTGCCGTGGTACCGAGCGGCAGATCTTGTTCCGGCGACGACTCGGCCGCGGGCGACTTATTGCTCATGATGTTCTCCTGGAACCGGATTCGAGGTCAGTCGGAGAAGATCTCGCGATTGACCGTGTGCAGGTAGGGGATCGCGAGGAATGGCGTGATGTAGAAGATGTCGTACAACCACCAACCGATCACCGGCAGCACAATGCCGTGGAAGCGCACATCGGCGTACATGGTCATATTGACGACGTAGCCGACCCAGATCACCACGCCGAACCAGCAGGTGACGATCAGCCACTGGTGGCCCCAGCGCTTCATCTGCAGGAAAGCGATCGCGGCGGCGACGCGCATCGGGAATACGGTGAATATCAGTGCGACTTCCCAGCCTTTTTCGCCGGGTGCGGCCGCACCGCCGATCCACATTTCGTTGTAGTGCCAGAAGTATCCGGCATCGACGAAATTGCCCCACGCGGTGAAGAACACGCGCGTGACGATGGTGTGGTTGGCGAATAGGTCCAGCACCCAGCCGATGCTATTGAGGAAGGCGTCGAGTATGACCAGATAGCCGATCAGGGTGACGATGATCGGCCGGACGGACAGACCGTCGCGTTGTGCCTTGCGCTGCAACCACACTCCGCGCAGGAAGAACGGCAATCCCACGAATCCGAAGATGAAGGTGCCCATCAGCGCGGTCCCGGCGGTGAGCCACCGGTCGGCCTGTCGCTGCGCGCGGCGACTTTCCTCGTGGTGCTCGTCGTAGGTTGCCGAGGTGGTCCCGTTCGCCCCCGACGCTGATTTTCCGGAGCCGCGGCGCAGGGTGAATGTCGGCATATTCATGATCGCCCTACCAATCCCTGGTCATATACATCTGCATCTGGATGAGGAACATCGCCAGCAGAAATCCGTATATGGCGATCTGGAAAACGATGAGCGCCCGGCGCCGCTGCCGATCTTGTTCATTCATCGAACGGTCCTCCTAGGTGTGACTACACGGCCGGGTCGTCGGCGGTGAGCAGGCTGGCCGCCGCGATCTCGCGTAGGCCTTCGTTGATGGCGCCGTCGCTGCTCAGCGGCGCGAGGACACATACTTCGGCCGCCTCGAGTTCGCTCGCGCCCGCGGCGATGAGCCGCGCCGCCGCCACCAGCACACGTGTCGACGGTGATTCGAAATGGAAGACCTCGTCGGCGTTGCGAATGGTGTTGGCGCAGTTGATGAGTCGCTGTGCGACGGAAAGATCGATGCCAGCCTCCGCGACCAGTACCTCGGCCTCGCGCTCAGGTAGGAGATAGCCCATGGCGATGGTGACGAACCGCTGTCGCAGAGAGGGCTTCAGCTCCTTGAGCGAGCTGCGGTAGGCCGGGTTGTAGGAACAGACGAGCATGAACGAGGCGGGCGCCGGCACCACCTCGTCGGCACGATCGAGGAACAGCGTGCGCCGGTGGTCGGTGAGCGAGTGCAGTATGGCCAGCGAATCGTGCCGGGCTTCGACGACCTCGTCCAGGTAGCAGATCGCACCGGATTTGACGGCTTTGGTCAGCGGGCCGTCGCGCCAGGTGACATCGCCACCGGATATCAGGAACCGGCCGACCAGATCGGAGCTGGTGAGATCGTCGTGGCAGCTGATGGTGACCACCGGGCGGCCGAGCAGGTGGCCCATGTGCTCGACGAATCGCGTCTTTCCGCACCCGGTCGGTCCGGTGAGCATGACCGGCATGTGCTGCTGGAAGGCCCGTTCGAACAGTTGCACCTCGGTGCCGCTCGCGTAGTACAGATCGGTTGTCATCGAAACTCCGGAGTCCGCATCATCATCGGGCGACCAGCTCACGGTGGATATGGGCGAGTACGCGGGGCAGTTCCTCCACCTGCCGGATACGGCGGGATCGGCGCGCTCCGAATACCTCGGGGAGGGGATCGACGCGGGTCGGTCCGACGGCGAGGTAGTAGATCGTGACCCCGGCGTCGTCGGCCTCCTCGATGGCGTGCGCGACGTCGGCCCACGCATAACGGCCCTCGTAGCCGTCGTCGGACATCAGGCCGTCGCCGATCACGATGATCAGGCGCCGTTCGGCAGGCTGGTCGAGCAGGCGGCGGGTCAGATGCCGCAGTGGTGCACCGAGGCGGGTGTAACCGGCGGTGATCAGGCCGAGGCTGCCCGGGTCCACGAAACGGGCATCGTCGAAATCTTTCAGACACCGCACCTCGACCCGATGGCGGGTATTACCGGTGAAGACGAACAACCCGTGGCGCTCGCGGGCCAGTGTCATCGCTCGGGAAAGGGCGTCGGCACAGGCCAATTCGAGCCGGAAGATACGGCCACCGTGCACGCCGAGGGAGGAACTGCCGTCCAGCAGTACCGCGGTGGTGACATCACGGGAACTGGGCAGCAGTTCGCGGAACACCCTCGGCTCGGCCGTGGCACCGGATATCGAGTCGGCGTAGTGGCCGACGTACCGGTCGATATCGAGGTCCGAACCGTCCTCCAGCCCGCTACGCATGGCGCGGTGCGTATGTTCTTCGAACCAGCGGCGGATCTCGGGGGAGACGGGTGCGGGCGGTCGCGGCCGGGTGGGGTGTTTGCGTTCCAGCACCGCGACGTGGTCGCGCAGAAAGCCTTTCGTCCAGAGGTTCCATTCCGGATAGGGCAGGCCCGCGCGTTGATCGGCGCGGACTTCGAGGCCTTCGTTCTCCGGTCGGCTCGGCGGTGGCAGGTTGGTGTTGCGGCTGCCGCCGTCACCGCCGACAGGTACCGACATGACGCGATAGGAGTCGCTGCGTGTCGATGTCCATGGCATCCGGGCATATGCCCGACGTGCCGCCACGGCCAGGCCACCACGTGCGGGTGCGGCGAGCGGGAGCTTGCCGAGCAGTGGATGACCGTCGATCTGCTGTCGTGATCGCGCCAAACCCAGTGCGCGGTCCAGTATTTCGTCGCCTTCGAGATCGTGGTCGGCGATCTCGAGGTGGGGCAGCTGCCGACGGAGTTCGGGCAGCAGGCCGGGTAGTCGGTCGGCGATCCAGCCCGCCGCCACACAACCCTCGACGATAGACAGCGCACCCAGTTCGCGGGGTGACAGCTCGTGTAACGGGTACCGTGCGATGCGGTCTTTCGACGGCGAACACTGCAGTGCCACACCGCATGTCAGCGTTGCCCTGGTCCAGTCCGCAGCCACGGGTGGATACGGGACCTGGACGACACTGCGGGTGGCGTTCAGACCGAAACTGCGGCGCTCGCCGGTCACCAGCCGCACGCCCTCCCGGCGACGTCCGGAGAATGCGACGGCCGTGACCGCGCAACTGCGCTCGATCGCCAGTCCCGGCGCCGTGGCGTTCATGACGAAGATCCACTGCCGCCGGGGTAGGACCTGCTCAGAAGGTGCCGATATTCTTCATGATCCAGTACCAGAACGCGATGATCAGCAGCACCGCGCCCCACGCGAGGGCGATGCGCACGAGGTCCAACAGCATGGCCGTATCTCCATATTCGTCGGTTGGAGGTGGTTCGATGGGTGGTCCGCGATGGTTGCGTCATCGGGGCTCCAGACTCCGCAGAACGGTGATCAGGTAGTTGTCGAGTGCGTTGGCGCGCAACGCCTTCGAGCCCGAGGTCGTGGTCAGCAGGGCGTAGAGCCCGAGTAGGAAGAACACCGCGCTGTGGTAGGGATCGACGGCGATTTCGGCCTCACCGTCGTCGCGGGCGCGCTGGATTTCCTCGACCACCAGGACGATCACGGGATGCTCCCGCCATTCGTCGTCCAGTGGCCGGGTCGGCGAGAAGTGAATCGCGAGCAGCTCTTTGAACAGCAGGCTGCCCAGACGGCGCTCCAGGCCGACTATCAGCTGAATCGTTTTCCGCAGCGCCGATTCGAGATCGTGCGGTGTGGTCAGAAATCGGGACAGCTCCTTGGCGATCCGGGCTTCCTCGCGTGCCTCCAGTTCCAGCAGTGCGTGCTCTTTGCTCGGGAAATGGAAATAGAAGGTGCCACGCGCCACGCCCGCAGCCTCGACGATCGTGCCGATATCGGCATCGGCCATGCCGACGTTCTTGAATTCGGCGATGGCCGCATCGAATACGCGCTGCCGGGTCTGTAGCCGCTGGGCTTCCCGGCCCTGGGGCTTGTCTCGAACGTCGCTCATGCGTCAACTTCTAACTCTGTCATTGACATGTGTCAATGAAGAACGATCCGCACGTTTCGGGCGTATGCCGAGATACGTTCTCCGGCTTATGATTTGCTCTGTCAAAAGCGAATCGGCGAAGTGCGGCTCAGAACATACTGACAGATGTCATTGAATCACGTCAATGGAATTGCTGGATCGGACGCGAGTGATCGCCGCCGTTGAGTGCGACTTCCAGCGCCGTCAGTCGCGCTTCCAGAAAGGCTCGTGAGACAGGTGCCCAGGTCTCGATCAGGTCGAAGCCGTGATAGGCGCCGGGCACCACATGCACCGTGCAGGGGACACCGGCCTGACGCAGGCGTTGGGCGTAGGCGATGTTCTCGTCGTGGAACAGGTCGTTGGTGCCGACGCCGATCCAGGCCGGACAGAGTCCGGACAGGATTTCATGTCGCGCCGGCGCAGCCAGTGGGGGCACCGCGTCGGCCGCGCCCAGATAGGCATGCCAGCCGAGGCGATTGCTCCGCGGGCTCCACATGCGCAGTCCGCGGCGGGCGATATCGGTGCGCGCGCTGGTCCGGTCGTCGAGCATCGGATACGACAGCACCTGCAATACGGGGCGGACCTCGGCACGGTCGCGGGCCAACAGCGCAAGGGCGGCGGTCAGGCCACCGCCCGCGCTCTCTCCGGCGAGTGCTATACGCTCCGGATCGATATCCGGCTGGTCGGCAAGCCAACGCAGCGCGGCATAGCAGTCATCGAGTGGTGTCGGGAACGGATGCTCGGGTGCCAACCGGTATTCGACCGATGCCGCGACGACCCCCAGCCGATCGGTGACTCGGCGGCAGAAGCCATCGCCCAGTGCGGCGTTGCCGAGGATGTAGCCGCCGCCGTGGACGAACAGCAGGGCGGGTGCCGGACGTCGAAGCTGCACCGGCCGGAACACCCGAACCGAGACGTGTTCGTCGACCGACTCGATCGTCCCGCCGGACGGTCGGGTACGGCCGGTGAGACTCGTCAGCCTGCGGACCGAGCCGAGCGTGCGCGGACTGACCGGCGCGCGTGGCAGAAACCGTGCGATGCGGAGTTCGGGGTGGAAGTCGGCATCCGAACCCATGGTGGTTTTGTCCTCTCGCGGCCGCTGTCAGGCGACCAGGCCGTCCGTCTCGAACGGAGCGAAGAACGAACTCATTCCGTGACCGGTCAGCGCATCGCCGAGCGCGACGAAATTGTACGACGGATCCGGATGCCCACCGACGCGGCCGAATTCGACCAGAACGTCGTGGTCGGCGAGCAGCGCATGATGGATCCGGATCAGATCGGCGTCGAGCGATCCGGTCAGTCGCGCCGCGTACGCGACCATCAGATACAGGCACAACTGCTCTGCGGGTGTATCCGGATGCGGGTCGAGTCCGCGCGCGAGCTTCGTTCGCAAAGCGTCGAAGGTCTGCTCGATGTAGTACAGGAAGACCGGCCGCGGGCTGTGCAGGATCTTCGTCCGCACTTGTTGTGCCAGCGCCTCGCCCGCGCCGAGCAGGGCCGCCACGGTGCGTGGTGTGAGACCGGGAACCTCGTTGTCGCTCATATTCTCTCCTGGCGCAACGGCCCCGGACCGTGTGTGGGCACTGGGGCTCTCTGTCGAGCGTGAGCGGGCTCCATCGCTCTCGGAGCTTTAACTGTAAAGCATTCAGTATCTTGCTCGCAAGTGCTCGACAGCGCAGTGTTCGCATTGTTACAGTTGGCATTACGGGATGGTCAACTATTTCGTAGGTTCCGACTGGAAAGACGTCACGCATGAGCACTGGAACCACCGAGCAGTCGATCGGAGACGCCACGTCGGACCGGCCTGCGGCGATCCTGGAACTCCAGCGGCAGGACTATCTGCGGGAAGGTCCGCCATCGGCCGCGGTGCGGCGGAATCGGATCGACCGGTTGCTCGCCATGGTCCTGGACAATCTCGATGCGTATGTCGACGCGCTGGCTCGTGATTTCGGTACCCGCTCCCGAACCGGGATTCTGTTCGCGGAGATCATGGGCATGTTCTCCACCATCGAGCACACCCGCTCGCATATCGGCAAATGGATGCGTCCGCGCAACCCCAAGCCAACCGCCCGCCTGTACGGGATTCGTGCCCAGGTGCAACCCACACCGCTCGGTGTGGTCGGCATTATCGGGCCCTGGAATTTCCCCCTCCAACTGGTTGTCGTGCCCGCCGCGGCCGCCTTCGCCGCCGGTAATCGGGTCATGATCAAGATGTCGGAGATCACCGCGCATACCGCGGAGCTGACCCGATCGCTGGCGCCGGAGTATTTCGACCCGTCCGAGCTGGCGGTGGTGACCGGCGGTCCCGATGTGGCCGCCGCCTTCGCTGAATTGCCGTTCGACCATCTGTTCTTCACCGGATCGACCCGCGTCGGCCGATTGGTGCAGCGGGCCGCCGCGGCGAATCTCGTTCCGGTGACCTTGGAACTGGGCGGGAAGAATCCGGTGGTGGTGGCGCCGAGTGCCGACATCACCCGGGCGGCCGCCAGGATCGCCCGCGCCCGGATGATCAACGGTGGGCAGGTCTGTGTGAGTCCCGACTATGTCTTCGTGCCCGAGGACCGCATAGACGCCTTCGCCGACGCGGTCGGCGCGAGTTTTCGGGACATGTTCCCGGCCATCGCGGCCGACGAGGACTACACCGCCTGTGTCGACCAGGCCAACTACGACAGGGTTCGCTCCCTCATCGACGAGGCACGTGCCCAAGGAGCGCGAGTCGAACAGGTCGTGCCCGCGGGCGAGGCGCTGCTCGATCCGAGTACGCGGAAGATCCCGCCGACCGTTGTCCGCGACATCACCGATGACATGCGGATCGCCACCGAGGAGATCTTCGGACCGGTTCTCGTCCTGCGGCCGTATTCCGAACTCGCCGATGTCATCGACCACCTGAATGGCGGACACTCACCGCTGGTCGCTTACTGGTATGGACCCGGCGGGCGGGACTTCCGCGCATTTGTCAGGAATACGCGCAGCGGCGGGGTCTCCCGTAACGACTTCGCGCTCAATATGTTTCCGGAGGACGCACCCTTCGGTGGGGTCGGGGCCAGCGGTATGGGGGCGTATCGCGGGAAGGCCGGGTTCGACACCTTCACCCATTACCGCACCGTGGTCGGCACCGACCTACCATTCGTCGTCACGGCGCTGGCCGCGCCGCCGTTCCCGTGGTTCATCCGCCGCATCATCGATATCGCGCTACGCGTGACGCACCGGCGCACGCGTCGCCGTCTGGGCGCTCGCGGCTCCGGACGATGAATCCCAGCGCCGCGCTCGAAACCTTCCCGATATCTGTTGTAACCATTACCGTATAGCTTACAGTTTCACCATCCGGCTGCGTCGCGCGCAGCACACGACCGAGGAGCCACTGTTGTCTCGTTCCGTGACCAGATCCGAACCGTCGACGTCGCAATTCACGCTCGCGGCGGCCGCCGATGCTGCCGCGGCCGCCATCCCGGATCGGGAACTGATCTGCCAGGGCGATCGGCGCCATACCTACACCCAGATCGCCGAGCGGTCCAAGCGTTTGGCGGCCTACCTGCACGCCCGGGGACTGGGCTGCCACACCGAGCGCTCGGCTCTCGCCGATCATGAGGTCGGGCAGGACCTGCTGGGGATCTATGCCCACAACGGACACGAGTACGTGGAGGCGATGATGGGCGCCTTCCGAGCGCGGGTCGCGCCGTTCAACGTCAACTACCGATATGTCGGGAACGAACTGCGACATCTGCTGGCGGATGCGGGTGCGACCGCGCTGATCTATCACGCCGCGTTCGCGCCACGGCTCGCCGAGGTGCTGCCCGAGTTGCCGAATCTGCGCGTAATGATCCAGATCGCCGACGAGTCGGGTAACGAATTGCTGGACGGCGCGGTCGATTACGAGACCGTCATCGCCTCGACCGCACCGGAACCACTGCTTGTGCAACCCTCTCCCGACGATCTCTACGTGCTCTACACCGGCGGCACCACCGGCATGCCCAAGGGTGTGCTGTGGCGTCAGCACGACATCTTCATGGCGGCCTGCGGCGGGCGGGATATGTTCAGCGGATCGCTCATCGAGTCCTACGACGAGGTCGCCACCCGGGCGGCCGCGAATCCCGGTGTCCGGATCATGCTCCTACCCCCGCTGATCCACGGTGCGGCGCAGTGGGCGGTGCTGACGTCGATGATGACCGGACAGACCGTCGTCCTGTCTTCGGTCGTGGACCATCTCGATGACGATGAGGTCGTGCGCACCATCGAGCGGGAGCGGGTTGCGATTCTGATCGTGGTGGGTGACGCGATGGCCCGCCCGCTCCTCGCCGCGATTCAATCGAGTTCGGCGGACGTATCGTCGCTGGTGGCATTGGCCAGCGGCGGCGCCGTGCTGAGCCCGACGCTCAAACAGCGGTGGATCGCCGCGATTCCCGGTCTGGTCGTGATGGACGCCGTCGGTTCCTCGGAGGGCGGTACCCAGCTCAATCACGTCTCGGCGTCCGGATCCGTATCGACCGGCACGTTCATCCCTGGCGCGGATACCTGTGTGGTGGCCGAAGACTTCGGTTCGGTGCTGGCGGCGGGCCACGACGGTATCGGATGGCTCGCGCAACGTCGCTTCACACCGCTCGGATACAAGGGGGACGCCGCCAAGACCGCAGCGACATTCCCGGTCATCGATGGTGCGCGGTACGTGCTGCCGGGCGATCGGGCACGCCTGCTGGAAGACGGATCCATCGAACTGCTGGGGCGCGATGCGGTCACGATCAACTCCGGCGGCGAGAAGATTTTCGTGGAGGAGGTCGAACTGGCGATCTCGTCGCATCCGGCTGTCGCCGACGTCGTTGTGGTGGGCCGCCCGAGCGAGCGATGGGGGCAGGAGGTCGTCGCGATCATCGCGCCGGCCGAGGGGGCCGAGCCGAGTGCCGAGGAACTGATTGCCCACGCCGCGGAATCCATTGCGCGGTACAAGCTTCCGAAGGCGGTCGTGTTCCGCCCGGAGATCGTGCGCAGCCCGGTGGGCAAGGCCGACTATCGCTGGGCTCGCGAACAAGCGGTCGCCACCGCCTGAGCGGTCAGGGCCCGGAGGAGGCAGCTTGCGTCACCACGCAGGGCCGCCGTCCAGGCGAGATCGGATACAGCTGATTCGTGACAGGAAGGGAACCGAAGTGGACTTCGCCAGGGTCGAGCCGACCGCCGAAGATCAGGAATTCCTCGGCCGGGCCCGGGATTTTCTCGTGGCCACAGTGACCGAGGATGTGCTGCGCCGCGCGCACGAGTCCGGCGACGGATTCGTCGAGGAGCTACATCTGGCGATGGGAGCACAGGGGTGGCTCGAGCGGGAGGCGAACAGTGCGGCGGACGGGGGACTGACACCGGTGCAGCGCCGGATCTGGGACCTCGAGCGGCGCCGGGCCGGGGTGCCGCTGGTGACCTGGGGCGCCACCATGATGATCCTGCGGGCGGTCCGCGAGTTCGGTTCGCCGGAGCTGCTCGAGGAGGTGCTGCCCGGGGTGTATAGCGGCGAGATCCGGTTCGCCATGGGCTACACCGAACCCGAGGGCGGATCCGATATCGCCGCCTGCGCGACGCGGGCGGTGCGCGCGGGCACGGACTGGATTGTCAACGGGCAGAAGATGTTCACCTCCGGTGCCCACAACTGCCGGTATGTGTTCCTGCTGACCGATACCGATCCGGACGGGCGCAGACATCGCAATCTGACCATGTTCCTGGTGCCGCTGAACTCGCCCGGCATCGATATCCAGGGCCTGCGGACCGTCGATGGTGAACGCACCAACATCACCTACTACCAGGATGTCCGGGTTCCGGATCGATACCGGCTCGGTGCGGTGAACGACGGCTGGCGAGTGCTCAATGGTCCGTTGTCCGCCGAGCACGGCGCCGGCGGCGCCGACCCGAACGGGCTGGCCGATATCGCGATCATGAGCGGTTTCGGCACCACGATGGCCGTGGCAGCCGACCGGGTGTCGGCGCTGGCCGCCGCGACTGGGCCGGACGGCCGTCGCCGTCTCGACGACGGATCGATCGCGTATCGGCTCGGCCGAGCGCAAGCCCGCATCGAGGCGGCACTCAGTGCGCCGAGCCTGTTCGGCCGCGTAGCCATCGCGCAAACCATGCGGGATATCGCCCCGGACCTCATGGATGTCCTCGGCGACGGGTCGGCGTTGCCGGGCGGTGACGGGGGAGCCGCGGCAGACGGCGCGGCCGAATATCTCTACCGGTGGGCGCCGCTGATCGGTATCTACGGCGGGACCCTGGATGTATTCCGCAATATGATCGCGCAATACATTCTCGGGCTGGGACGTCCGAACTATTCCGCGGCGAAGTAGTCTCGCGATCCACGCCGATCGGAGGGATGGCTAGGGCCGTCGACCGTCGGCTGTCTGATCACCTTGAATCGGACATAGCGAAATGCTATTTCTAAAGGGGCTTACCGTGTTATTTGCGGTAAGCCCCTTCCTGTTGTTGCGCCGGGTAGTCGTGCGCTCGGATTGCTGGTTATTTCTGCAGCTCAGATGGCATGAATCGGCTGAGAATAGTGATTTGTCCGTTGTCTCTTGCGCCTGCGGGACCGTGCTTGTACGGTTTAAGAAACCGCTGATGTTTTAAGGGTCTCGTGTGTGGTCGATGTGATCCAGCACATGGGACGAGGCCGAGATGGCGCCGAGCGCAGGCTCGACGAACTGGGAGCACATTTGATGAGTACGCACACGGTCGAGACCTTCATGGACCACCCATTCGAATACTTCGACAAGTCCGTGACGAAAATGCACAGCCTTCCCCGTGCGGAACTCGAGGAGTTGCAGCGCGAGGCGATGGTGCTGCGGTTCGCACAGCACCGCGAGCACATCGAGATGGTGCGGAAGCTGGCCGACCGGCTCGGAATCACTTCGGTCGACAAGTTCAACGACGTGGTGCCGCTGATGTTTTCGCACACCACCTACAAGTCCTATCCACCGGCATTGATCGACAACAAGCGCTTCGACCTGATGACCCGCTGGCTCGGCAAGATCACTACCCACGATCTGTCCGAGGTCGACGCCGCCGGCGCGCAGTCCATCGACGAGTGGCTCGAGTGCGTGGAGGCCGCCAGCGAACTGCAGGTGATCACTTCGTCGGGCACGACCGGAACACTCTCGATCATCCCCAAGGACGAGTTGACGACCGTCGAGGGCATGCAGATCTGGCGGGCGACGCTGTTCCAGCAGTTCGGGCAGGAGCCGACCGAGGACCAGCTCGAGCCCGTGGTCGACGTGATCTGGCCGAACTACAGCGGCGGCCGGGTCGGCCACACCCGCGTGGTGCCGTGGATCAAGCGCGAGTTCACCGGCGGTGACGAGAGTCGGTTCCACGCCCTCTACTCCGGCCATCTCGACACCGACATGATGTTCCTGGCGGCCAAGATGCGCGCCGCCGCCGCCAAGGGCGAGTTGGATCGCCTGCAGATCGATCCGGCGTTGGCCGCCCGCAAGGACGAGTTCATCGCCATGCAACAGCGCGCGCCACTCGAGGTGAGCGAGTTTCTGCAGCGATTGACCAATCAGCTGCGGGGCAAGCGGGTGTTCATGTCCAGCACCTACAAGCTCATGTATGACCTGGCCTCGGCCGGGCTCGCGGAGGGCATCCGCGGTGCGTTCGCGCCGAATTCGGCGATTCAGACCGGCGGCGGCAGGAAAGCGGGTGACGTCCTGCCCGACGGATTCATGGACGTCATCAGGGAGTTCTACGGCAACGACGTTCAGGAGGGATACGGGTTCTCCGAACACAACGGCATCCATGCGGCGTGCGCCGAGGGCCGTTATCACCTGCAGCCGTGGGTGATTCCGTACGTGCTCGACCCCGATACCAGCGAACCGTTGCCGCGCGCCGGCCGCCAGACCGGACGGTTCGCGGTCTACGACCTGGTCAACCAGAGCCATTGGGGCGGTGTGATCACCGGCGACGAGGTGACCGTCGACTGGTCGCTCGAATGCCCGTGTGGCCGAACCACCGTCGCCCTCGAACACCACATCATCCGCTTCAGCGAGAAACAGGGCGTCGACGACGACCGCATCTCGTGCGCGGCCAGCCACGAGGTCCACAACGAGGCCATCGATTTTCTCAAGGAGTTCCAGGCATGAGTGAGCTTGGTGAGCGAACAGAAAACACAGCCGCCCAAGCGGTCGTGCCGGAGGCGAGCATTGGCGAGGCGCAGGCATGAGCGCTTTCACTGTTCCGCTGTTCATTCGCGGTGAGGTGATCACCGACGATCTGGTTCCGTTCGGCACCCGCCTCGAGCACAGCTTCCAGGCGCCGGATCCGCACAAGTACGTCAACGCGCTGCCGCTGCGCAGTCCGGCGGATATGGCCGATCTGTACGCGTTGTCCTTCGAGGAGATCCTCGACCTGCTGGAGGAACTCGGGAAGCATCTCGATCTCGACAAGAACCCCCACCTCCAGGAGGCGTACGAGGCGTCCGTCCTGGCCAACCCGTTCCCGGAGTCGATCCTGCGCACCGGCTACATCGGACTGCAGGCGCTGTTCAGCCGGGAGTTCATGCGCGAGATCGCCGAAACCTCGGTCGGCATCGCGTATCTCGAAGGCTGGGTGCCACGCACTTCGCTCGATGGCCGCAGTCTTCGGGTCCGTGCCTTCGGTTCCCGTACGCTGCACATCGCCGCGGGCAATGGTGGACTCGTTTCGGCGGTCACCATCCTGCGTTCGGCGATCACCCGCAGTGACGTGATCATCAAGGCGCCATCCAACGATCCGCTCACGGCCATGGCCATCGCGCGCACACTGCGCGACATCGCCCCCGACCACCCGATCACCAAACATCTGTCCGTCGGGTACTGGAAGGGCGGCGACACCGCCTTCGAGGAGCAGCTCTACAAGCCGGAGCACATCGAGAAGATCGTCGCCTGGGGCGGTTTCGCCTCTGTCAAGCACGTGACGAAGTACATCCAGCCGGGACTGGAGCTGATTTCGCTCGATCCCAAGCGCAGCGCGACGATCATCGGATCGGAGGCGTTCGAGAGCGAGGACACCCTGCGCGAGGTGGCCGTGCGCGCGGCCTGCGACGTCGGCGCGGGCAACCAGGAGGGTTGCGTCAACGCGCGGGTCATCTACGTGCTCAGCGGCACCGATGAGCCGGGACTGGAACGGGCGAATCGACTCGGTGAACACATCTACGAATCGATGCTGCACCTGCCCGGGTCGCTATCCACCAAGCCGAAGGTCGTCAACCGCACGTTGCTCGAGCATGTCGAGGGGTCGCGGTTGAACGACGACTGGTACCGCGTCTACGGAGGCGAGGACGGCGAGGGCGCCATCGTCGTCTCCCAACTCGACGAACCGGTGCACTATTCGATGATGCTGTCCGGACGGGTGGCCAATATCGTCCCGGTCGACAGCATCGACAAGGTGACCGACGCTGTCAATGCCTATACCCAGACGATCGGAATCTATCCCGAATCGCTGAAAACCGAACTACGCGACCGGCTTCCGCTGTTCGGCGCCCAACGGCTCACCTCACTGGGGTATGCCGCCAGCGTCAACTTCACGATTCCGCAGGACGCGATGGAACCGGTGCGGCGGATGTGCAAATGGATCGTCGACGAGCAGTGCGATCCGGATCGCGTGTTCCCGCTGTGGCAAGCCCCGGATCTGGTGGGGTGACCCATGACCACCACCACTGCCACCCCGCCGCCGGAGGGCGTCGAACCAGTCGACACCGGTCGGCTCGACGGTGCCTCCGGACTGCGGGTCATCACCGTGCTCGCGGCAATCGTGCTGCTCACCGAGACCTCGGCTTTCCAGACCGTCATGGTCGGCGCGGCGCTGCAGAAGATGACGACGACGTTCTCGACTGTCGGCTCCGATATCAACTGGGCGATCATCATCACCGGCATCATCGGGGCCGCCGCGACCCCGGTGCTGGGCAAGTTGAGTGATATGTGGGGCAAGACGCGTGTCTACCTGCTCTGCGGGGCGCTGTTCCTGGTCGGCAGCCTGATCGACGCCACGACCTCCAGTTGGACGTTGTTCCTGGTGGGCCGGGGCCTGCAGGCGTTCGCGACAGCCACCCTGGTGCTGTCCTATGGTCTCGTCCGAGATCTGTTGCCACGCAAGTACCTAGCGCTCGGACTCGGTGTGGTCGCCGGCGGTGTCGGGGTCTCCGGGCTGTTGGGGCCGATCATCGCAGGCGCGTTGGTGGACCATTTCCAGTGGCGCGCGCTGTTCTGGTTCCTGGTCGTCTACACCGCGGCGGTGATGGTGCTGTTCGCACTTGTCGTTCCGGAGTCCAAGTTGCGGGTGCGCGAGCGGATCCAGCCCTTCGGCATCATCATGCTGTCGGCGGGCACCTTCGGCATCCTGCTGTACCTGTCCAAGGGACAGGACTGGGGCTGGGGCAGAGCCTCGGCGCTGGCCTGGGTCATCGGCGGAGCGGCGCTGCTCGTGCTGTTCGTCGTGATCGAGTCTCGGTCCAGTCGACCCGTCATGAACATCAGGCTACTGTCACGACCCGAGGTCGGTCTCACGATGCTGATGACATTGTTCGCGACGGGCATGCTCATGGTGGTGGCGACCGCACTCGGGTATATGAGCCAGACGCCCAGCTCGGAGCAGCTGAAGCAGATGGTCGCGCAGGGCGCGGTCGACAAGGCGCACGAGATGACCGGAATGAAGCTGCCGCTTTCGGTGGTGCACGTGCGTCTCGATCCCACCTACCACTACGGCAGTGGCTTCGGAATGCTCTCGTTCGCAACGCATCTGGGGATCTGGGCGGGTGTCGTGAGTATGATATTCGGCCCGATCGCCGGTGTTCTCGCGCGCCGGATCGGCGCCCGTATCCCCGCGATCATCGCGTGTGTGGTGATGATCGGTGTGGGTATCGGCTTCGCGCTGGCCACACCGCATTACAGCTGGCAGCTGTTCGGCGTGCTGAACGGGTTGTTCGGTATCGGTTTCGGACTGTTCTTCGCCGCCGCTTCCATCCTGATGGTCGATGCGCTGCCCGAGGAACAGCAGGGCATCGGATCCGGCATGCTCGGTGTGACCATCGGCATCGGCGCGGCCGTCGGGGCCGCCATCATGGCCGCATTCCAGTCCGCCAACCCGATCAATGCCGAGGTC
Source organism: Nocardia sp. NPDC052112 (assembly GCF_040680135.1). NCBI lineage: Bacteria > Bacillati > Actinomycetota > Actinomycetes > Mycobacteriales > Nocardiaceae > Nocardia > Nocardia sp. NPDC052112. The sequence goes on along the minus strand of NZ_JBFAWD010000002.1, from coordinate 94,990 downwards.
GGCGCGATGGGTCGGAGTGCGACCCAACCGATTCCGCAGGTTTTCGCCGACCAGGGTTATGTGCTCACCTTCTGGTTCATGTCGGGGTTGGCGCTGGTCGCTCTGGTCATCGCGATAGTCATGCGCCACGGTCGCAAGCCCAGCACGGCGGAAATGGTCCACTAGTGCCCTCGTCCGGAAAGGTCGACACGGTAATGCCTGGGGGTGACGATAAGCCATGACCGTCAAACGATGGTTCCCACCCGAAGGTGATGTCCACGTGCGAATCTGGCTGGCCGGCGTGGTCTTCGACTACTCGGCCGCCGCGGCGGCAGTCCGTAACTTGATCCACGATTGGAGGCGAATGCATTGGTGCACAATCGAATTGATACGCGATACCATCGAGGACTGTCGGCCGCTGCCGCGCCTGCCGTGCGAACAATTGTTCCTCGGCCCGTGACCGACAGCGCCGATATGCCAGCGGGTCGGATTGATCATCGAGCTGCGATCGTGTGCGGGCTGTACCGACGCACTCAACTCCGCGGTGTAGCGTCCGAGCTTCCCGCTAACCGAACCAGCCTTTCCGGACTGGGCACCCGGCGTACAAGATTCGTCGTCCCGGCAGGCGGATGTCCGGCCGGGACGACGAGTGGTGTCGGACAGTCCTACGAGGCCTGGGCGGCGTCGCCCGGCGCGACGGAATTCGTGTGTGCCGACGAATTCAGCTGGATCAGCCGGCTCGCGTGGTCGAGGATGCAGCGCAGTCCGTATTCGAAATTCCGGTCGTCCGGTGCGCCCGATCGCAGTCCCTTGGCCATGGCCTCGGCGAGCATCGGAGTCGTCTCCGGCTCGATCAGAATGCTGTCGTAGTATGCCCGGCCCGCTACCTCCAGCTCCTGGTTCTTGTCGTAGAGCCGTTGCAGCACAACCGATCCGCGGATGTGCAGATTGATCGCGGAGTAGATGTCGAAGGCCTGCTCGACCGAAAGGCCGGCTTCCACCAGGCTGGCCACCGTCCGCTCCACTTGCTCGGCACCCACCCGACCGGCGTGCTGACTCAGCGCCGATCTGACCAGGATCAGATCGCACAGGATCGGGCTCGCCAGGAAGGTGCGCCGCATGGTGCGCGCGTGGTTACCCAGCGTCTCACGCCAATTGCCCGCTTCGACGGATGGGTAGGGCACGGCATACACATACAGCCGCAGCGCGCGGTCGGTCATCGCATTGAGCAGATCGTCCTTCTTGCGGAAGTACCAGTAGATACTGGTGACCCCGACATTGAGATGCTTACCCAGCAGCGGCATGCTCAGGCCGTCGATCGAAACCTGTTGCGCGAGTTCGAATGCGCCATCGATGATGTCCTCCGGATTCAGCGAGCCGCGTTCGCGTCGCTGCCGCCGCTCGACGGTGACCCGTTTCGCCATTGCTAACCTCCTGTGCCCCATGCCCCGGTGAAGACCGGCTCGCGTTTCTCGGCGAACGCGGCGAACGCCTCGATTACATCGGCGCCGGACAGGTTGATGGTTTGGGCGCGCGCCTCGTTGGCGAGCGCCTCGCGCATCGTCCGATCCGTTCCGTCGTTCAACAGCGCCTTGGTCTGCGCGAGTGCGAGCGGCGGCCCGGCGGCCAGCCGCACCGCCAGCTCATCGACGAACTTGTCGACAGCCTCGTCGGGCTGTATCCACGTCACGAGTCCGAGCGAGTGCGCTTCCTCGGCGCCGATCATGTCGGCCAGCAATGCCAGGCGCTTGGCCTGCTGTAGGCCGACGAGTTTGGGCAGTAGCCAGGAGCCACCGCAATCCAGCGACAGCGCTCGCCGGGAGAAGATCTGGCAGAAGCGCGCGTCGGGCGTCGCCACCACCAGGTCGCATCCGAGCGCGAGATTCCATCCCGCGCCTGCCGCCACCCCGCGCACTTTTGCGACGGTGGGCACCGGGAGGTCGTGCAACTGCTGCACGACCTCGTTGATGACGCGCAGTTCCCGGCTGGGATCGGGAAATTCGTCCATGCCGGCGGTATCGGAGATATCGGCGCCCGAACAGAACGTGCCGTCGGCCCCGGTCAGGACCACGGCACGAATGTCGCGACCGTGCGCGACCCGGTGGAACTCCGCGCGCAGTCCCGCCCACACCTCGCGGGTCAGCGCGTTCTTACGGTGCGGGCGATTCAGTGTCAGTGTCAGCACCGCACCCACCTGCTCGGTGCGCAATACCGGTTCGTCGGTCACAACTCCACCTCGCTGGCGCTCGGTTCCGCCGTGACCGGCGGTGCTGTGCCTTTGGTTCCCTCGCTGCGCTCGGTCACAACTCCACCTCGCTGGCGCTCGGTTCCGCCGTGACCGGCGGTGCTGTGCCTTTGGTTCCCTCGCTGCGCTCGGTCACAATGTCGTCCTTCCATATCCGGATCTGCAAATGGGTTGGTCGGCACCGGTCCGATGGCCCCCCGGTTACGCAGGCGGGTGATTTCCTCCGCACCGAATCCGGCTGCGGCCAGGACGGTTTCGGTGTGCTGGCCCAGTCCTGGGATGGCCCCCATAGGCGGTTCGTATCCGGCGATGACGGGCGGTGGCAGCAGGGCGGGTACCGGACCGGCGGGCGTCTGGATCGGTCGCCAGCGTCGACGTGCCGCGAGGTGTGGGTGGGCGATCACGTCGGCGGGGGTGTTGTAGCGGGCGTTCCCGATTCCGGCCGCGTCGGCGCGCGACTGGACGGTGGCCAAATCGTGTTGCGCACACCAGTGCGCGATCGTGGCATCGAGTTCGCTGCGGTGGCGCACCCGTCCGGCATTGGTGGTGAATCTCGGATCCTCGGCGAGATCGGGCCGGTCGAGAATGTCGCGGGCCAGGCGCTGCCATTCTCGGTCGTTCGTCGTGCCGAGCACCACGGTGCGGCCGTCACTGGTGGGATAGGCACCGTAGGGGGCGACCGCCGGGGAACTCATGCCGAGCGGCTGCTGATCGATTCCGGTGTACCGGGTGTAGTTGAGCGCGTATCCCATCAGTTCGGCAGCCGTATCGAACAGGCTCACCGCCGCCGCAGCGGGTTCGGTCGCGGATCCGCCGGGTGCTCGTCTGCCGCAGATCAGCGCCACGATCGTCAATGCCGCGTACAGGCCCGAGCACACGTCGGCGATGGGCGGACCGGGTTTGGCGGGGGCATCCAGGAAGCCGGTGACCGCGCATACCCCTGATTCGGCCTGAATCAGCAGGTCATAGGCTCTTTTGTGGGACAGCGGCCCGCCGGGGCCGTAGCCATCGATCTCCATCGCGATCACGTGCGGATGCCGCGTCGCCAGATCGTCCGAGGCCAAGCCGAGTGCGGCCGTCGCCCCCGGCGCCAGGTTGGATACGAATACGTCGGCGGATTCCAGCAACCGGTGCAGGACCGCCATCCCCTCCGAATTCTTGAGGTCGAGCGTCACCGATTCCTTGCCGCGGTTCACCCACACGAAATGCGCGGCGAGCCCGTTGACAACATCGTCGTAGTCGCGCGCGAAGTCGCCGCCGCGCGGATTCTCGATCTTGATAACCCTGGCTCCGAAATCGGCCAGGGTACGGGTGCACATGGGAGCGGAGACGGCCTGCTCCAGGGCCACGACGGTGATTCCGGCGAGCGGGCCCGCGGTCGGATCGGACATCACATCACCAGGCCACCGTCCACCGGCAGGATCTGACCGGTGATGTAGGAAGCGGCATCGGAGGCGAGAAAGACAAAGGCCCCGGCGACCTCATCGGGTTCGGCCCACCGCCGCAGCGGAATGCGGTCGAGCATCTTTTCGGCGAACTTGGGGTCGGTGCGGATCTTGGCCGTCATGGCGGTAGCGGCCGCCGGCGCCAGCGCGTTGACGGTGATCTGCTTGCGCGCCAGCTCACGGGCCAGCGATTTGGTCAGACCGACGATGGCGGACTTCGCGGCCGAGTAGTTGACCTGCCCGAGCGCCCCGGCCAGACCGGCCGACGAGGTCACGTTGATGATGCGGCCGGTGCCGTCGGTGGGTAGGTATGCCAGTGCCGCCTGCGCGCAGCGGAACGCGCCGAGTACATGGATGTCGAGCAATTGCCGTACCGACTCCTCGGTGGTCTTGCCGAACATCGCGGGCGCGGTTACCCCGGCGTTGTTGACCACGATGTGCAAGGTGCCGCCGGCCAGCTCGGCCGCCGCGGCGACTGCGGCGTCGGCGGCCTCGGGATCACGAACGTCCAGTGCGACGCTCGCGGCGTGTCCGCCGTCGGTGATAATCCGCTCCGCCGTGGTCGCGGCCGCCGCCGCGTCGAGATCGGTGACCAGTACCGCCGCGCCCTGCTCGGCCAGTGCGGTGGCGACGGCCGCGCCGATGCCGCCGCCGGCACCTGTGACCAGCGCCGCGCGGCCGGACAGATCGAACCGATTCCGATTCCGCTGTAGCTCAGGCAATGACATCGAAGGTCACCGGCAGTGTGTTGGGCGAGCGGAACGGCTGGCCGAAGATATGCGGATCGCCCGCGTCCACCAGGGTGAATCCGGTCAGCCTGCTCAGCAGGGCCTCCATGGCGACCCGGGTCTCCATCCGAGCCAGGTGCAGGCCGAGGCAGGTGTGCGCACCGGCGGTGAAGCTGATGTGCGGAATGTGGGATCGGAAGATATCGAATTCCTCCGGTCGCTCCCAACGGTTCTCGTCGCGGTTCGCCGATCCCAGGCACAGATCGAGCACCGCGCCCCGCGCAATGGCGACACCTTCCAGTTCGGTATCCTCCGTCACGTACCGCTGCACGAGCGTGAGCGGCGTTTCGTAGCGCAACCCTTCCTCGACGGCCTGCGGGAGCAGGTCGTGATTGCGCTGCACCGCCTCGTATTGCTCCGGATGCGTGAGCAGCAGGTACAGCAGATTTCCGGACGACCGATAGGTGGTTTCCAATCCGGCAGGCAGCAGCAGCCGCAGGAACGAGTAAATGGCCTCCTCGGTCAGCTTCTCTCCGTCGATCTCGGCGGTCACCAGATCGCCGATGATGTCGTCGGTCGGCTCGGACCGCCGCCGCTCGATATGCCCGAGGAAGTATTCCTTCAGGTCGTTGGACGCTTCCAGCGCCTGCGGAACCTTGTTGGCGTAGCTGATGATCGACACCGCCGCCTGGCGGAAGAAGGGCAGGTCTTCCTCGGGGAGTCCGAGCAGGCGGGCGATGACACGGGTGGGGAACTCGAAGGTGAATTCCTTGACGAGGTCGGCGCTGCCGCGCTCGGCGAACTCGTCGATGAGCGCGTTGCAGATCGGCCGGACGATCTCCGGTTCCCACTGCAGCAGCGACTGCGGCTTGAATGCGGTGGCCACCAGATTCCGGTGCGCCCGATGCTTCTTGCCGTCCATGGCGAGAATGGTCGGGCCCATGAATACGCCGATCGTGGAATCGTAGAGCTTGGAACTGAATACCCGACTGTTGCGCAGTGCGGTGCTCACCGCCGGGTAGGAGACCGCGGCATAGCTGTCCGACGGGCGCAGCGACTCCGGGGTCCGGGAGTAGTCCATGACCGTTCCGTGGAAGACACCGCCGTCGCGCCGCTTGGCGGCGAAGAACGGGTAGGGGTCCCGCAGGTCGAGGGTGTCTTCGGCCGTCGCCGATTTGTCTTGAACGGGGATATCCACAGCTCACCTCTACATCGTCACAGCGCGCGGCGCCTTGCCGGTACAAGATACTGTAATCTATACAGTATAGCTTCCGCGCGCTGAACCGGCGGTGGTCGGCGGGCTGTCGGTTACAGCTGTATCGGTGCCCCGGCGATCAGCGGTGCGACGAATCCGCCGTCCACGTGGACGTCCTGTCCGTTGATCCAGCGCGCCTGCGGCGAGCCGAGGAATGCGATCACGGGCACGATGTCGTCCACGGTGGCGTGCCTGCCGATCGTCGCCTTCACGGTGTCGAGGACGTCCTTGCCCATCGACGCCTCGAAGTCGGCCAGGATCGGCGTCTCGGTCGGCCCCGGACTGACGGTGTTCACCCGGATCCCGTATTTCTGCCAGGCCGTCGGCGCCAGCCGCTTCGCGTAGATGATCGCGGCCTGCTTCGATGTGCTGTACACCGGATAAGTCGGGTCCTGACCGTCCTGCCAGCGCTCGACGGTCTCGGCGTCGCTCGCGGCGAGCAGTCCGGCCAGGTCGTCCAGGCGCTGCTGCCAGCCGAGGGCGGCCACCGAGGCGATCGTGACGATCGCGCCACCGTGCCGCAGTAGCGGCAGCATGCCCTCGACAGTCAGTCGCATACCGAGATAGTTCACCTTCAACACGTCTGCGGCCGGTGCGGTGCCGGGCACGCCTGCGACATAGGCCAGCAGATCCCAGCCCGAGCCGATCCGGTCCAGCAGCGCCGCGATGGCCGTGGCGTCGCGCAGGTCGCACTGTTCGTGCTGTGCGGCCGGGGTTTCGTTGGGGTGCAGATCTACCGCGAGCACGTGGTCGCCGTTGTGGTGGAAGTGGGCCGCGGTCGCCGCGCCGATTCCCGAGCCGGCGCCGACCACAACGATTTTGCGTTGCCCGGAGTCCATGAATACCACCGTTCCGCTGCATGGATGCGCGATATAGAATGCTTGACAGTAAGGGTCACTATAAATCAGGCTGTTGGCCGATACAACGATCTGGGACGCGGTGCGCCCGCCGGATCGGACCCGCATGAAGACGGATGGAATGGAAGTGCCGCTGATGAGCATGCCGATCGTCGACGAAGCCGCCAATGTCCTCGCAGACCCGACCGCGTATGCCGACGAGGCACGGTTGCACGGCGCGCTCACCGCGCTGCGGGCGAAGGCTCCGGTATCGCTGGTCGATGTGCCCGCGTACAAGCCGTTCTGGGCGATCACCAAACATGCCGACATCATGGCGATCGAGCGGGCCAACCGGCTGTTCACGAACTGGCCTCGACCGGTGCTGATGACCGCCGAATCGGATGAAATGCAGGCGGCCACCGGTATTCGCACGCTGATCCATATGGATGAGCCGCAGCACCGGGTCGTACGGGCGATCGCCGCGGATTGGTTCAGCCCGAAAGCCATGAAGGCACTGGGGGATCGGGTCGAGCAACTGGCGAAACGCTACGTCGACAAAATGCGCGCTGCCGGTGGGGAATGCGACTTCGTCCAGGAGGTCGCGGTGAATTTCCCGCTGTATGTGATCATGTCGCTGCTCGGCGTTCCGGAGGCCGATTTTCCCCGGATGCTGAAGCTCACACAGGAATTGGTCGGCAACGACGATGCCGAGTTGCAGCGCAGTGCACCGTCGGACGAGAAGATCAACTCGCTGCTCGAGATGTTCGAGTACTTCAAGCATCTGACCGAGTCTTGGCGGGCGAATCCCACCGGAGACCTCGGATCCACCATCGCCAACGCCCGTATCGACGGTGAGCCACTGTCGGATGTCGACACCATGTCGTACTACGCCATCATTGCCACGGCCGGGCACGACACCACCAGCAGCAGCATCTCCGGGGGCCTGCGCGCCCTGATCGAGCATCCCGATCAGCGCGAAAGGTTGCGTACCGATCTGCATCTGATGCCGCGGGCGACCGAGGAGATCATCCGCTGGGTCACGCCGGTCAAGGCATTCATGCGGACTGCCGCCGAAGATACGACGGTCCACGACGTGCCTATCGCCGCGGGCGAATCGGTATTGCTGTCCTATGTGTCGGCGAACCGTGACGAGGACGCCTTCGAAGACCCGTTCCGTTTCGATATCGAGCGGGAGCCCAATAAACATGTGGCGTTCGGATTCGGCGTGCACTTCTGTCTCGGCGCCGGACTGGCCCGGATGGAGATCAATAAATTCCTCACCGAACTGCTGCCGCGATTGACCTCGATCGAGCTGAACGGTGTGCCCGAACTCAGTGCGACCACATTCGTGGGCGGGCTCAAACATCTTCCGATTCGCTACTCGCTGATGTGACCGCAACACCCGACTCGATCGATTAGGACATAGCGATGACGAATGCCCAGACCTGGGACGAAACCCTCGAAGACCTCGGGCGCCGCCGTGCGCGCGCACAGGCGATGGGTGGGCCCGAACGGGTCGCCAAACATCGCGGCAAGGGCAAGCTCGACGCCAGGGCGCGCATCGAGCGGCTGCTCGATCCCGGCACCTTCCACGAATTCGGCACCCTGGTCGGCGGTGAGGTCGCCGCCGACGCGATCGTGACCGGTTCCGGACTCATCGATGGCGCGCCGGTGATGGTGGGGGCGGAAGACTTCACGACCCTGGCGGGCAGTATCGCGCCGGGCAGCAATTCCAAACGCTACCGGCTGGCCGAACTCGCGCTGCGCAACAAGGTGCCGCTGATAATGCTGTTGGAGGGTGCGGGATTTCGGCCCACCGGCGACCATTACGGGCGTACGCCGACCGATTTGCTGGCCCAGGCGCGATGCTCCGGCCGGGTGCCGATGGTCACCGGGGTGCTCGGCCCCTCGGCCGGGCACGGTGCGCTGATCGCTCCGGTGGCCGATTTCGCGATCATGAGCGGGCAGGGCGCGATCTTCACCGCTGGTCCGCCGGTGGTGAAAGTATCCACGGGGGAAGATATTTCGAAGGAAGATCTCGGCGGCCCGGATGTCGCGCTGCCGAGCGGGCTGATCCACAACCTCGGCGAAACCGACGAGGATGTGCTCGACGCGATCCGCCGCTATCTGTCGTATTTTCCGTCGAGCGCGTGGTCGTACCCACCGGCGGTGACTCCCGACGAATCGGCCGGGCCGCGGCCGACGCCGGAACTGCTCGACATCATCTCCCGCGACAACCGGCGCACCTACGATATGCGTGCGGTGCTCGATGTGGTCCTGGATCATCCCGACTGGTTCGAGGTGCAGCCCGATTTCGGCGAGGCGATCATCTGTGCACTGGGTCACCTCGGTGGTCACCCGGTCGCGGTCGTCGCCAACCAGCCGCAGGTGCTGGCCGGGTCGATCGACGCCGCCGCCGCCGACAAGGCCGCCCACTTCATCACGGTCGCGGACTCGTTCCACCTGCCGATCGTGTTCCTGGCCGACAATCCGGGCATGCTGCCGGGCAGCGAATCCGAGCAGGACGGCGTATTACGCAGTGGCGCACGGATGTTCGTCGCACAGACGGCGGCAACGACGCTGAAGCTGCACCTGACGTTGCGCAAGGCGTATGGCTTCGGGTCCATGGTGATGTCGCTGATCGGGTTCGACAGCCAGGTGGCGACCTTCGCCTACCCGGGGGCGACCATGGGGGCGATGAGCGCCGCCGCCCTGAGTAGTGCCTCGCATGCCGAGGACGACGTCGCCGCGTCCCTGCGTGCCATGGAATTGCAGGCGTCGTACCACTCGGCCGAGCATATGGGCTTCGACGAGCTCATCCGTCCCGAGGAGACACGCAACGCGCTGCTGCTGTCACTGCAACGCGGCATCTACGCCCGGCAGGCCGCCGCCGAGCCGGTTTCTCGCACCGTCATCGTGCCCTGAGTCTCGCGGGGGAGGCGCCGGACATCTCCGGCGCCACTCGATGTGCCGTGCGCCCCGCCGAACGTTTCGGTGGTCGAATTACATTGCGGATCAGTGTGTTTCGGCGGAAGCGGCGGCCGCGATGCCGAGGAAGGCAGCTACCACTCCACCGTCCACCAGCAGATCGGTGCCGGTGACGAATGCCGCGTCCGGGCCGAGCAGGAAGGCCGCCGCGGCGGCGATATCGTCCGGAGTGCCCGGTCGCTTCGCTGCCGACATGCCGATCATCGCGCGCATCCCGTCGCCGGTGCCCGCCGAGGACAATTCCTGACGTCCCATCGCGGTGGAAATGACGCCGGGGCTGATGGAGTTGATCCGGGCGCCGCGCTCGCCCCAAGCCACGCTCGCGGCGCGGACCTGTAAGTGGTTGGCGCGCTTGGCGATGGCGTAGGCCAGGCCCGGTTCGGTCAATACGTCCGGGGCGAGGGCGGGGAGATTCAGCAACTCGTCGGTCGGGGTTGTGGCCAGCGCCGCCTCCAGGTCCGCGGGCAGGGTGCCCATATGTCCGCCCATGCTCGCGATGACCACACCGGCCCCACCCGGGGTGACGACCTGGCCGAACTCCTCCAGCACCAGGCCGACACCGACGAGGTCCACCCGCAGGATCGCGGCCGTCGGCGCCTGTGCGGGGGAGAGCCCCGCGGTGTGCACGATCTGGGTGACCGGTCCGAGGGACTCCGCCGTTTTCGCCAGTTCGGCGACCGACTCGCGGGCGGAGACGTCCACGCTCGCGGCGGTGACGGTGTGGCCGTCGTCTGCCATGGCGTCGGCGACCGTCCGCAATGCGGTTTCGTCGAAATCCGCGAGTAGCACCTGTTTGCCGCCGGCTTGCCGCCGCGCGATCGCCCGGCCCATCCCGCCGGTGCCGATGACTACCAGCACATCACGAACCACGGTCGTCTCCATTCGTGTGACCGGGCGGCATCGCCCGATAATTGGATTCTCTGTGATGGTAACGCGGTTGCACACTCGGTGTGCGCCAGCTCTGGCGGTGACCGTACGGTCCTCGTCCGCTATGGTGTCGGCGCTGTTCGCAATGTGGTTTCGTCGATCTGCGAACAGTACATGTTTGCCGCCGCGCTATCGCCCGATGCCGATGACTATCGGCACGTCACGAACCGTGATCGGCTCCATTTGATAGGCCGGATGACATTTTTGAGAATCATATTCTCTGTGGTGGTAACGCTGCTGTACATTCGGTGCCATGCTGGCGGCGATCTCCGTATCGGACCGGGTTGTGTCCCGGCTGCGAAATTCTCACAATTCGCAGAAATCGATATTACTGTATCGCTTACTGTATATGAGCTTCAATGCACTAGAGATGAGGATTTCCATGCGTGTTCCATTCCTTCGCGCTGTCGCAGCGTCTTGTGGCCTGGTGGTCGTCGCCGCTGCGGCTCTGACCGGTTGTTCCAGTGATGACTCCGGCACCGCCGCATCGACATCGGCCGTCTCGTCCAGTGCTGCCGCGGCACAAGCCGATCCGGCGACCGTCAAAGCTGTCACCGACGCGTATGTGACCTTCTTCAACGGGGCGGCAACGGCGGATGCGCGGATCGCGGTCGTGGAGAAGGGGCAGGTCTTCGCGCCGGTGTTGCAGGCCCAGGCGGGTAACCCGCAGGCGCAGGGCACATCCGCCACGGTGTCGGCAGTGAAGCCGCTCGACGCCACCCACGCCGATGTCACCTACACCCTGCTGGTCGCGGGCAATCCGGTGCTGCCGGATCAGCTCGGCCAGGCGGTCAAGGACGGCTCGCAGTGGAAGGTCACCGCGGAGACCTTCTGTGGCCTGCTGATGCTGCAGGGAGGTCAGTCCCCGGCCTGCTGACCGATCGCGGACCGAGCGCCCGGGTGCCGGAACGAAAGTTCCGGCACCCGGGCGCTTTGCGTTGGGCGGCCGACGCCGGGGCGAGTCGGCCTGCGCCGATCGGCGGCCTTTGGTCGAACTCTTGTGCACGGCCCTATCGATAGGTATACAGTAGACATAACTATTTGATCTGCGGCAGGTCGTTCGATAGCAAGATGCGGCATCCGGAAAGGACTGTCACGCTGCACTGATCGGCTGGGACGGACCGCGCGGCGATGCCGTCGGTACCGCTGCCGTCGATGCCGGTGCACGGGCCGGCCACCGGACCGGTCGAAACGACCATCGGGCGAACTGAAAGGACGCTGATGACTGCGCTCGACTACAAGGCGATCGACGTCGACAACCACTACTACGAGCCGCTGGACGCGTTCACTCGGCACCTGGACAAGAAGTTCCGGCGGCGTGGTGTGCAGATCGTCCAGGACGGCAAGTACCACACGGCGATCATCGGCAACCGGGTGAACCGGTTCATTCCCAATCCGACCTTCGACCCGATCATCGTGCCGGGCTGCTTGGATCTGATCTTCCGCGGTCAGGTCCCCGAGGGCGTGGATCCAGCGACACTGATGCAGGTCGAGAGCCTGGAAATGCGGCCCGAATACCGGGATCGAGATGCTCGCGTCGCCGTCCTCGACAAGCAGGGCATCGAAACTATCTTCATGTTCCCGACGTTCGGCTGCGGCGTGGAAGAGGCTCTCCGGGACGACGTCGAGGCGACTGCGGCATCCTTGCATGCCTTCAACCTGTGGCTGGACGAGGATTGGGGTTTCGACCGGCCGGACCACCGGATCCTCTCGGCACCGATGATCTCGCTGGCCGATCCGGCGGCCGCGGTCGCCGAGGTCGAGTTCGTACTCGAACGCGGTGCGCGCATGGTCCACATTCGACCCGCTCCGGTGCCGGGCAGCGCCAAGCCGCGTTCGCTCGGTGATCGTGCGCACGATCCGGTGTGGGCGCGCCTGGCGGAGGCGAATGTTCCGGTCGCCTTCCACCTCGGTGACAGCGGATATCTGAAGATCGCCGCCATGTGGGGTGGTAAGGATACGTTCGAGCCATTCGGGCCCGGGGACGCGCTGGACAAGATCCTCGTCGACGACCGTGCCATCCACGACACCATGGCCTCGCTGATCATCCACGGCGTGTTCGATCGGCATCCGAAGCTGCGGGTGGCCAGCATCGAGAACGGCTCGGACTTCGTGCACCGGCTGGCCAAGCGGATGAAGAAGCTGGCCAACCAGTCTCCGAAGGCGTTCCCGCACGATCCGGTGGATATCCTGCGCGAGCACGTGTGGGTGGCCCCGTACTACGAGGATGATCTGCCACTGCTGGCGGAAAAGATCGGCGCCGAGCGCATCCTGTTCGGTTCGGACTGGCCGCACGGCGAGGGGCTGGCCGAGCCGGTGGCCTTCACCGACGAACTGACCGCCTTCGACGCGGCCGACGTGCGAAAGATCATGCGCGACAACGCTCTCGAATTCCTGGGGCTGCCCGTCGCAGCTGCCGCGTGAGATCGAGGCCGCGTTGACCGAATGGAGTATCGGTGCCGTCTTCGACGCTGTCGCGGCGGCGGTGCCGGACCGGACGATGACCGTCTGCGGCAACCGGCGCAGCACCTTCGGCGAGTCGGCGCTGCGGATCCGACGGTTCGCGAACTTCGTCGCGGCCCAGGGTTTCGGCGAGCACACGCCGCGGGACCGGCTCAGCCGGTGGGAGTGCGGTCAGGACCGCATCGCCCTGCTCATGCGCAACGATCTGTACCTCGACGTGCTGATCGGCTGTATGAAGGCCCGCGTCGTACCGGTGAATATCAACTACCACTACACGGCGCGTGAGATCCGGGACCTGCTGGCCTATATCCGGCCCCGTGGCATCGTCTTCCATCGATCATTCGGGCCGGTGGTCGCCGAAGCCGCGCTGGACGATACGGAGTTGCTGATCTCGATCGAGGACGGCAGTGACGCTGCTGTTCCGACGGGTACGGTGCCGTTCGCGGACACGGTGCTCGACGGTGACACCGCAGAGGTAGTCACCGCTACGCCGGACGACCTGGTGATGCTGTGCACCGGCGGGACCACGGGGCGGCCCAAAGGCGTCCTCTGGCGGCAGAGTGATCTTTATGTGGCGTCCATGAACGGTGCTGATCACGAATCCCTCACGCCCGTACAGGATCTCGCGCGGTCGACCGAACACGTCTGGTTCGCGGTATCACCGCTGTCGCACGCCGCCGGCATCATGACGGCCTGCGCGGGGCTGCTGGTCGGGCAGACGATCGTGCTGTACGACGACCGAAAAACCTTCGATGCGCGCACCGCTCTGGAAATAGCGGAACGTGAGAACGCGGCGTTGATGACGATCGTCGGCGACGCCTACGCCGGCCCTCTGGTGCAAGAGCTGCGAGAGCGCTCGTACGACCTGTCCTCGCTGCTGGCCATCGGAACCGGGGGAGCGGCGACCAACCAGCTGCACAAACGGCAACTGCTCGACTTGCTGCCGCACGTCATGGTCGTCGAGGGCTATGGCGCGTCGGAGACCGGCGGTATGGCCTTCGGTCGTAGTCGGCACCGTGCCGAGGTCGAGACGTTCGATCCGGGCCCGGGTGCGACGGCGGTATCGGCGGACCGCACCCGCTTTCTCGCGCCCGGCGATCCCGAGATCGGGTGGGCGGCCAGAATCGGCCGGGTTCCGCTCGGCTATTTCGAGGATCGCGCGGCCACCGAGCGCACCTTTCCGGAGATCGATGGGCAGCGCATGGCCATCCCCGGCGATCGGGCGAGTGTCGATGCCGACGGCACCCTCCGATTGCTCGGCCGCGATTCGCTGGTCGTCAATACCGGCGGTGAGAAGGTTTTCGTCGAAGAGGTCGAGGAGGTGTTGCGGGCGCATCCGGGGATATTCGACGCATTGGTGGTGGGGCGGCCGAGTCCGCGCTGGGGGCAAGAGGTAGTCGCACTGGTGTGCCCGCGGGCGGGGGCGGATGTCACCGACGCGGCACTGCGGCAGGTATGCAAACTCGAATTGGCCGGATTCAAGGTGCCGAAGGAATTCATATTCGTAGCGGAGATCCGGCGGCTCGGAAACGGTAAGCCTGATTATCGCTGGGCCGCGAAACGTGTGGTACCGGGCGTTGCGGAGGAAATTGGGGCGTGACTGTGCACAAAGTAATCGACTGCCTGGTGAATGTGCATTTCGGTGAGCGGGACCAACCCGACTGGATGCTGAAGGTCCGGGACGACTATTTCAAAGGACCGGCGTCGTTGTACACGCAGGTCGAGCTGACGGAATTGCTCGACGAGATGGACGAGCAGGGCGTCGAAAAAGCGGTCCTGATGTATTCGATGGCGAAACCGTCGAAGACCGCGCTGAAATTCGTGGAAGCGCGGCCGGACCGATTCGGTCTGGCCATCAACGGCGTCGATCTACTACATCCGATTCCGTCCTTGCGTGAACTCGATGCACTGGTGAACGATCTGCCGGTGGTCTATACGACGGCGGGGCCGAGTTTCTGGGGCGACGGCCGGTATCCGCCGACCGATGCGGTCTACTACCCGCTGTACTACAAATGCGCCGAGCTGGGTCTGCCATTGTGCATGAATACCGGAATACCGGGACCGCCGATTCCGGGTGAGGTGCAGAATCCCATTTACCTGGATCAGGTGTGCTTCCGATTCCCGGAGCTTCGGCTGTGCATGATCCACGGCGCCGATCCGTGGTGGGATATCGCGATTCGGCTGCTCATGAAATACGAGAACCTTCGACTCATGACCTCGGCCTGGTCGCCCAAGCGGCTGCCGGACAGTCTGGTGCATTTCATGCGGACCCGGGGAAAGCAGAAGGTGATCTTCGGCTCGGATTGGCCGGTGCTTCGCATGCGCCGGGTAGTGCCGGAAGCGTTGGCGCTCGACCTGCCCGAAGACGTGCTGGACAACTATCTCTACCACAACGCACAGGAATTCTTTTTCGGTGACCGAGCGGTCGCCGACTGAGCCGCGCGCCGGAACGAGGAGCAAGAGAAATATGGACCGCTACGAATTGCGCAGGCAGGATTACAGCCTGTCGGAAGATCAGACGGAACTCCAGGCGGCGTACGCGAAGTTCGTCAAGAGCCGGTGCCCCCTCGAGGTGGTGCGCGCGGCCGAACCGACGGGTTTCGACAAGAATCTGTGGGAGCAGCTGTGCGGTACCGGCGCGACCACCATGGCGCTGCCCGAAGCCGTGGGCGGTGACGGCGCGACACTGGTCGACCTCGCCCTGGTCGCGGAGGAGCTCGGCCGCGCCATCGCGCCGGTGCCGTGGATCGATCATGTCTGCGCGGCTCGCCTGCTGGCTCGGCTCGGCGCATTGCGGGCCGATGCCGATGGCACGGCGGATGTGGTCGAGGGCAGACAGGTGGTCGCGCTGGATGCGCGCATCGACGCCGTTGCCGGGATCCGGCTCATCCCGTCGGGGGCGATCGCGGATCGGATCATCGTCCGCGACGGCGACGATATCGTCGCCCTGACCTTCGCCACCCGGCCCGCGAAGGTCGAGAATATCGGCCGTCTGCCGATGGCGTGGGTCGATCCGGCGGCGGCCGACGGGCGGATCGTGCTGGCCAGTGGCGCCGACGCACTCGCGCACTATGAGCGCGCCCTCGACGAGTGGCGGGTGCTCACCGCGGCCGCGCTGGTCGGGCTCGTCGAAGAGACGATGCGCATCGCGGTCGAATTCGCGAAAACCCGCTACACGATGGGTGTTCCGATCTCGACCCTGCAGGGCATATCCCATCCGCTGGCCAATATCGCGATCGTCGTGCAGGGCGGGCGCAACCTTTCTCGGCGGGCCGCCTGGTTCCTCGAATACGAACCCGATGTCCAGCCCGGACTGGCGGCTGCGGCGTTCGTGTATATGACCGAGGAGGCCGCCAAGGCGGCCACCATGGCCGTGCACGTCCAGGGCGGACTGGGTGTCACGACGGAGTCGGCCGCCTCGGCCTATCTGGTGCGCGCCCGTGGCTGGCCGCTGGCGGCGGGCGATCCGGGCGCCAGCGCCGTGCGGGTCGCCGAACTGTTCGCGCGGGCCTAGAACGGAGCTATCGATGGACTTTTCTCTGGTTGAACTCTCCGCCGAGGACGCGGCTTTCCACGATCGGGTGCGAAAGTTTCTCGGTACCCATGTCACCGACGAGGTGCGGCGCCGCGATCGCGAAACCGGCGATAATTTCGACGCGGGTGTGCACCGTGCCATGGGTGCCGAAGGGTGGCTGACAGCCGAGATGAACACCGGCGCCGACGGCGGGATGACCCGCGTGCAGCGGCGCATCTGGGATCTCGAGAAGCGGCGCGTGCACGTCCCCTGGGTCACCTGGGGCACCACCATCATCGTGGCGCAATCCGTCGAACAGTTCGGCTCGCCCGAACTGCGCGAGGAGGTGCTGCCGCGGGTGCTCACCGGCGAGGTCCGGTTGTGCCTGGGCTACACCGAGCCCGAAGGCGGATCCGATGTCGCGATGTGCAAGACCCGCGCGGTTCGCGACGGGGACCAGTGGGTCATCAACGGCGCCAAGATGTTCACCACCGGCGCGCACAATTGCCAGTATGTCTTCCTGATCACCAATACCGATCCCGAGGCGCGAAAACACAAGAGCCTCACCATGTTCCTGGTCCCGTTGGATACCCCGGGTATCGAGATCCAGGGCATCCGGACGGTGGACGGTGACCGCACCAATATCGTCTACTACAGCGACGTCCGAATCGATGACAAGTATCGGCTCGGCGCGGTCAACGAGGGCTGGCGCGTGCTCATGGAGCCGCTCAGCGTCGAGCACGGCGTGGTAGACGTTGCCGCGGACGGCCTGCAGGATGTATCGGTCCTGGTGCATCAGGGCCTGGTGATGGCGACGTCGGCGGACAAGGTGGCGGCGATAACCGCCCGGCGTGGTCCGGACGGTCGTCGGCTGCTCGACCACGGATCGGTCGCGTATCGGCTCGGCCGCAGCATCGCCCGGATGGAGGCGGCGCTGTCGGCGCCGAATATGTTCGGCCGGGTCGCGATCGCACAGGCGATGCGTGATATAGCCCCGGATCTGATGGATATTCTCGGGTCCGCGTCGGCGTTGCCGATCGACACCGACGGCGCCATCGCTGACGGCGGCGCCGAATACCTCTACCGCTGGGCGCCGCTGTGCGGTATCTACGGCGGCACTCTCGAGGTCTTCCGCAACCTGATCGCGCAGCACGTGCTCGGTCTCGGACGTCCCAACTATGCCGCGCCGGCCCAGGCGAAGACGAGCTGAAAAGGAGCGTGTCGCTATGCCGTCACGACACGATCGTCGGCGGCAAGCCGATCGCATTCCGGCGGCCCGCGCCGAGATCCAGGCACTGTTTCGCGTCGCCGCTGGTTACCACCGCGGCGTGCTCTCGTTCATCGAGGAATGCGCGCTGCACTCGACAAGGAGACCGGCGCGATGAAATACGTGCTCGAATATCCGAGCGAGCTGCCGAGCGCCTCCGATGCGTTTTTGCGGCCGGAGGTGATCCGCGCGGTCGTCACGGCGGCCGAGGAGTCCGGATTCTCGGCGGTGGCATTGAGCGAACATCCGGCCCCGTCGCTGAAATGGCGGCGCAACGGCGGGCACAACACCCTCGATCCGATCGCGGCGTTGAGTTTCATGGCCGGCGTCACCGCGCGAATTCGCTTGCTGACCAACCTCTATGTACTGCCGTTCCGCAATCCCTATCTGTCCGCGAAAGCGCTCGGCAGTTTGGACATCGTCTCGGGCGGGCGATTGATCGCCGGTGTGGGTGCAGGCTATCTGCGGGCGGAGTTCGCCGCGGTCGGCGTGGACCACGAACGCCGCGCCGAACTCCTCGACGAGGCCTTGGGTGCGCTGCGGCGGATTTGGATCGAACCCGAAAAACCTGTCGAGGGAAGAGATTTCGCGGCACCGGGCCCGCTGTGGCTGCAGGCCCCCGTACGACGACCACACCCGCCGATCTGGATCGGTGGCAATGGCCCGGCGGCCCTGCGGCGAGTGGTCCAGCACGGCGACGGGTGGATGCCGATCATCGCAGGGGCGGATATGGCCGCCGCGATGCGCACCAAGGCCATCGAGAATCCCGATGAGTTCGGCGACGGCGTCAGTGCACTGCGTCGTCGGCTGGCTGCGGCTGGCCGTGACCCGGATTCGGTCGACGTGCAGGTGGTGTGTCCGCATCTGGATTTCGCCGACGCGGGCACGGTGCGCACGGCCCTGGCCTACCTCGACGATCTCGAAAAGCGCGGTGCCGGTTGGGCGGTGGTGCATGTCGACGGCTCGAGCCCCGAGGCGGCGGCGGACTTCGTCCGAACATTCGGGGAGGTCGTCATCGCCGATCGATGACGTGGCCGCTCCGGGTGCCCGGAAACGGTCGCGCAGGGTCGCGAGACCCGTGCCATATATATTACTGTAAGTGCATCAGTATAGGCGGTTCCCGCCCTGGCAAGACTGGAGGTGTCACGTGAAGGTCCCCTTCACCTGGAAGGTCACCGGGTGGTTCATGGTGGGGTGGTCGGCCGAATTTCCGCAGGGTGAGGTTCGGCCGCTCCGGTACTTCGGCGAGGATCTGGTCGCCTACCGTGACGAGTCCGGTGAACTGCACATATTGACCGGGCACTGCCGGCATCTCGGTGCGCATATCGGCTACGGCGGCAAAGTGGTCGGCGACTGTGTCGAATGCCCGTTCCACGGCTGGCGATGGGGTCCGGACGGTACCAATCGCCGCATTCCCGACGAGGACCGGACCAACCGTGGGCTGCGGTTGCGGGTCTACCCGGTCAACGAGCAGAACGGTTGCGTGTTCATGTGGCATCAGCCCGACGGCAAGGAACCGCAGTGGGAGATGCCCGATATCCTGCGGCTGTTCCCGGAACTCGAGACCGACCCGGAGAATTTCTACCGCCCGTATCCGGAGTTCTCTCGCAAGACCGAGCGCGAGCCGGTGCATCCCCAGGTCGTGCTGGAGAACGGCCCGGACAGTCTGCATTTCGAATATGTCCACGGCGCCACCGTCACCCCGCGAATGCTGGACTACAGCGTCGTCGACCACACCTGGAACTTCCTCACCGGCTGGCCCGACGCGCGCAGTGACGATCCGGATAAGATGGCGTTGAAGATCCACGCGCAGATGTTCGGTCTCGGCGGCTCCATCAGCGCGTTCGACGGATCATCCAAGCACCGGCTCATCTTCGCCACGACGCCCGTCGACGACGAATGCTCGGACCTGTTCTATTCGATCTGGTGGCCGCGCAATCCGGGAGACGATTCCGACGTTCCGCCACCGGCGGTTCGCGAGCGCGTCGAGAAGCAGTTCCTGGTCACCGTATGGGAAGACCTGAGTATCTGGCGTCATCAGAAGTATGTCGAACGCCCGCCGCTTTCCCCCAAGGATGCGAAACCGTATCTGTCGCTTCGCAAGTGGGCCACCCAGTTCTACGACATACCGCCGGTCGGCACCACGTGAGCCGGCTCGCGCTGGCGGATCTGGTCGCGCCCGCGCATACGGCCATCGTCACCCAGGAGTGTCAGGGTGCGGTCGTCGGGCCCGATGCCGGTCTGCCCGCCCTGGCGGACGAGGCGCGTCGCGAGGCACTGCCCAATATCGGCAAGTTGCTGCCCGCGGCGCGCACGGCCGGAGTTCGGGTGGTGCACTGCGTGGTATCGCGACGGGCCGACGGCCAAGGCTCCAATCACAATGCAAAACTCTTCGCCATCGGCCGCCGTGGTGTCGCGGTAACTCCCGGCAGTCCCGGCGCCACGCTGTTGCCGGAATTCGGGCCGGAACCGAGCGATCTTGTTCTCACTCGGCGACACGGCCTCGGTCCCATGGGTGGTACGGATCTGGACGCGGTGCTGCGCAATCTCGGTGTCTCGACCATCGTCGCGGTCGGGGTGTCACTCAATGTGGCGATCCCCAACCTGGTCATGGACGCGGTCAATGCCGCCTATCGCGTTGTGCTGCCCCGCGATGCGGTCGCTGGGGTGCCGCGTGAGTACGGAGCCGCCGTCATCGAGAACACATTGTCGCTGCTGGCCACCGTGACTACGACCGAGGACCTGCTGCGAGCCTGGGGGCGATAGCGGATGCCTCGCGGCCGAGCTGGATCCCGATTCGGCCGACCGCTGGAACCGGATGTGTGAACGTCGGTGGGATCTGCGGAGACGGCGAGTGCAGGCGCCTCGGGGCAGCCCGCGTCGTTGTGAAGTCTATGCGGCAGTTCGGATCTCCGGAAGTCCGGGCGCAGGTGCTGCCGCGGGTGAGGACCCGTGCGGTCCGGATATGGATCTTCGCCAGTTCGGTACGTGGCAGCAGTGTGCAGATACGGTGTCACGCACCGAACTGGCCAGTTTCTGCGCGGGTGGCTTTCGGTGCGGAGATCAGGTGGTGACGATCGTTGCCCCGGCGGTGCCCGGAGCGCCGTAGAGAAGCGCGAAGCCGGCCTTGGGATCACCGGACACCTGACGTTCGCCGGCGGTCCCACGCAGTTGCAGGACGAGTTCGTGGAGCTGACGCATTCCCGAAGCGCCGATCGGTTCGCCGTTCGCGATGAGTCCGCCGTCGGTGTTCACCGGCATCGAACCGGAGATCTCGGTGACACCGTCGGCGATCAGCTTCTCCTGGTCTCCGTCGGCGCAGAAGCCGGCCTCTGCCATATGGATGACCTCGGCTCCGGCATCGGTGTCCTGGAGCTGGAGGACATCGATGTCCTTCGGTGCGATACCCGCGGACTCGAACGCCGCGCGCGATGCGTAGACCGAGGGGGATACGTCCTCCTGCACCGGTGCGTATGTCGTATTGACCTCGTACGCGCCGTATTTGCGTGTGCGCACCTCGACGGCGCGCACGTATATCGGCTTGCTGGTATAGCGGTGCGCGATGTCGGCTCGGCACATGATCACGGCGGCGGCGCCTTCGTCCGGCGCGCAGAACATGTAATGGGTCAGTGGGTAGTTGAGCATCGGCGCGGCGAGGATGTCCGCCTCCGAGACTGCCTTGCGGCGGAAAGCGTTCGGATTCAATATGCCGTTGCGGTAGTTCTTGGCGGCGACCCTGGCCAGGGTCTGCACGGAGATCCCGTGGTCGTGCAGGTAGCGGTTGGCTTTCATGCCGAAGAACTGTGTGGTCAGATATTGACCGTTCTCGCCGTACCACTTGGGCATGCCGACGAGGGTGGGGTCGACGGTGAACGCGCCGCGCGGATGCTTGTCCATGCCGATCGCGATGCCGATGTCGTATTTGCCGAGCCGGATCCCATCGGCGCAGGCTTCGGTGGCGCTGGCCGAGGTGGCACAGGCATTGAAGACATTGGTGAAGGGGATGCCGGTCAGTCCCATCAGGCTCACGATCGCATCGGGATTGGCGACCTCCCAACTGCCACCGACGGCGAATTGGATATCTCGCCATGCCAATCCGGCGTCGGCGAGGGCGGCGCGAATGGCGTCCGTCCCCATCTGCATCGCTGTCTTGCCTTCGAATCGGCCGAATGGATGCATACCCACGCCGATGATCGCTACATCGTTGGTCATGTGAAAAGTCCTGTCCCTCAGGCTGGTTGGAAGGCGAAGGTGAGCACCTCGTTGCCTTCGGGGTCGGTGCCGAGCGGCACGGTCGTCAACGCGACTTCCATACCGAATGCCAGCTTGTCCGGGTCGTTTTCGGTGAGCCGGCCTTCGATCCGGATGACGTCGCCGAGCTGGACCAGGCCGACCCCGAAGGGAACGAAGGTTTTCGGTGTCTCGTTGCCGAGGTAGGGCGCCCCCGGGAGGAAACCCTGGGTGGTCCAGGCCACCAGGGTGCCGTTGCGCGGGAGGGTGATCGGCTCGATCGACTGCCGACTGCACCGCGGGCACAGGTCCTGGATGGGGAAGACGGTTGCACCGCACGCGCCACACGATCCGCCGACGAGCCGGAAGTCTTCGTCCGGCCAGTTGGAGATCTCAGGGGCAATTATTCTCCGCATATTCGTTCCTCCGGGTTGCAGATGTTTATACAGTAAGCCATACCGGAAGTGGTGCCACAACCATGCGATCACGAGGGTCGGGCGGCGCTTGCGGCAGGCTACGGAGAGTATTACTGTATATATTTCGATACTGGTGCTGAACGGGTGGTGGAATCATGACGTCGAAAGTGCCTGCCGGATTCGAGGACCTCCTGCGGCGCCCGATCGTCGGCGTGCTCGCAACCGTGACTCCGCACGGATCCCCGGACCAGACGCCGATGCGGTTCACCTGGGACGGCGCACATCTACGCATGAGCCATACGATTCCGCGGCGGAAGTTCACGAGCCTGCAGGCGAACCCCAACTATTCCTTCCTCATCACCGATCCGGACGCCCCTTCCCGGGTCTTGGAGGCGCAAGGGTGGCTGGTGACCGTGCAAGGGGATGAAAAGGGCTCGTTCTACTCGATGTTGAACGAGTTGTACGGCGAAACCGAGAACGGCCTGCCCGCCGACGTGGACGATCGGGTCGTCCTGCTTCTCGACGCAACCAGGTTCATCGCCAAATAGACTGTGTGCCTGGTGTTTACGCCGTTCGAGTAGCTCGGCCAGGCGCCACGAAGGAGACAAGAGATGACGCAGCCGATAGCCGCCCCGATCTTCGATGCGGACTCGCACATGTACGAGACCGCCGAAGCTCTCACTCGATACCTGCCCGAGCAGTACCAGCAGGCCGTTCAGTACGTCCAGATCGGACGTCACACCCGGATCGCCATCAACGGCCGGATCACGGACTTCATCCCGAACCCGACCTTCGATCGGGTCGCCGCGCCGGGCGCGCACGAGAAGTTCTTCGCCGGTGCGAACACCGAGGGCCGCACCCTTCGGGAAATGCAAGGCGCCGCAATCGAAGCGCCCGCCGCTACCCGCAACCCGGAAGACCGGATCATCGAGCTCGACCGACAAGGCGTCCGCGAAACACTCAGCTATCCGACGCTGGCGAGCCTTGTCGAGCACTCCGCGGCCGATGATCCGGAGCTGACCCAGGCCATCATCCACGCACTCAACCAGTGGATGCTCGAGCACTGGACTTTCGCCTACCAGGACCGGATCTTCAGCACGCCGATCATCAACTGCGCCGAAGTCGACGGCGCGCAGCGGGAACTCGAATATCTGCTCGGCAACGGCGCGAAGGCGGTGCTGATCAAACCGGCGCCGGTGAAGAATCACCGCGGCTGGCGCTCGCCGGCGCTGCCGGAGTTCGATCCGTTCTGGCGCGATGTGGAGAACGCGGGTCTGCCGATCGTGCTGCATGCCAGCCAGCCCCCGCTCGACGAGTACGTCAACAAGTGGGAACCGCCGGCCACCAAGAACTTCATGGCCATGAGTTCATTCCGATGGCTGGCCCTCGGGCATCGGGAGATCTCCGACATGATCGGCAGCCTGATCTGCCACGGCACCCTCACTCGATTCCCGAAGCTGCGCATCGCCAGTGTGGAGAACGGCAGTTCGTGGATCCATCCCCTTTTCCACGACCTGGCAGACCTGACCAAGAAGATGCCGCAGAACTTCCCCGAAGACCCGCTGGAAGTCTTCCGGCGCAATATCTGGGTGAGCCCGTTCTGGGAGGGATCGGTCGCCGACGTCGTCGAGACGGTCGGCTGGGACCGGGTGATGTTCGGCTCGGATTACCCGCATCCGGAGGGACTCCCGGAGCCGAAAAGCTACTGGAAGTACGCCGAGGGAATGGACCAGCGCCGCACCTGGGACTTCATGGGCGACAACGCACGCCGATTCATGGGGCTGCCTATCGCGAATCCCGATCCGGCCGCACAGCATCCGCCGGTGTCCGAAGCGGCTGGTCGCCCGTGACGCGTCCCCGGCCGGCCAGCACACCCGAGAACGAATTCTTCTGGACCTCCGGTGCGGACGGCCGCCTGCGCATCCGGGAATGCCTGTCCTGTGCCGCGTTGATCCATCCGCCGCAACCGGTCTGCCGCTACTGTCGCGGTGACCGGATGGGCGTGCGGGTGGTGAGCGGTTTCGCCACCCTCATCGGTTTCACCGTGAACCACCGCTTCCAGGTGCCCGGCCTGCCCTCGCCGTACGTAGTGGCACAGGTTGCCCTGGAAGAGGATCCGCGCGTGCGGCTGACCACCAATGCGGTGGCATGTGAACCGGAGCAACTGACTTTGGGTATGCGCATGCAGGTAGAGTTCGAGCAACTGGGCGAGGTGTGGTTGCCGCTGTTTCGCCCGGCGGACGAGCAGAAGCCGTTGGCCCCCTTGCCATCCGACGACATCGAGCCTGCCTCGATTACCGACCGCGTGCGGCCGATGGCGTCACCGGAGAAGTTCGAGGACAAGGTCGCGCTCACCGGAATCGGGATGTCGGACCTCGGGCGGCGGTTGATGGCCGACCCGCTGTCGCTGACGGTGCAAGCCTGCCGGGCGGCGGTCGAGGACGCGGGACTGCGCCTGGAGGATATCGACGGGCTGTCGACCTATCCGGGATCCGGTGCCTTCGGCCCGTTCGGCGAGGGCGGTGTCGCCGCCCTCGAATCGGCCCTGGGTATCCGGCCGACCTGGTACAACGGCAGCGCGGAGACCTTCGGGCCGGGCGGCTCGGTCGTCGCCGCCATGCTGGCGGTGGCCGCCGGGCTGGCCCGGCACGTGCTGTGCTTCCGCACCGTATGGGAGTCCACCTACGGGGAATTGGTTCGTGCCGGGCGCATTTCGCCATCCGGCGGGATTGCCGACGGCTGGCTGGTACCGTTCGGCGCGACCTCGGCGGCGCATCTGCTGGCGCAGACCGCGCAGCGCCACTTCCACCGCTACGGCACCGACCGCGAGACCCTCGGCTGGATCGCTCTGAACCAACGTGCCAATGCCGCACTGGATCCCACCGCGATATACCGCGATCCGCTCACCATGGACGACTACCTCACGGCGCGCCCCATCACCACGCCCTTCGGGCTCTACGACTGCGACGTGCCGTGCGACGGTGCGGTGGCGGTGATCGTCTCTGCCCGGGAGACCGCCGGAGATTTGGCGCAGCCGCCGGTTCTGGTGGAGGCGGTCGGAACCCAGATCATCGAACGCCTGGAATGGGATCAGAGCACCCTCACCCATGAACCGCAGGTGCTGGGCCAGGCCGCACACATGTGGACACGCACCAGCCTGACGCCCGCCGACGTCGATGTGGCCGAACTCTACGACGGATTCACCTTCAACTGCCTGTCCTGGATCGAGGCGCTGGGGTTCTGCGGTATCGGGGAGGCGAAAGACTTTCTGGCGCAGGGTAAGAACATCGCCCGCGACGGTGTACTGCCGCTCAATACCCACGGCGGTCAGCTCTCGCACGGCCGCACCCACGGCCTGGGCCTGGTCCGCGAGGCCGTACTCCAACTCCGGAATCAAGCCGGAGTCAGACAGATTCCCGACGCTCGCGTCGGTGTGGTCACCAGCGGTGGGCTGACACCCAGCGGTGTGCTGCTGCTGCGAGCGGACCGGTGACGGCGGCAGAGACCGGCCTGCTGATCGGCGATGCCGTGACCCGGGGAGTGACGGCCAGGGTGACCGAGATCGACGGGATCGCGATGTCGGCGCTGTGCGCGGAAGTCGACGAGCCGCGCGCGGTGGTGGTGGCCGTGCACGGTGGCGCGACCATATCCAGGTATTTCGACTGTCCAGGGCGACCATGGTTGTCGCTCTTGCGAATCGGCGCGGCCCTCGGATTCACGGTACTGGCTGTGGACCGTCCCGGCTACGGCGAGTCGGCTCCATACGCCGACACTTTCGCCGACCCGGACCACCGAGTGGACACGTGTTATCGGACCATCGATGCCATACTCGGGTCGCGGCCGCGCGGTGCCGGCGTGTTTCTGCTGGCGCATTCGGCCGGTTGCGATCTGGCGCTGCGCATGGCCGCCGAGGAACGCGGTGCGAATCTGCTCGGGATCGAGCTCGCCGGAACCGGCATCCGCAAACACCCCGAGGCCGAGCGACGAATCGCGCAGATGATGGTGACACGCGACCGGGCCGCTATTCGGGAAATGCTGTGGGAGCCCGAATACCTGTATCCACCGGAGATTTTCGGCGGAAAGTCGATCTCGGTTACCGGACCGGGCTATGAGGCGGCGGTGGTACACGACTGGCCACCCGCTTTCCCGGAATTGGCCCGCCGCGTGCGGGTACCGGTGCGATTCAACCACGGCGAATTCGAGCGGGTCTGGCGATCGGATGCCGCGGCCCTGGCGGAGATCCGGCAGATGTTCTGCGCCGCACCGCGATTCGTCACCAATGTGCAAACCGGGGCCGGACACAACCTGAGCCTCGGATTCGGTGCGGCCGCATACCATCTCGGCGTGTTGTCGTTCGTGGAGGAATGTGCCGTCGTTACCCGGGCCGAGAATCCGGCTTCCCCGCCCTGGCTCTGAGCGAACACCCGGCCTCGTCACTCGAATGACCACGACCGAGGATTTGCTGCCAGACCGGGTAGCGGTAGTGCGGAGGAGGTGTTGCGAGCCATTCCCAGCGCCGTGATCCCCAGGCCGACAGTCAGCAGAGCGGTATTTCCGAAACGCCCCGTCAAGCGCGGAACTGCCAGTGCGACACGGGAATTCACCAAAGCACTGGAAGGAAGGCGAATCCGGCGATCAGCGGTGAGTCACCCTGCACCCCTTGGAAGAACAGGGCGATGAAGGTGAAGTAGCCAAGCATCGCACCGGCGAACAACATGCGAACCGCCACCGCGCCGGAGCGTTCCCGGCTGGCGAACAGGCTTTGGGTAGGTGGCCGCCGCTCGCGAAGCCACTGTCCCACCCGGTGCCGTTCTTGGGTCCAAACGCTGCCGTGATGACCGGAATATGCTGGTGCACTGGTTGATTGATGAGTTTCAATGGTTTGCCCAGTTCGGTTCCCGATTCCGCGGGCAGCGGGATGCGGTAGTGGTCGCCGTCGGAGCGGAGCGCCTCGCCACACCTTCCGGCAGATTTCGATGACCTCGCGGGTGCGCCGCAGCGTCGCGTCGTAGCGTATGACGTGGATGCGGGTGCGTGCGATTGCTCCTACGTGTCAGTCGCTGGATGGCAGTGCTTTGGCCTGCTTGAGTTCCAAGGGGATGTCGTGCACCGTGAGCGTGCCGGATCCGGGTCGGGTGACGAGGATTTCGGCTCCGGTCTCGTGCACGTACCGTTTTCCGAGGGCGGTGCCGTCGGCGAAGTGCGGGTCGAGGTCGGCAGTGGTCTTCTCGGCTCCGATCGGCACCATCGGGGCGCCGCCGCAGCGCAGCCCGTCGAGGGCGTCGGTGGCTCGGATGACGATCACTTGGGTTTCGCAGACCTGGCTTTCCAGCCGGGCACCACTGTTGATCACGATGTTTCCTCGATGGTCGGAGTGAGTTCTTCGATCAGGGTGCGCCGCAGCACTTTCCCGGTCGGTGTGGTGGGCAACTGATCGCGGAACACGATGCGGTCCGGTGTTCGCGACCCACGGAGATTGGCTCGCACATAGTCGCGCAGTACTGCCGGTGCCGGAGTGCTGCCCGGCGCCGGGACGACCACGGCGACGATGATCTGGCCCCACTGCGGATCGGGAACGCCGATCACCGCGGCCTCGTGGACGTGGGGGTGTTCGACGAGCACATCCTCGAGTTCGGCCGGTGCGATGTTCTCACCGCCTCGGATGATGGTGTCGTCGCTGCGGCCGCCGAGGAACAGGTAGCCGTTGTCGTCGAGGGCGGCGAGATCGTTGGTGGGGAACCAGCCGTCGCCGTCGAGCACGGAACCGATATCGGCATAGGTGCCCGACACCTGGGGGCCGCGGACGAACAGCGCGCCGGTTTCGCCAGGGGCGGCGACGGTGCCGTCGTCGGCGCGGATCTGCAGTTCGATGCCGGGGACAGCGCGGCCGACCGAGCCGAGCCGTTTCGCGACGGCGGGATCGTCGGCATGGTAGGCGCTGCGGTGCTCCTCGGGGGTGAGCACCGCGATGGTCGAACTGGTCTCGGTCAGGCCGTAGGCGTTCACCAAGCCGACATCGGGCAGCAGCTCGAGCGTCTTGCGCACGAGCGGCAGTGGTGCCTTCGAGCCCCCGTAGGCGAGAGTGCGCAGGGTCGGCAGCGCCACCGGTGTGGCATCGAGCGCGGTGACGATCCGATCGAGCATCGTGGGCACTACGGTGGCATTGGTGATCTGCTCGTCGTCGACCAGCCGGATCCACTCCCGCGGCTCGAACTGCCTGAGATACACCATCTTTCGTCCGGCGTAGAGATTCGATAGCGCCGCGCCGACACCGGCGATGTGATAGGGCGGCACACAGATCAGCGCGGCGTCGCCGGGCTCGGCCGAGCCGAAGTCGACGGTGCCCATGACATAGCTCGTCAAGTTGGCATGGGTCAGCTCCACGGCCTTGGGGCGCGCGGTCGTGCCGGAGGTGAACAGCACGACCGCGACGTCCTCGGGTGCGGCCTCGACGTCTTCGGTCTCCGTTCCCGCGGCCCGCGTGGCGGCGAGGAACAGATCGGTGTCGATGATCTGTTTGCCCGCACCCTCGACCGCTTCGGCGTATTCGGCGTCGACCACCACCAGCGGTGCGGGCAACCGGTCGATCAGCTCGCGCAGCGCCGATGCGCTGAGGCGGTAGTTCAACGGGGTGAACGCCCTTCCGGCGCGGGCGGAGCCGAACAGCAGCAGGGGCACCATGACGCCACCGGTCCCGACGTATGCGACGTGTCCGGCGCCCGACGAACCGATCAGTCCCGCCGCGCCGCGGGCCATGGCATCCAGTTCCGCGATGGTTACCCGAACAGCGCCGGATACCACCGCGAGTCGATCGGGATCGTCGGCCTCGACCATGTCGAGCAATAACGAGATGCTCAAACCCTCAGCTCGCGTTCTGGGCGGTCGCGGCTTTGATCTGCGACTGGAACTGCCGCAGCTTCTCCTCCGCCGCGGTCGATTTGTGGCTGCGCGCCTGAATACTGACATCGTGGTCTCCGGCCGCAGCGCGCAACGCGCCGACGGTGGCCTTCTCCCGCGGCACATGAGCGAACGGGTCGAAGGAATACCAGCGCATGGCATTCAGATGGGTCATCTTGTCGATCTCGTCATCGGGCACCTGCTCGCGCTGCAGCACCTCGTGCAGTGCCTCCGGAGCATCGGGCCACATCGAGTCGCTGTGCGGGTAATCGGCTTCCCACGAAATGTTGTCGATGCCGATTTCGTTGCGCAGCCGCACGCCGATCGGATCGCTGATGAAACAGGTCAGGAAGTGGTCCCGGAAAACCTCCGACGGCCGCTTGCCGCCGAAGTCCTGCAAGGTCCACGCCGAGTGCATTTCGAAGGTGCGGTCGACGCGCTCCAAGAAGTACGGGATCCAGCCGGTGCCGCCCTCGGACAGTGCGATCTTCAGATCCGGATAGTCCTTGACGGGCTTGGACCACAACAGATCCGCGGCGGCCTGCACGATATTCATCGGCTGCAGGGTGATCATCACATCCGGTGGTGAGTCGACCGCGGGTATCGACAGTCGTCCCGACGATCCGATGTGGACGCTGCACACGGTGTCGGTATCGACCAGGGCCTGCCACAGCGGATTCCAGTACGGGTCATGGAAACTGGGGTAGCCCAATGCCGCCGGGTTCTCCGTGAACGTCAGCGAATGCACACCCTTGTCCGCGCACCGGCGCACTTCCGCGGCGCACAGTTCGGCGTCCCAGATCACCGGCAGCGCCATCGGAATGAAGCGTCCGGGGTAGGCGCCGCACCACTCATCGATGTGCCAGTCGTTGTAGGCCCGCACCAGGGCCAGCGAGAAGTCCGAATCGTCGGTGGCGAACAGGCGGGCCGCGAAGCCGGGGAACGATGGGAAGTTCATCGACGCCAGAATGCCGCCTGCATTCATATCCTTGACGCGCTCATCGACGTCATAGCAGCCGGGCCGGATCTCGTCGAGCCCTTCGGGTTCGAGCCCGTACTCGTCCTTCGGCCGCCCCGCCACGGCGTTGAGTGCCACATTGGGAACCACGATGTCGCGGAACTTCCACATGTCGGCGCCGTCGTCGGTGTGTATCAGCCGCGGGGCGTCGGCGGCGTACTTCTTCGGCAGGTGGTTCTTGAACATGTCCGGCGGTTCGATGATGTGGTCATCGACGCTGATCAGGATCATGTCGTTCTTGTCCACGTCCACGCTCCTCGAGGAGGGTTACAGTATGCCTTACAATATAGCTCATGGTGTGACCCTGCGGGATGGCCGACAGGATCTGCGTCAGAGGACCGCGCCCGCATCCTTGGCGGCGACGATCTCGTCCCAGTCCATGCCGAGTTCGAGCAGGATGGTCTCGGTATGTTCGCCGTACTCCGGCGAGCGGCTCGGTGGCGCCGGGGTTTCGTCGAATTGCACTGGGGCGCTGACGGTTCGGTAGGGCTTACCAGCGTTGTCGGTCAACGTCATCAGATAGCCGTTGGCGGCCACCTGGGGATCGTCGAGCACCTCTTGCGGGCTGGCGATGGTGGCCCACACGCCCGGCTCGTCGGCGAGGACCTTCTGCCACTCGGCGAGATCACGTTCGGCGAACGTCTTGCGCAGTTCGACGGTGGCTGCCTCGTGGTTGACGACCAGATTCGCCAGCGGAACGAACCGTTCGTCGGTGGCCATATCGGCCCGGCCGATGCGCTCGCAGAATCCCCGCCAGTACCGGTCGGCCTGCAGCAGCATCATCTGCACCCAGCGGCCGTCGCGTGTCTTGTACCGGTTGACTGCGGGATTGAGCGCGGTACCCGCCGGGTTCGGCGGGATCCGATCGATGTCGTAGTAATCGGCCGCCGCGATATCCGGTGCCACGGCCCACATGCCTTGCGCCAGTAGGGAACTGTCGACGATCGGGGCATGCCCGGTGCGCTCCCGATGGAACAGTGCCGCCGTGACGCCGCCCGCCAACGTGATGCCGCCCTGGAGGTCGCCGAAAGCGGGGCCCTGGGCCATGGGATATTCGGCATCGGGCGGGGTGAGTGCGTAGGCGACGCCGGCGCGCGCCAGGTAGCTGGCGCCGTCGAATCCGCCCCGCTCGCGTTCGGGTCCGCGACTGCCGTGGCCGCTGCCGCGAGCGATGATGATCCGCGGGTTGAATTCGCGTATCCGGTCGACGGACAAACCGGCCCGTTCGAGCGGGCCGGGCAGCCAATTGGTCAGGAACACATCGGCATTCGCGATCAGCTTGCCGAGGATCTCGTGTCCGCGCTCGGATTTGATATCCACGCCGATGCTGCGTTTGCCGTGGTTGCCGAGTTCCATCATGTAGTTGGCCTGCACCGGCGACCGCGCGGGATCCAGGCCGCCGACCACCAGGGCGCGACACGGATCGCCGCCTTTGGTGTCCTCGATCTTGATCACATCCGCGCCCCACTCCGCCAGTGCGGCGCCGGCGCTCGGCACGTACGTCCACGACGCCAGTTCGACTACTCGGACGCCATTGAGCAGACCTGACATAGGAGCTTCCTTTCCTGCGATTGCCCACCGTCTTGAAGTAATATACGGTAATGCTTACAGTTAAGCATCCAGGATGGACAATCCCGGCGGGTCTCGGACAACGTCGTCCGAAGGGGATCAGCGTCGCTTCCCGTGTACCCGGAGCGCACCGCCTGTCGCGCGCGATGGCGGTGACGCTCGATAACCGCTGCCGGTGCGTGCCGGATGATCAGGAGGACATGTGAGCGAGCGCGGCGAGCGAACCATCAATACAGCGCGCAACGCGCACGACGAGCCGAATGCCGGTGAGGGGGCGTCGTGAGCGAGATCGTCGGGGAGACATCGGCGCCCATTATCGAGTTGGGCCGCCGAGCCGCGAAGCGAGCCGAATTCCAGATGCTGATCGACGGCGAATTGGTCGCGGCGGCCTCGGGCGCCGCGTTCGACAATGTCAGCCCGGCGACCGGTAAGGCGCTCGGCAGCACGGCGGCAGCGGGTGCGGCGGATATGCTGCGGGCCATCGCGGCAGCGCGCCGGGCCTTCGACGAAACCGATTGGTCGACGAATCGGGCGCTGCGGCAGCGGTGTCTGGATCAACTGCAGCAAGCCATCGAGGCCGAAAAGCACGAGCTGGGTGAGGAACTCGTCGCCGAGGCCGGATGTCCGGCGATGACGCTGCACAACGCGCAACTGGATTGGCCGTTGACGGAGTCCCTGCGGTATCCGTCGCGGCTGATCGACGAATTCGGCTGGGAGCGCGTGCTCGACGGCGGCGGCCTGTTCGGTGACCGCAATGTGCGCACCGTGATACAGGAACCGGTGGGTGTGGTCGCGGCGATCTGCCCGTCGAACTTCCCGCTCGAGGTCGTGCTGAACAAACTCGGGCCCGCGCTGGCGGCGGGAAATACGGTGGTGCTCAAGCCCGATCCGAATACGCCGTGGCACGCCACTCGACTCGGGCGGCTGATCGCCGAGCGCACCGACTTTCCGCCGGGGGTCGTCAATGTGGTGCCCACACCGTCCAACGAGGTCGCCGGATTGCTGGCGACCGATCCGCGGGTGGACATGATCTCGTTCACCGGGTCGACCGCGGTCGGGCGCACGCTGATGCGGGTGGGCGCCGACACCATGAAGCGCACATTTCTGGAGCTGGGCGGAAAGTCGGCGTTGATCGTATTGGACGACGCCGATCCGGCGGCAGCACTGCGCAGTGCGGTCGGCGTGTGCGTGCATGCGGGTCAGGCCTGCGCCGCGACCAGCCGGATGCTCGTGCACCGGTCGAAGTTCGACGAGATGGTCGCGGGTGTGGCGGCGGCGTTCGAGGCGGTACCGGTCGGTGATCCGGCGCTGCCGGAAACCGTGGTGGGACCGGTTATCAGCGCAGCGCAGCGCAGCCGTGTCCTGGACGCGTGCACGCGTGCGACCGTCGACGGCGCCCGCCTGGTGACCGGCGGTGCAGCGGTGCCGAAGCTACCTCCCCATCTTGCCGGAGGCTATTTCGTCCAGCCGACGGTATTCGTCTGCGACGATCCCAGCCTGCCGATCGCTCAGGAGGAGATTTTCGGACCCGTCCTGGTGATGATGCCGTTCTCCGACGACGAGGAGGCCGTGCGCATCGCCAACGACAGCGCCTACGGCCTCGCCGGCGCGGTGCTGTCGGCATCGATGGAGCGGGGCATGGCTATTGCGCGGCGTATCCGGACCGGGGCGATCGGTGTCAACGGCGGCATGTTCTATGGCGCGGACGCCCCCTTCGGCGGCTACAAGAACAGCGGCGTCGGCCGCCAGTGCGGCCTGGAGGGTTTCCAGCAGTACCTGGAAACCAAAACAATCGGCAGCCGAATTCCTAGGCGGCACTGAACAATTCGTGGCGCCGTGGCTAGCACCGAAGCGCTGCCCACCACTGAACGACGGAAAGGGTGTACCCCGTGGGGAAATTGGACAACAAGGTCGCGGTGATATCGGGTGCCGCACGCGGGCAGGGACGTTCGCACGCGGTCAATCTGGCGGCCGAGGGGGCGAGCATCATCGCGTTGGACATCTGCGCCGACCTCGAGGGGAATACGTACCCGCTGGCTCGCCCGGAGGATCTGGAGGAGACCGCCCGGCTGGTCGAAAAGGAAGGCGTCCGTGTCCATCCCGTGATCGTGGACGTGCGGGAACGCAGCGCGGTCTGGAGTGCGATCGCGGCGGGTGTCGAGGCGTTGGGCCGGCTCGACATCGTGGTGGCCAATGCCGGGATCTCCGCGATGGGCAAGGGGCAGACCATGCAGTCGTGGTCGGACACCGTCGATACCGATCTGGTGGGGGTGTTCAATGTCATCCAGGCCAGCATTCCGTACCTCGGTGCCGGAGCGTCGATTATCGCGACCGGTTCGCTGGCCGCCCAGCTGGGCAGTTCCACCAAGCAGGGGCCGGGCGGTTCGGCGTACAGCTTCGCGAAACAGGTTGTCGCACACTACGTCAACGACTTGTCGATCCAGTTGGCGAAGAAGTCGATCCGGGTCAACGCGGTGCATCCGACCAATGTGAATACCGACATGCTGCACAACGAGGGCATGTACAAGGTCTTCCGGCCCGATCTGGAGTCGCCGACCCGCGAGGACGCCGAGGCGGCGTTCCCGGCGATGCAGGCGATGCCCATCCCGTACATCGAACCGCAGGACGTCTCCAATCTCGTTGTTTTCCTGGCCGGTGACGACGCGCGCTACATCACCGGCAGCCAATTGCGGGTGGATGCGGGCGGTTTCGTCAAGGCCGTGCCGTGGGGTAAGGGCCGATGAGCGAGACCGCGATCACCTACCGGTTGTTCCGCTGCGTGATCTGCGGATTCGAATACGACGAGGAACTGGGCTGGCCCGATGACGGTATCGCGCCCGGCACCCGGTGGGACGAGATTCCGGATGACTGGACCTGCCCGGACTGTGGGGCCGAGAAGTCCGATTTCGAAATGCTCGAGGTATCGCGATGAACGCGCCGCGCTGTGTGAGTGAACATGCGCGACCTTCGATGGCCGCTTGTACTGTATGGCTAACTGTAATATCCATGACATTCGATGACGCCGCGCCCGCGGGTGCGGCTCGATAGCTGAGAGGTTGAGAGATATGGCCAAACCTGTCATCGTCAGCGCCGTCAGGACCGCGATCGGACGATCATTCAAAGGGGCGCTGGCGAATGTGCCTTCCGAAACCCTGGCGACCACGATCCTGCCGGAGGCGGTTCGCCGGGCCGGCATCGATCCGGCCGCCGTCGACGACGTCATTCTCGCCGAATTGAATTACGGCGGTGGCGATCTGGCGCGGCATGCCGCTGTGGCCGCCGGGATGCTGACCGTGCCGGGCCAGGCGGTCAATCGGCACTGCACGGGCAGCTTGACCGCGATCGGGAACGGGGCGGCGCACATCGTCTCGGGGATGGAGCGGGTGATCGTCGCCGGTGGTGTGCAGTCCCTGTCGACCGCACCGCTGATGAAATGGCGGGTGCCGGGCCGGGCGGAGCTCGAGTTCGTCGAACCGTGGATGCCGCCTTCGCATCCGGAAACACCGGACGCGCCCACCCTGGACATGGCGATCACCGTTGGCTGGAACACGGCGAAGAAGGCGGGTATCAGTCGCGCGGAGATGGACGCGTGGGCGCTGCGGTCGCATCAGCGGGCGGTCGCCGCGATCGATGCCGGGAAATTCGTCGACGAGATCGTGCCGATGAAGGTCCAGCAGCTCGACGGTTCGGTGCTCGACTTCGCGGTCGATGAATTCCCGCGGCGCGATACCACTTTGGAGCGGTTGGCGGCGTTGCCCGTGCTGCATCCGGAGATCGAGGGCTTCTCGATCACGGCGGGCAACAGCAGCGGGATCAACGATGCCGCGGCGGCGGTGACGCTGGTCGGCGACGACTATGCCGCGGTCGAGGGGCTCGAGGTCCTCGGCACGGTGCGGGCCTGGGCCAATGCCGCCGTCACGCCGGCCGACAACGGTCTCGCCGCGGGCAAGGTGATCGGCAAGATCCTCGACCGCGCGGGCCTGCAGCCCGCCGATGTGGCGCTGTGGGAGATCAACGAGGCCTTCGCATCGGTGCCGATCGCCGCGTGTCGCGAGCACGGGCTCGACGAAGACCTGGTGAACTTCTCCGGCAGCGGATGCAGTCTGGGACATCCGATTTCGGCTTCCGGCGCCCGGATGGTGACCACGTTGCTCTACGAACTGCGGCGGCGCGGCGGCGGCATCGGCGTGGCGGCGATGTGCGCGGGCGGCGGCCAGGGTGGCGCGCTCATCGTGGAGGTCTGACCTCGCCCGGCTGGGCGCCGGTTCGCGATCAGCGGGCCGGACGTCCGGCTGCGGTTCTCATACTGAAAGACTTATAGTAAGCTTTTCTAAAGCTGGCGATACGAGTGGAGGCTATCGGTGTCGGATGAAGTTCTGCGGGAACGCCGCGGGCGCACACTGGTGATCACGATCAACCGGCCGGACGCGCGCAATGCGATCAATACCGCGGTCAGTCAGGGACTGGCCGACGCGGTCGACGAGCTCGACGAGAGCCCCGAACTGTCGGTTGCCGTGGTAACCGGCGCCGGTGGGAATTTCTGTGCGGGAATGGATTTGAAGGCATTCTCGGCCGGCGAGATCGTGATCGTGCCGGGGCGCGGCCTCGGCTTCACCGAAAAGCCGCCGGTCAAACCGATCATCGCCGCTGTCGAGGGGTACGCCCTGGCGGGCGGCACCGAGGTGGTACTGGCGACCGATCTGATCGTCGCCTCGAAGACCGCGAAATTCGGTATTCCGGAGGTCAAGCGCGGCTTGGTCGCCGCGGGCGGCGGGCTGCTGCGGCTGCAGCGCCGCATCCCCTATCAGAAGGCTGTCGAACTGGCGCTGACCGGTGACAATTTCACGGCCGAGGAGGCCGCGGCCTACGGCCTGGTGAATGTCCTCACGGAGCCGGGAAGGGCGCTCGAGGAAGCGCTGGCCCTGGCCGAGCGGATCTGCGCGAACGGGCCGCTCGCTGTCGCGAAAACCAAAGAGGTCATCGTCAAATCCAGCGATTGGACCTCCGAGGAGATGTGGCAGAAGCAGCTGGAACTGGTCATTCCGGTGTTCCAGTCGAAGGATGCGCAGGAGGGCGCGCTGGCCTTCGCCGAAAAGCGTGCACCCAAATGGACCGGCGCGTAAGGGCTTTCGGCTCGCGTGCCGCATCACAATCGACCCATGAAGTAAGGAGACGCTGTGTCGTTCGAAGGTGAAGTTGTACTGGTGACCGGTGGTGCCGGCGGGTTGGGCGATGCCACGGTGCGCCGGTTGCACGGCGCGGGCGCCGCCGTCGTCATCGCCGATGTCAATGACGAGAAGGCGACGGCGCTGGCCGACGAACTCGGCAACAAGGTCGCCTATGTGCGCACCGACGTGCTCGACGATACGACCATCGAGGCCGCGCTGGCGAAGGCGGACGAGCTGGGTGTGCTGCGGTACGCGGTCATCGCCCACGGTGGTTTCGGTGTGTTGGAGCGCGTCATCAACCGGGACGGCAGCCCGGCCACGCTGAAGGGCTTCGCCGACACCATCGCGCTGTACCTCACCGGCACCTACAACGTGCTGCGCCTGACCGCCGCGCGGATCGCGAAACTGGACCCCAAGCCGAACGGGGAGCGCGGCGCGATCGTGATGACGAGCTCGATCGCCGGGTACGAGGGCCAGATCGGTCAGTCCGCCTACTCGGCGGCCAAGGGCGGGGTGATCTCGCTGACCTTATCGGGCGCAAGGGATCTCAGCTCGGTGGGCATCCGGTTGAACAGCATCGCACCGGGCACCATCCACACACCGCTCATGGACTTCCTCGGCGAGGAGCGGCTGGCGAAGTTCGCCGCGTCGGTGCCCTTCCCGAAGCGGCTCGGCGCACCGGACGAATACGCCTCGCTCGCCCAGCACCTGCTGGAAAACCCGTACATCAACGGCGAGGTCGTGCGGATCGATGGTGCGCAACGATTCCAGCCGAGGTGAGTTGCCCTGCGATGGGTAGCGCGCCGAAAACCCATGAGGCGCGACTGCGTTGGTGGCAGCTCGATTCCCCGCCGCCGATGGCGCCACGTGCGCGGGCCGGTATCGACGAGCCGATCCACAGCACGGTCCGCGAAGTCCTGAACTACTTCGCGAAATGCCCGCGGTGCGGGTATGCCGCGCAGGCGTCGAGCGCGACCCGGACCTTCATCGGCGGTCGATCCGAGACGACGATCTACCCGACTTGTGGTCTGCCGTGCGGCTGGCAGGGAGCCCCGCAGACAATCACCGAGACGGTTCCGCCCGAGCCATTCCATTGATGGCCGAGCTGATGCGTCGAGCGTCCGGTTCTTCATATGGCGGTTGCCGCCCCGAATTCGGGACGGCAACCGCCATATTATTTTTGTATCTTCCCGTGTTTACCGCGTGGCTTTGTCGGTGGCACGCCGTTTCGGTGACCGTGCCGCCGGAGTGGCGTCGGGGAATGTCGTATTATCCGACTGCGATTCGGCTCGGACACCCGCGAGCATCCAGCGAATCGACATCACGAAGTTCTTCTCGGTTTTATCCACCCGCTCCGCGGATTCCTCGGAAAGCTTTGGTTGGCGCATGCCGCGCACCTCCACGATTGTGTGGTTTATTGTGAGGTTGACCAATGCGCGGCAGCATTCCACGGCAAGACGAAGTGGAAATCCTTCCCGCCGGGTGGCTTCCACCAATTCGTGTACATAGTCCATGACCGCGCTGCGATCCTCGATCGTCATGAGCTCGGTGAGGAACGGGTGCGCGCGTAAGGCGTCGTGCAGGGCCAGGCACCACTGCACCGCCGTCGATTCCCAATCCTCGTACTCGTGGAAGTCGAGTCGCAACAGCGAGAAATGCCGGGCCACCAGGGCGCGGATGAGTTGTTCCCGGTTACCGACCTGCTGATACAGCGTGCGGGTCGAGATCCGGAGTTCGGTGGCCAGCCGCCGCGTGCTCAGGGCATCGGCACCCTCGGCGTCCAGCAATGCCAGCGCGTGATCGTAGATAACCTCGACGGGTATGAGCGGCTTGGCCATCGTTGTATTCTACTTGTGCTTGTGCGCCACCGTATTTCCCGCGACGGCCGGCGCTGTGCGCTCAACCGAGCCGGGTGGTGGACGGGATGGACTGCAGGGCTTTCACGAGATCGGCAATTTCCGCGCTATCGGGCGCATAGCCGGGGAAATAGCAGCAGACATCGGATGCGTACGCGCCGTAGCGCTCTTGAACCTGAGCGGCGCATTCCTCCGGCGTGCCGACGATCCCATAGGCGCGCACCATCGGCTCGGTGATCAAGGCACGCATCTCGGCGTACTTACCCTGTTTCGACAGCTCGTTGAGTTCGGGCTGCAAGTGCTCCCAGCGGTGCACTTCCAGGACGGCGCGGTACGGCGGGGTCGACCCGTAGAAGGCGATCAGTGCGGCCACGCGATCAACGGCCGTCGCGAGTCGGGCTTCGGTGCGTCCGACTGCCACCATGACCTGGGCGATCACCTGGAACTGGTCGAGCTCGCGATGTGACTTGCGCAAACCCGCGGTGACGGCGGGTACGGTGCGCTCGGCGAAATGCCGGGTGCTGTTGAACGGCATGACGAGCAGGCCGTCGGCTACTTCGGCGGCCTTGCGGGTCATGATCGGCCCCAATGCGCCCATGAGCACCGGTGGCGGTCCGAACGGGTTGGGACCCGGATCGAAGTTGGGTGGCATCAGCGTATGGGTGAAGTACTCACCGCGAAAGTCCAACGGCGCCTTGCGCTCCCATGCCGCGAAGATCGCCTTGACCGCCGCGACGGATTCCGCCATCCGATTGGCCGGCTTGCCCCACTGGCTGCCGTAACGCTTTTCGATGTGTACGCGGACCTGTGAACCCAGGCCCAACCGGAATCGGCCGCGGCTGTACACCTGGAGGTCATAGGCGGCATGCGCCAGGTGTAGTGGACTGCGCGGCCCGGCTATCGCCACATTGGTCATCAATTCCAGGTCGGTTTCGCCCGCCGCGAGTACCAGGGGGAAGAAGACGTCGTGCTGTCCCTCGAAGGAGAAGATTCCATCGGCGCCCAGCGCGGCGATCGCGCGGGCGCTGTCGCGGACTTCGGTCGGTGACCCGTCCACCTGCAAATGCACTTTCACCGGAACTCGTCCTTTCGATCATTTCGGCCACGGCGGCCGGGCAAGGGGCCGGTCGAGCTCTTGTGGCCGGGCCGCAACGTCTGATAAGAAATCACTGTAGTTTTATCCTATGGCAGTGCCCTCCGGCAACCGTCGACAAATGTGATGAGACGAGAGCGTGAGCGAATACCTTCATTCCGAGCAGCGCGGCGCGGTACGCGTCCTGACCATCGATCGGCCCGATTCGAAAAATGCACTGCACGGCCCCCTCCGAATCGCCCTGTGCGAAGCCATAGCGGATGCCGATCGCGACGATGCCGTGCGCGCCGTGGTGCTGACCGCGGTCGATCCGGTATTCAGTGCCGGGGTCGATTACAAACAACTCGACGCGGCGGCCGGCTCGCCCGAGATCAATCCGGCCGCTGCCGCACGCGCGGCGCGCAAGCCGGTGATCTGTGCGGTGAACGGTGCGTGCGTCTCCGGCGCGCTGGAGATCGCACTCAGCTGCTCGTTCATCATCGCCTCCACGCGTGCCCGCTTCGCCGATACCCATGCCTTGCTCGGCGTGGTGCCGGCGTGGGGACTCACGGCTCTGCTGCCGCGCGCCATCGGTGTCCGTGCGGCCCGGCAGCTGTCGATTACCGGCGCATTCGTCGACGCCGACACCGCGCTTCGGCTCGGTCTGGTGAATCACGTTGTGCCGCATACTGATCTGTTGCCGTTCACCCTCGACCTCGCCCAGCGCATACCCGCGACCGCGGCGGTCGGCGAGCTGCTCGAACTCTATGCCCGTGGTGCGGAGCTGTCACCGTCCGGTGCGCTGGCCGCCGAGGCCGCCCACAGCAGGGGGCGTACCTACGACCTCGAAGCGTTCACCGCTGCCGGCAGCGCCACTGCCGCTCGGCAGCGTGGACGCGCATAACTCATTCCGAGAGGAGAACATCATGGCAGGTCGTTTCGGAGGCAGGCGCGCGGTCGTCACCGGCGCCAGCCGGGGTATCGGAGCCGGTACCGCACAGCGGTTGGCGGCGGAGGGCGCCGATGTCGCGCTGGTGGCCCGCACGCTCGATAAACACCCGACGATGCCGGGCAGCCTGCGGCAGACCGAGGCCGCGCTGCGTGCGTACGGCCACCGGGTCGGCACGATCGTCGCGGACCTCGCCGACCCGGATGCGCGCTCGACGGTGATATCGCAAGCCGTCGAAATTCTCGGCGGGCCAGTCGACATCCTGGTCAACAATGCCGTCTCACCCGCGGCCGTCCCGTTGACCGAGGTGTCGGCGCGCCAGCAGCGCACCGCCTATGAGTGCAATGTCATCGCCCCACTGGAACTCACCCAGCAGGTCGTGCCCGGTATGCGCGCGGCGGGTGCGGGTTGGATCGTGAATATGACCAGCTTCGGCGCTCGTCTGCACGACGGGCCGCCGTTCTATCTCGGCCCGCAGGGATCGACGATGGAGCTCTACGGTACGACGAAGGCGGCATTGAACCGGCTGACCAGCGGCCTGGCCGGAGATCTGCACGGCACCGGGATCCGGGTCAACGCGGTCGGGCCGCGCATCGCGGTCATGAGCGAGGGAATGGCGGATCTGATGGGTGATCAGTTGCCGACCGAGCTGTTCGAGGCGGTGGAGGAGACGGTCGAGGCGGTGGTCGCGCTGTGTGATTGTGCCGAAGACATCACCGGTCGGGTGGCCGCCAGCCTGGATCTGATCGTCGACTGGGGTCTGACGGTGCACAATCTCGACGGTCTCGCGCGGGTCTGACAACGACACGAACGGCCCCGCGCTGCGGGGCCGGTCGGTCGAAAACGGCGGGGCGACAAGATCTAGAGGCGGTAGTCGCGCAGTACGCCCTTACCGATGATCCGTTTCTGGATCTCACTGGTGCCTTCGCCGATCAGCATGAACGGCGCCTCGCGCATGAGCCGCTCGATTTCGTACTCGGTGGAGTAGCCGTAGCCGCCGTGGATTCGGAAACTGGCCTGGGTGACTTCATTGCAGAATTCGCTGGCCAGGTATTTGGCCATACCCGCGGCGACATCGTTGCGTTCACCGGAATCCTTGAGCCGGGCGGCATTGACCATCATCAGATGTGCCGCTTCGACTTTGGTCGCCATCTCCGCCAGCGTGAAGCCGATGGCCTGGTGCTCGACGATGGGTTTGCCGAAGGCCGATCGCTGCTGGGCGTAGCGGGCGCCGAGTTCGAATGCGCGGATGGCTATTCCGCAGGCTCTGGCGGCGACATTGACCCGGCCGACCTCGATGCCGTCCATCATCTGCTTGAAGCCCTCGCCCGGGATGCCGCCGAGCACCGTGTTCGCGGTCGTGGGGTAGTTGTCGAAGAGCAGCTCGGTGGTATCGATGCCCTTGTAGCCCATTTTGTGGATCTTGCCGGGAATGGTCAGGCCGGGCGCCACCGTGCCGTATCCGGCGGGTTTTTCGATGAGGAAGGTGGTGAGGTTGTCGTGCGGGCGTTCGCGGCCCTCGTCGGTGCGGACCAGGACCGCGACCACGGTCGCCGTCGAGCCGTTGGTGAGCCACATCTTCCGGCCGTCGACGATGTAGTTGCCCGCGTCGTCGCGGACCGCCTTGGTGCGAATGGCGGCTACATCCGAGCCGAGTTCGGGTTCCGACATCGAGAATGCGCCGCGGATCTCGCCCGTGGCCATCCGGGGCAGGAAGTGTTTTTTCTGCTCGGGGGTGCCATGGTGCTGAAGCAGATACGCCACGATGAAGTGGGTATTGATCACCCCCGAAATGCTCATCCAGCCCCGTGCCAGTTCCTCGACGCAGAGCGCGTAGGTGAGCAGCGATTCGCCG
The DNA here is from genome assembly GCF_040680135.1 of Nocardia sp. NPDC052112. Taxonomy (NCBI): domain Bacteria; kingdom Bacillati; phylum Actinomycetota; class Actinomycetes; order Mycobacteriales; family Nocardiaceae; genus Nocardia; species Nocardia sp. NPDC052112. The sequence continues at coordinate 52,313 of NZ_JBFAWD010000002.1, read as the reverse complement.
AGTCCACCGTATTCCTCCGGAATCATGAGGCCGAACAGCCCCATCTCCGCCATCCGGTCGACGATGGCCTGCGGGTAGGTGTCGGTGTGTTCGAGTTCCTGAGCGGTAGGAATGATCTCCTTGTCCACGAACGTGCGGACCGTATTCAGGATTTCGGTCTGGACCTCGGAAAGACCCTGTGTTCGTGCGAGTTTCACAGCACCACCACCGTAACTGTTTCCGCGACACACGCGGGTTTGGCCTGTCCTTCGTTGTCGATGGTCCAGCGCACGGTGAGCTGTGCCCGCGACTGTTCGACGCGCAGGTCCGCGATGGTCGCGGTGGCACGGATACGGGTGCCGGAGCGGACCGCCGACGGAAAGCGAACGGTATTGCTGCCATAGTTGATTCGGGCCGTGCCGAAGTCCAGGGCGTAGATGTCGCGGCCCAGCAGCGGGATCAGCGAGAGGGTGAGGTAGCCGTGGGCGATCGTCGCGCCGTAGGGTCCGTCCGCGGCGCGTTGCGGATCCACGTGGATCCACTGGTCGTCGCCGGTGGCTTCGGCGAAGGCGTCGATGCGCGCCTGGTCGATCGTCAGCCACGGGCCCGGCCCGATGGATTCGCCGACCGCGCCGCGCAGCTCGTCCAGCGAGGTGAATATGCGCTTGGTCATGCCACCCTCTCGAAGACGGCGGCCAGGCCCTGTCCGCCACCGATACACATGGTTTCCAGACCGTAACGCAGTTCGCGCCGGCGCATTTCGCGTGCGAGCGTTGCGAGCATGCGTCCGCCGGTGGCGCCCACCGGGTGGCCGAGCGAGATGCCGGAGCCGTGCACGTTGGTGCGTTCGAGGTCCTGCTCGCCGAACTTCCACTCGCGCATTACGGCGAGTGCCTGGGCGGCGAAGGCCTCGTTGAGTTCGATCAGGTCGATATCGGCGAGGGTGAGTCCGGCTCGGCTCAGCGCCGCCTCGGACGCGGGTACCGGGCCGATGCCCATGATGTCGGGTCGTACTCCGGCCACCGCCCAGGATTTGAGGGTGACCAGTGGGGTGAGCCCGAGTTGCTCGGCTTTGTCGCGGGTGGTGACCAGGCACATCGCGGCGGCGTCGTTCTGGCCGCTGGAGTTGCCCGCCGTGACCGTGGCATCCGGATCGAGTCGCGCGCGAATGGGTTTCAACTCGGCGAGCGCCTCGAGGGTGGTATCGGCGCGGGGGTGTTCATCGATCTCGATCCGGGTCTCCGAACCTCGCGCGGACACGGTGACCGGGATGATCTGCTCTGCGCTCGCGCCGCTCTGCTGCGCCGCGACCGCACGCTGGTGCGACAGCACGGCGAGTCGATCCTGCTCCACGCGGGTGATGTCGTAGGTCCTGCGCAGATTCTCCGCGGTCTCCAACATGCCGCCGGGGACCGGATGATGTTGCCCGCCGGCTGTTTCGCGGCCCCGGACGAGACCGTCGTGCACCTGCACGCCGCCGCGGGCGCCGCCCCAGCGCATATCGAGCGAATAGAACGCGGCATTGCTCATACTCTCGGCGCCGCCCGCGACGACCACCTCGTTGGCGCCGCTCTGTACCTGCAGCACGGCCTGGATGACGGCCTGCAGGCCGGAGCCGCAGCGTCGGTCGATCTGCATCCCGCCGACCGTGACGGGCAACCCGGCATCGAGTGCGACGACGCGGCCGATCGCTGGGGCTTCGCTGTTCGGATAGCAGTGGCCGAGCACGACGTCCTCGATGATTTCGGGGTCGATTCCAGTACGCCGCAACAGACCTCGCAGTGCGGCGACGCCGAGGCCGACCGCGGTGAGCGACCGGAACGATCCCCCGTAGCGTCCGATGGGGGTGCGGACGGGTTCGCAGATCACAACTTCACGCATGGAATTCGTCTCCAGGAGCAGGGAAATCGACTTGATCCGGGGCGATCACATGAACCGTCCACCGGTCACTTCCAGGGTGGTGCCTGTCATATAGGAGGACAGGTCCGAGGCGAGGAACAGCGCGACGTTCGCGACCTCGGTCGGCTCACCGGCGCGCGACATCGGAATTTCGGACATCTTCTGCGCCCACACGTGTTCTGGCATCGCCAAGGTCATCGGCGAACGAATCAACCCGGGCTGGATCGCATTGACCCGCACACCATGAGCGGCCGTTTCCTTGGCCGCGGCCTTCGTCAATCCGATGATGCCCGCCTTCGCGGCGGAGTAGTTGGTCTGACCGGCCATCCCGACCTTGCCGGAGAGCGAGGAGATGTTCACGATGCTGCCGCGTCGAGCTTCCCGCATGATCGCCGCCGCCATCCTGGTGCCGTGCCAGGTGCCTTTGAGATGCACCGCGATCACCTCGTCGAAGTCCTCCTCCGACATCTTGCGCATGGAGGCGTCGCGGGTGATGCCCGCGTTGTTCACCATGATGTCGAGCGCACCGAATGCGGTGAGCGCCGTATCGAGCAGGGCCGCGATATCGGTTGCCCGCGTGACATCGCAGCGCACCGCACGCGCGACCTCGTCGCCCAGAATACGTTGCGTGTCACCGGGATTCAGATCACCCACCACCACACGCGCCCCGTGCAGCACGAATGTCTCGGCGATGGCGAGTCCGATGCCCTGGGCGCCGCCGGTGACAACGGCGACGCGGCCTTCGAGTAACGACATGGCTATGTCCTTATGGCTGAGCTCAGTATTGGGTGGATCCGAGGTCGACCGATATCTGGGCGGCCGTGATGAAGCGTGCTTCGTCGCTGGCCAGCCAGCACACGGCGTTGGACACGTCCTCCGGTTCGGCGATCCACGCCGGGAGGAACGGTGTGGTCATATGCGCCAGTTGCGGATTCGATTCGAATGCCCGGCCCAGCGCGGCGACCATGTCACCACTGCCCATGGGCGTATTGACCGCACCGGGGTGCACGCTGTTCACGCGGATCTCGTGCTTTCCGAGTTCGGCCGCCAATGATCGGGCCATTCCGGTGATGGCGTGCTTGCTGGCCGTGTAATGCACCATGAACGGCTGCATCTTCACGCCCGCGGCGGAGCTGATCAAGATGATCGACCCACCGCGGCCGCCATCGATAATGGGCTGGACGCCCGCGATTACGGTGTTCCAGGTTCCGATGACATTGATGTCGATGACGTCGCGGAAGGAATCGGGGGTTATGGCGTCCCAGGTTTCGGGGATGCAGATTCCGGCGTTGGCGACAATGGTGTCGAGGCGGCCCAGGGCGTCGACCCCGTCCTGCACGGCCTTGCGCAGTCCGTCCAGGTCCCGGATATCGACGGCGGAGGCGAGTATCCGGCGGCCGGTCGCTTCGACCAGCCGCACCGTCTCGGCGAGGTCGTCGGGCGTTGCCGAATCGTAGGGAACCGCCGGCGGGAGTGGGCCCGCCACGTCGACGGCGATGATGTCGGCGCCTTCGGTAGCCATGCGCACCGCGTGCGCGCGGCCCTGACCTCGCGCTGCTCCGGTTATGAACGCCACCTTATCCGTGAGTCGGCCGGTCACTTGCCCTCCTTTGCCTGCGGCGTCGTATGCGGATGGATCATATCCGCGAGCGGAGAACCGGCCTCTCGTTGCCGTATCGCCGATCCGCCGAAATATATATCGTATTGTCTATGGTAAGTGCAACGGTAGCCTTGCGTAGGTTGTCCGGTGGATCGAGTGAGGAGTGCACGCATGTCGCAGGTCATCGGGTTTGTCGGTGCGGGACAGATGGGCGAGCCGATGGTGATTCGGCTGGTGCGGGCCGGCTATCGGGTGGTGGTCTACGCGCGCCGGGAATCGGTGCGGGAACGTTTGCGGGCATGCGGTGCGGAGGTGGTGGATTCGGCTGCCGCGGCGGCCGCGGGCGCGGATATCGTGATCGTCTGCGTGTTCTCCGACGCGCAATTGGTCGAGGTCGTCGGCGGCCCCGACGGCGTATTGGCGGCAGCGGGCCCGGATACGGTCGTGGTCTCGCATACGACGGGCGCGGTATCGACGGTAAAGGATTTGGCCGCAACGCATCCGGACGGACCGGTGCTGTTGGACGGCCCAGTGAGCGGTTCGGCAGACGATATCGCGGCCGGGAAGTTGACAGTGCTACTGGGTGGTCCGGCGTTGGCGGTGGAAGCGGTGCGCCCGGTGCTAGAGGCCTATGCTCGAACGATTGTCGCCACGGGTGGGCTCGGCAGTGCATTGGGTGTGAAACTGGTGAACAATGCCCTATTCGCCGCGAATGCACAGCTGGTGGCGCTCGCGGCAGAGGTGGGCAGGCGATTGGGCATCGAGGACAACGATTTGCTGGACGCGCTGGCGGCGTGCAGTGGTAACAGCTATGCGGCGAGTTCGATTCGGCGCACCGGGGGATTCCCGAAATTCGAACAGCTGGCGGCGCCCTTCTTGCGTAAGGACGTGGCGGCGTGTACGGCCGCGACGTCCGATCTCGGCGTCGATCTCGGCCTGCTCGGCACCGTGATCTCCGACGGCCCATTCGATCTCGGCTGACGCCTGCCGACCAGCATGATCCGAGCCGATACCGCGAACATCGAAACGCAATGTGCTGCGACCTGATTGGACACTGCCGAGCGCGGCGCGCACGGGGGCATCCGGTTGTCGCTCGCCGAGCGCAGTCGAAACGTGGCTCGACACGCCGTTCGGTATCACATTTCGACTGCGCTCGGCGGATCCCCTATCCGAAGTTCGATTCCGCAGGGAGCTATCTGGATGGGGCACTGGCCGCGGGCGCGCATGTCGGGTTCGAGGCAACCTATTTGGACGGGGCGCGAGTACGGGAACCATTAACGGCCTCAGTCCATTACGTGGTGGATTGAGGCCGTTACCCATGGTCGGGTCGAGGGCTGTTACGTCGTGGGGCGGGTGAACTCACCGTCTTGTACGCCTGCGGTGAAGGCGTCCCACTCGCTCGGAGTGAATACCAGTGCCGGGCCGGTCGGATTCTTGCTGTCGCGAACCCCTACGCTGCCGGGAGGAGCAGTCCAGGTCGTGGATCCGCCTGGCGTGCAACTTCATTCGGCTGACCGCGGTGTCGGTGGGCGGTAGTACGGTGCGCCACATGGCCGCGAACCCGTCGAACCCACACGACGCTTACTTCCGCAACGTACTCGGCCGACCCGCGGAGGCCGCGTCGGAACTACGTCTGGTGTTGCCGAGGGAGATTGTGGCGCGCCTGGATTGGACCACTCTCGAGGTGCAGTCGGGCACGTTCGTGTCCGACGAGCTGCGGTCCCGCCAGAGTGACCTACTGTTCCGGACCAAGCTCGACGGTCACGACGCGTTCGTCTACATCTTGTTGGAGCATCAGAGCCGCAGTGACAATCTGATGCCGTTCCGGATGCTCGAATACGTCGTCAGCATCTGGAACCATTACCTGCGTTCGCAGCCTGATGCTCGATTGCTGCCGCCGATCATTCCGGTGGTCGTTCGTCGGCCCGTCCGGCTGCCGGTGGACGGCACCGATGGACGTAGCGGAGCTGATCGATGTCGATGCCGACACCCGGGCGCCGCTCGGCGACTACCTGCCCCGGTTGCGGTACGTGCTCGATGACGTCAATGCCGTCGATCTGCCCGCACTACTGCGACGGCCTCTGACACCCGCGGCCAAAGTCATGCTGTGCCTGCAGAAAATTGCATCGGGCAACCCTGACCTCGTCGCGCAGCTCGAGCCCCTTGTTGCCGACCTGGCGGCCATCCTCGCAGGTCCCGGTGGGAAACAGGACTTCAGAACCATCGTGAAGTACATTATCGTCGTCGGTGATATGGATCCCGACGACCTCGATCCCCTCACCGATCAACTCGGGTACGAAGCCAAGGAGGTCATCGTGACTACAGCTGACAGGTTGCGCGCAGAAGGTGAAGCACGTGGTGAAGCGCGCGGGCGAGCGGCGACGTTGATCGAGCAGTTGACGCTGAGGTTTGGTCGGCTGCCTGCCTCGGTCGAACAGGCTGTCCGTGATGCCGGGTTGGAGCAGCTCAAGGTGTGGACCGCGCGGGTGCTCACGGCAAGCAGTCTGGACGACGTCCTGGTCTGAGTAAGGGCCTACTCGATTACTCCCGCGCCGACCAATCGATTCGTGCCCGAACTGAGGAGGTCATCGTGACTACCGCTGACGGGTTGCGCGCAGAAGGAGAAGCGCGCGGTGAAGCCCGTGGGCGGGCGGCGACATTGATCGAGCTATCGACTATGAAGTTCGGTCGGCTGCCTGCCTCGGTGGAGCAGGCTATCCAGGATGGCGTCCGGGATGGCGAGTTAGAGCAGCTCGAGCTGTGGTGCGCGCGGGTGCTCACGGCAAGCAGTCGACCTACTTGCCTGAGTAGGGCTTCCGCATCGGTCGTGCTGTCGACGCTGCGGTCTATTAGTGCCCGCGCCGGGCGTTCTTGACGAGTCCGCCGCCGATGATCAGGCGCTGAATCTCGCTGGTGCCCTCGTACAGTCGCAGCAGGCGGACATCGCGGTAGATGCGTTCGACGGCCACATCGCGCATATAGCCGGTGCCGCCGTGCACCTGCACCGCCAAATCGGCTACCTTGCCTGCCATTTCGGTGCAGTACAGCTTCGCGACCGATGGTGCGATGCGCCGGTCGTCGCCCGCGACCCAGCTGCGCGCCGCATCGCGGACCAGCGCTCGGCCCGCCATGACCCCGGTCTGCATATCGGCGAGCATGGCCTGCACCAACTGGAACTGTCCGATCACGGTGCCGCCCTGAGTAGCTGTCGCGGCGTAGGCCACCGACTCGTCGAGGGCGCGTTGCGCGGCCCCGACCGCGAGTGCGGCGATATGGATCCGGCCGCGGGCCAGTGAGGTCATCGCCGCGCGGTAGCCGATATCCTCGCTCCCGCCGACCAGCGCTTCGGGTCCGACGCGCACATCCTGGAACCGCACCTCCGCCGTCCACGCACCCTCCTGTCCCATCTTGCGGTCCTTGGGTCCGACCTCGACGCCGGGGGAGTCGGCGGGGACGAGGAATACCGCGATTCCGGCGCCGTTTTCGTCGGCCGGGCGGGTACGGGCGAAGGCGACGAACAGATCCGCCACGGGAGCATTGGTGATGAATCGCTTCTCGCCGTTGATGATCCAGTCCGGCCCGGAGCGGACCGCTGTACTCCGCAACGACGCCGGGTTGGAACCCGCCCCGGATTCGGTGAGTGCGAACGAGGCGACCACCGCGCCGGAGGCGATGTGCTCGAGCCACCTCGACTTCTGCTCCTCGGTGCCGAATCCGACCAGTACCTGGCCCGCGATCCCGTTATTGGTGCCGAACATCGATCGCAACGCGAGCGTGGTGTAGCCGAACTCCATCGCCAGCTCGACGTCCTGTGCGAGATCGAGGCCGAGCCCGCCCCATTCCTGGGGAATGGCGTAGCCGAAAAGTCCCATCGCCTTGGCCTGTTCGACGATCTCGTCGGGCATCCGGTTTTCCTCGGCGATCTCGCGCTCCCGCTCGACGACGACGGCTCGGACGAACTTCCTGGTCTGGTCCAAGATTTCGCGGAAATCCTCCGGCGCGACCGCATCGACGCCGGTGGATGAACTCGTCATGACATGGCCTCCTGGAATCCGGCGTCGGCGCCGGTGTCGTCGTTCGCTTGACCGCTCAGCTGTTGTCTATAACATTACTGTAATGCCAGCGGTATGGAATACGGTAGCGCTCCGGGGCGGTCCGCGCGGGCCGGGTGCCAGACCTTCGTTCTCGATGTATTGGTGCTGCGATGAATGCTTATGACCTCGGTCTGTTGATACTGCGAGTGTGCCTCGGTCTGACCATGGCCGCGCACGGGTACGGCAAGATCTTCTCGGGCGGACGGCTTGCCGGGACTGCCGCGTGGTTCGACAGCATCGGGATGAAACCGGGCGCGCTGCACGCGCGCCTGGCAGCGGGCTGTGAGATCGGCTTCGGTACCGCACTCGCGGTCGGCCTGCTCACCCCGGTCGCCGGCGCCGGATTCGTCGCGCTCATGGTGGTGGCGGCGTGGACCGTCCATCGGTCGAACGGATTCTTCATCGTGGGCAACGGCTGGGAGTACAACATGGTGCTCGCGGTGGCGGCGATAGCCGTCGCGACACTGGGCGCCGGGCGGATCAGCATCGATCGGCTGCTCTTCGGCACCGATCAACCCGACGGCTGGGTGGGTCTCGCGATCGCGGCCGGTCTGGGATCGGTGTCCGGTATCGGGCAACTCGCGATCTTCTACCGGCCGCAGGCCATGACGGTCTCCTGAAGATCATGTCGATTCCGATGACACCATCGTCTCGCAACGAAAATAGCAGCGGCACTGCGGAATTCGCGAAGCAACTATCGGCCCGCCTGGCCGACTACGGTGATCGGCCGTGTATCGAGTTCGAGCAGCGGTGGTATACGGGCGAGGAGATCGTCGACTACATCCGTGCGATCGAACCGGCACTTGTATCCGCCGATGTCTCGATATCCGAGCGGATCGCCGTCGTAGTTCGCAACCGCGTACCGCATGCCGCGGCCCTGCTCGGATGCATCGCCCGGTCTCGCCCGATCGCGATGATCAACTCCTATCAGTCCGCCGAGTCCATGGCCCGCGACATCGAGGAAGTACGGCCGAGCGCGGTCATCGCCGACCGTCAGGATTGGACCGCGCCGGTGCTGGCGGCATGTGAGCGAGTCGGCAGTGTCGGGGTGTCGCTTTCGCTGGATCCGCCGCGGGTCGAGACGGTGCTGCCACGCACTCGCGCCGCGGATCCGGTGGTCGAGGTACCCGGCTTGCACATCTTGACCAGCGGAACGACGGGACCGCCGAAACGAGTGCCGATTCCGCTGGCCGCACTCGAACATACCGTCCGGAGCATGACCGGCGGCGAAACCGCCGCGCCCGACGATCCGCCGGAGCTGGTGTACTGGCCATTCGGCAGTGTGGGTATCTGTCAGTTGCTCGCCGGCCCGTTTCTCGGGAAGCGGATGGTGCTGCTGGAGAAGTTCAGCGTCGAGGAGTGGGTTCGAGCCGTCAAGACCTACCGGATCAAGCGGGCCGGCGTGCAGCCGACCATTCTGCGAATGATTTTGCAGGCCGATGTGCCGCGCGAAGATCTGGCATCGCTGGAGTATCTGCCGGGCGGTTCCGGGCCATTGGAAGCGGAACTGCGCGCGGAATTCGAGCAGCGCTATGGTATTCCGCTGCTGTGGGCGTACGGGGCGACCGAGTTCGCGGGTTCGGTCTGTGCGTGGACGCCCGAGCTGCACCGGCGATTCGGTGTGACCAAGGAGGGCAGTGTCGGCAGGCCGCTGCCGGGTGTTCAGGTCCGGGTGGTCGACGCGACGACCGGATCCGCGGTGGCGACCGGCGCGCAGGGCTTTCTGGAAGCCAGAGTGGCTGTGCTCGGCCCGAATTGGGTGCGCACGACCGATCTCGCGTCGGTGGACGCCGACGGTTTCGTCACGGTGCACGGCCGGGGCGACGGCGCGATCAATCGCGGTGGATTCAAGATCCTGCCCGAGACCGTGCGCAAGGTACTGCTCGGACATCCCGCGGTCCGCGACGCCTGTGTGGTCGGTGTGCTCGATGCGCGGCTGGGCCAGGTGCCCTTCGCTGCGGTGGAGGTCCGGCGTGGGGTGCCTGCCCCGACGGAGATTGAGCTGAAAGAACGAGTCCGGCAAGCACTTCCGAGCCACCACGTGCCGGTGGCGATCGCAATGGTCGAACAATTGCCGCGGAATGCGGCGTTGAAGGCGAAGCTGGACGCGGTAGCGGCGATGTACGGCCGCGGCTGACGCCACCGGTCCGGCATGGCGGAGAAGCTGGGCACCGCCGACACTCGTGGTGGCCCGCGAGTCGGTGATCCACAATGTCCGGGTGGTGTCGGATCAGGTGACGCTGCACCGGCGCTGCCGCGGTACCACCTCGACAGCTGAGCCGCCCCGACGAACTCGACCGTGCTCGACTACGACTCTGTCGCGCCGGTATTGAACTCGACCGTGGCGAAGTTGACGGTCGCGAGTGCGGCCAACTCATCACCCGGCATGCTGCGCACTTCGACCTGGACCACGATGGACCGCCGACCCGCATGCACGATCTTGGTCACGGCGCGCGCCGCGCCGTCGGTGATGGCGCGAAAATACCGCACACTCAGATCCGAGGTGACCACGCCACCGCCGTTCGGTCGAGTCGCCAATGCCGCTGTGCCCGCGGCGATATCGGCCAGCGTCGCGATCAGCCCGCCCTGTAATCCACCCGAGGTATTGACCACGTGCGGAGCGACCGGAAGCTCCCAAACCGGTGAGTCGTCCGCGCCGCCGCTTCTACGGAATCCGATGTGGTCGAGGAGCCCGCGGATCGCTTGCATCGCTGTCATGTTTTTCGCTCACTTTGTCGTCGAACGCACCGAATTCAGTTACTGCCATGGCGCGACAGCAAGTCGCGCAATGCCGTGATATCGACCTTGCCGGTCGATCCGCGTGGGATGCGCTCGTCGGACTTCAGCAGCAACCAGATCGTCGGCACCTTGAACGCGCTGAGCCGTTGCCGCGCGTCGGCACTGAGCCGATCGATGGCGATATCGCCCACGATGGCCGCGGCCACCTGATCGCCCCGCCCCCGAACGACATTGGTGACGAAGGCGTTCTCGACACCGTCGATACCGCGCAGCGCCTGTTCCACTTCGCTGGGATAGACGGTGGCACCGCTGACCTTGAACATGTCGTCGGAGCGGCCGTGATAGAACAGGAACCCGCCGTCGTCGAGATGGCCGAGATCCCCCGTGGGATAGAACCCGTCGACGGTCAGCAGGTCTGCCCGACCGCGGCGGCATATGCCGCGCAGCGTATGCGGTCCGCGGAGTTGGATCTCACCCACCGTGCCCGCGCGTGCCGGGCTGCCGTCCGCCGGATCGACGATGCGCACCTCCATCCCGGCAAACGGTCGTCCGCAGCTGCCTGCCGCGGTGTCGGGCATATCGGTGTCGGCGCGGTAACCACAGTAGGGGCCGAAAGATTCGGTCATGCCGAACAAGTTGGCACGCGCACCGGGTCGCGAGCGCTGCTCGGGCGGTAGTAGTGCCTCGAGGCTGCCCAGTCGCAACGCCGAGAGGTCGGCGCCGATCGTATCCGCTTGGCGCGCGAGCATTTCGGCCTGATCGGGCCAGCCACGAAAGAGGGTGACCTGCTCGCGTTCCAGTAGTCGCAATGTGGCCTCCGGTCGGGCAATCGCCTCGGTAACCAGGGTGGCGCCCGCCAGCAGCGCGGACAGGACGCCACCGCCGAAGCCGCCCACCCAGAAGAAGGGCATCGGCAGGTACAGCCTGGTGCCGCTGTCGATGCATCGGCTGGCGAGTCCGGAGCGTACGGCACCGAATGCGTTGCCGTGCGAGTGGATCACGCCCTTGGGGAGACTTCGGCTTCCGGAAGTGAACATGATCGTCAGCGGATCGGCGGCGACGACAGTGCGCGCCAGAGCCGCGGCGACCTCGGTGGCCGTCGCGGTGACCGGCAGCCCATCCACCTGATCGACCGTCCACACCCGCCGTAGCGCGGGCAGCGCGGGATGTCGGATCGGTGCGTCGCCGAGATCGTGGAGCCCCAGCTCGGATCGGAGACCCTCGACATAGCGATGCCCACGGAACTCCTCGACCGTGATCACGAATTCCACTGCGGCGACGCGCAATTGCGCAACCAGCTCCGGGGTCTTCAACAAGGTGCTGAGCGGGACCAGCACCGCGCCGATACGTGTGAGAGCGACAGCGAACTGTACCCAGCCGACGCTATTGGGCATGATCAATCCCACCCGGGTGCTCTTGCCGACACCGGCTTCGACGAATGCTGTAGCCAGCTGGTGTGTCGTCGTGTCGAGTTCGGCGTAGGTCAGGTGTGCGATCGGATCGATGATCGCCGTGTCGGCTCCGTTGTGGTGGGCGCGCAGTCGTATCAATGCATCGACGGTGCATGCGCTCGCCGCGACATCCTCAGGCATCGAACATCTTTCGGAGTCGTTGGACATCGACCTTGCCGCTGGAGAGCACCGGTATGTCGGCGGCTCGCGCGAAGACGAACCGCTCGGGAATCTTGTACGCCGACAGTTCCGTTCGAAGTCGTTCCGGTAGGTCGTCGATGGCGCCGCCGTTCGGTGTCACGATCACCGCCGCGACCGTCTGACCTCGCTCCGCATCGGGGATGCCGAGCACGTGCGCGGTGGCTGCGGTGATCTTGGTGATGGCCTTCTCGACTTCACCGGGGGAGACGTTCGCGCCCACGGTCTTGATCATCGAACCGTATCTGCCGATGTAGTAGACGAAGCCGTCGCCGTCGACGCGCACCAGATCACGGGTGTGGAACCAGCCGTCGGCGTCGAAACTCTGCTCCCGGCTGCGCTTGTAGTAGCCCTGCATGACATAGGGCCCGCGGATACACAGCTCGCCGATCTCGCCGGTTCCTACCTCGGCACCGGTGTCCGGGTCGACGATCCTGATGTCGAATCCGGGGGCGGGTTTGCCGAATGAGCCGCGGCGCTGCTCCGGTTGATCGGATTCGTCGCCGCTGAGCAGCACGACACTGCCCGCCTCGGTCATGCCGAGCATATTGTGGCGCAGCTCGGGATCTCGGGGGCGCGCCTCCTCGGCCATGATCGGGTAGAGGTTGCCTCGGCGCATACTGGACAGATCGCGATCGGCGAAGCTGGGATGCCGGGCGAGGTGGGCGATAGCCGCCGTGAAACCATTTGTCATCGTGGGCTTTTCGGCCTCGAGTAGATCGAGGGTCGCACCGGCGTCGGTGGTGTTGGAGCACACCAGCGTCGATCCGGCGACCAGGGTCGCCAGCAGTCCGAAGGCGAATCCGCCGATCCAGAAGAACGGCGAGTTGCAGAACAAGATGTCTGTCCCGGTGAGTCCGCGGATCTCGTTCAGGTTCCGCTGGTGGTCGAGCAGTGCGCCGTGGGTGTGCACGACCCCCTTGGGCGCGCTGGTGGATCCGGAGGTGTAGATGATGGCCAGCTGGTCCGAGCCTTCGACATCGTCTTCCATCGCGGTGAGCAATGCCTCGTCGACAGACTCGGCGAAGTGGTCGAGGCCCTCGATACTGCGGATCCGGCGCGGGTCCGTGCCATAGCTGATGGCGACGTGGCGCAGCTGGGGGACAGTGCTGCACAACAGTCTGCCCCCGGAGCCGAATTTCGAGCTGGTGAGCACCTCGGTCAGCCGCTGGACATAGTCGTGGGAGCGAAAGCTCGCGGCGGCCAGCAGGATTCGGATATCGCTGTCGACCAACTGCTCGCGTATCTCCCCCGCGGTGGCGAACGTCGAGAACGGGACGATCACGGCACCGATCCGCGCGGCCGCCAGCGCGCCGACGACGAAGTCGGCGCCGTTGGGATACAGCAGCCCGATATGGGTGCCTTTACCGGCCCCGAGTGCGATGAGTCCACGGGCGAGCCGGGCCGAGCGGCGCTGCGCTCGGCCATAGCCGAGGCGTTCGTCGTCGCAGATCAACAGCGGATGATCGGGCCTGGTTCGGGCGTGTTCGTACAGGAGTTGTGCCACCGTGGGGGAATCAGTGGCCATCGTCGCCTCGCACGGCGGCCGCGGGTTCGCCGAAGTGGCGCCGCACCGCGCTCAGATCTGCCTTGCCGGACGGTGTTCGCGGAATGGCTTCGACAATGCCGATCTCGGTGGGAATCTCGTACGCCGCCAGGCGCGTTCGAAGGAACTGGACCAACTCGTCGGTTCCAGCGGTGGCGCGATCGCGCAGTTCCACCAATGCCACCGGTGTCTCCCCGAGGCGTTGGTCGGGCCGGGCCACCACCGCCGCCCCCAGCACGGCGGGGTGGCCTTCCAGGGCAGCGCGCACATCGTCGGGCATGATCTTGAAACCACCCCGGATGATCGCCTGATCGGCCCGCCCCAGGATCCACAGAAATCCATCGGCATCGATGCGAGCGAGATCGGTGGTGCGGATCCAGTCCGCCGACGGACCGAGCTGGCCGGGGATGACCTCGAGCAGGCCGGGCCGGTCGGCGCCGAGGACGGTGCCGTTCTCGTCGACAACCCGCAACCGGGCGCCGCCGCTCGCGCGACCGACGCTGCCGCGCTTGGCATTCCAGTGCCGCTGGTGATCAGCCAGCGTCCAGCCCGCGACGCCGCCGCCGAATTCGGTTGCGGCATACGACGTCAGGACCGGGATGCCGAACTTCTCGTAGAAGGCGTCGGCGTCGGCGGCCGACAGCGGCGCCGTGCCCGAGGTGACGACGCGGATGCCCGCCAGATCGTCCCGGCCCAGATCCGAATGCAGCACTGTGCGCAATGCGGCGGGTACCAGTGATACCGCGGCCGGACGATGCGCGCGCACCGCCGCGGCCCAGCCGCCGAGTTCGAACCGTGGCAACAGCACGAACGGCCGAGCCTCGGTGACGCACTGCAGTATTCGGAATATGCCGCCGATGTGGACCAATGGCGCATTCACGATCGCGATACCGTGTCGTGGTTCGGTGGGCGGTGTCGCACGACTCGGGTCGGTTCCGAGCACGCTGCGCGCGAGCATGTCGTAGGTGATATCGACCCGCTTCGGGGGACCGGTCGTGCCGCTGGTCAGCATGCGTACCGCCACCCCTGGTTCGGCCGTACCGCAATCGCGCGGATGGACGGTAGCCGCGGCCGCGTGCGGTTCCACATCCAATTCCGAGATCGATACCGTCGCCGTACCCGAATCGCTCGTGACCAGTGCCGCGAGATCACTGGGCCGTCCGATCACCAGTGGCAGCCGCAGCGCGGCGATATCGGCTCGGATCCGGTCGTCACCGCGTGCCGGATTGATCACCACGACGCTGCCGCCACCCAGCAGGACGCCGAGAAAGGCGGCAACGTGCTCGGGCCGATTGCGCAGCAGGATGCCGACCTGCCGCGGCCGCGTTCCGGGTGCGGCGGTGTGCGAGCGGATGCGACGTGCCATATCGCCGAGCTGTCGCCATGAGAACCATCGGTCGTCGTACTCGATCGCGGGTGCGTCCGGGCGCAGGTCGAGCACATCGGCGATGCGTCGGATCAGTGGATGGTCGTCGCTCGGAAAATCGTTCGTCATCGGATCCTCGGTTCGGTCGGAACACGCTGTGGCGCAGTGCCGTTTCGCTCGTCGGCCAGTTGGGCGGTACCGATCGGATTGCCGAGGCGTGTATAGATGAGTCCGTGGTCCAGCGCGGCTCGATAGGGTTTGTCGAGTGATTCCCAGATCGCCTTGACCGTGCCCTGCGTGGCCGCGGGTGGTTTGGCGGCGACGGTGGCGGCGATCTCGTGCGCGCGGGCCCAGAGTCGGTCGCGGTCGACCACTTCCGTCACGAGTCCGATGCGCAACGCGGTTTCCGCGCCGACCCGTTCGTCATTGCCCATCAGCGCCATCCGCAAGGTGTCGCCGAGCCCGACGCGTCGCATGAGTCCGACGGGTTCCAATGCGGAGACCAGCCCCGCCGAGACATGTGAGTCGAAAAAGGTGGCCTCGGACGAACAGATCACGATGTCGGCCTCGTTGACGAAGTAGAACGCGCCCGCGGTGCAGATGCCGTGTACGGCGCAGATCACCGGTTTCCACATCTTCTGCCACTTCGGGCTGAGTGCTTCGCCCGGATCCTCGTGATGCCACACACTGGCGGGCTGCCCGTAGGGCTTCTTGATATCCAAACCGGCGCTGAATGCCCGCGCGCCCGCCGCGCGCACCACGACGGCATTGACCGCATCGTCCAATTTGACGATCTGCCAGGCACGTTCGATTTCCTCGCACATGGTGCGGTCGAAGGCGTTGAGACGATCCGGCCGGTTCAAGGTGATGGTGGCGATCCGGTCGACGGGATCCACCTCCAGCAGAATGGTTTCGAATTCGGTACTCATCGGCACTGCCAATCCGGGGTCCGCTTTTCGATGAAGGCTTGGGGCCCCTCGAGCGCGTCTCGGGTGCGGGTGACGCGCTCCCGGAATGATTCGGCGAGCATCTCCGCTTCGTGCAGCGGCACGTCGAGTCCTTTGACGATGGCCAGGCGGGTGCCTCGAACCGCAAGCGGCGCATTGGAATTGATGATATCGGCAATTTCGTGTGCGCGGTCGAGGAGTTGGTCGTGCGCGACGACCTCGGTGATCATGCCCAACTCGTAGGCGCGCTGCGCACTCATTCGTTCGTGCTTACCCATCAGTGCCATGCGCAGCGCGACCGAACGCGGCAGCACCCTGGCCAGGCGCACCACCTCCCGGCCCGCGACCAAGCCGATGCTGACGTGCGGGTCGAAGAAGCTCGCCCGCTCCGAGGCGATGACGATATCCCCGGTGGTGACCCAGTCGAGCCCGGCGCCGCAACACAATCCGTTGATCGCGGCCAGGATCGGTTTGGTCATGGTGCGGAACGGCGGTGTGCCCTCCTGGGGTGCTTCCCACTGCTCATAGGTGGACAGATACGGCCGTTCGTTGATCACTTTGCCGTCACCAGGGATGGCCTTCACATCCGCGCCGGTGCAGAAGGCCCGCCCGGTACCGGTGACGACGATCGACCAGACCTTGTCGTCGTTCTCCGCCTCGTCGTAAGCGGCCCGCAATTCGGTGATCATGTGCGGACTGAGCGCGTTGAGGGCGTCCGGCCGGTTCAGTGTGACGGTGGCCGTATGCCCGTCGACGTCGTATCCGATGGTGTCGAACGGCATGGGATTCCTTCCTGGGCACAGCTGCTGACGCACACTACTGATATATATACAGTAGATAGTACCGTTAGGCTTCTGCAAAGCGACGACGAAAGAGGTCCGATGGCCGAGCACGGACAAGCCACTGAGATCGGTACGGCGACCGCCGCGGGATCGGCGATTCGTTTCGGGGAGCAGCCGCTGCCGCAGACCATGGCCGCGGCCGCGGCCATCCGCAGGCTCAGCGGGTTACTGCTGTCGTTGGAGCATCCCAATCCGACCGTCGACACCATGCTCCGGCGATTCGCCGAATGGGAGCGCGAACTGCGCCGGGCGGTCCCGCCGGATCCGGCCCCACGGGTCGGGGCCGACCAAAGTGCTTCGCAGCGGGTCTATCTGGATCACGCGTCGGACATCGGCGCATTCAATCCCTGTTTCCCGGAATACCGATTCGACCATCTCGGCGTCGCCGCAGCCGCGGGCCGGGTCACCTTTCCGCTGGTGTACGAAGGTCCACCCGGGCTCGTGCACGGCGGCTTCCTCGCGATCTTCTTCGACGCCGTCGTCCAACACCAGAGCTGTGTGGTGGGCCTGACCGGCAAGACTCGCTCGCTGAATGTGACCTATCGCCGCCCGACGCCGATTCTCGTCGAGTTGCGGTTCGACATCGTCCGGTCGGTGGGGGAGGCCGGCATCGAATCGACAGCGCGGCTGATTCTGGCGGACGAGGTGCTCTGCACGGCAGTCGTCCAGACGGTCGCCGTACCGCCCGAGCGGCTGACCGGGGTGCGATACGGAAAACGATCCCCGGAAGAGAAGGAAGAGACATACCGATGACAAATTCCAGCGCCGCCGATGGCCGCGTGCTCTGTCACGTGGACCCGGACAAGAGGATCGCCACCGTCACGCTGAACAATCCCAGCCGGCGCAACTCCTACGATGCGGCCATGCGTGACGGTCTGGCCCGATACCTGGACCAGATCGCCGAGGACGACGACATCACCGTCGTCCTCGTGCGCGGGACGGACGGCATTTTCAGCACCGGCGCGGATATGAACAACGCCTACGGTTGGTACGGCGAGGGCGCCGGGAACGGCAATCGGCCCGCCAAGAATCGGCCCAGCCAACGACGCCGGCTGACGGTGGACCGCAAAACGTTCGACTTCTACCACAATTTCCTCGGCTTTCCGAAGGTCACGGTGGGGGAGATCAATGGCTACGCACTCGGTGGCGGTTTCGAAATGGCGCTGATGACCGATATCTCGGTGATCGCGCGGGATACGAAAATCGGTATGCCCGCGACTCGCTTCCTCGGTCCCGCGCTCGGCAGCCTGCATATGTTCTTCCACCGGCTCGGGCCGGTACTTGCCCGCCGGCTGCTTTTGACCGGGGACATCATCGAGGCGGGCGATATCGAACACCTCGGCGTCTTCACCGAGACGTGCGAACCGGTCGCGGTGACCGCGCGGGCGCGATACTGGGCGGAGAAGGCCGCGAAAATGCCTGCCGACGGTGTCGTCATCGCCAAGGAGGCGTTCCGGCTCGTCGAGCAGAGTCAGGTATATCAAGGCGAGGAAGTGGCCAGCTATCTGTTCCACGCCTTCGGAACCAATCTGCAATTCGCTCCAGGCGAATTCAACTTCGTCAAAACACGTGCCGAGCATGGGACCAAGGAGGCATTCCGACTGCGGGACGAACACTTCTATGTGCCGGAGCCGGAGGTTCGGTAGCGCGGGTGGTGCTATCGACCCCGGAAATCCGGTGGGCGACGCTGTTGGAAGGCGGCCAGGCCCTCCTTGAAATCCGTTGTGCGGCAGGCGAGTTCGAGGGCGAACAGTTCGTGGTTCAGTGCTTCGGGCAGGGTGGTGTGCTGGTTGTGATGGATGGCCTGTTTGGTGAGTCCGAAGGCGATGGTCGCCGCCGCCCCGAGGCGGGTGAGTAGCGCCTCGGTGTGCTCTTCGAGTTCGGCGGATGCGGTGACCTCATGGATGAGGCCCCAGTCGGCCGCGTCGGTGGCCGCCACCTGCTCGCCGAGTAGCAGGAGTCGTCTGGCTCGGGTCAGGCCGACGAGACGAGGCAGTAGCCAGGTGGATCCGGTATCCGGACTGAATCCGCGGGCCAGGAAGGGTTCCCAGAACACGGCGTCGTCGGCGGCGATGGTGAAGTCGGCCGCGAGCGCGAGGTTGCATCCCATACCCGCCGCCCAGCCGCGGACGGTGCACACCACCGGTAGGTGAATGGTGTGGACGAGTTCGATGACGCGGTGCGCGGTATGCGGGATGCGCCGGACGAGGTCACCGGTCCGGGGGCGGCGGCGGTCGCTGTTGGTGGCGACCCAGTCCACTCCGGAGCAGAAGTCGCCGCCCACGCCCTGGAGGTGGATGACGCGCAGGGTGTCGTCGGTGGCGGCAGCGGTGAGTGCGCCGACGAGATCGTCGATCATGGTGGGGCTGAGTGCATTGCGCTGTGCGGGGCGGTCCAGGGTCAGGCGCAGCAGGGGGCCGTCCCGGTGACTGTGCACTGTGCCGTCGGTGGTGTCGTCATCGCTCACTGTCGTACCCGCGTCTTCTCTGGCCGCTTACGGATTCGCACCCTACTGTCAGATATACAGTATCTGATACCGTCAGATCCGATCGTTCCGGCGATCAGTCGGCGACCGGGATCGGGCCCGACCTGGGCCGCGATCGACGGATGGTGCGCTGTGGTACTGCGAATCTCGGAAGAACCTCAGTAGATGGGTCACATCTCGTGGGACGGATGTCCGAGTTTCGGCCGAGGTTGCCGCCAGGTAGCCGCAGGGCCGTTATGCTGACGTCGCCTGCCCTGAGACGCAAAACCTGGTCGATTCGGCCCGCCGCACCGACGACGTTTCCGGCCGCAAGGTGAAGCCGGTTCTCATATGGTCGGGCCCTTTTGATGAGATCGATGGCCGGAAAGCACTACTGCCGGCGAGAACGCCCGGATTGCCCCCGACGACGTTCGATCAGGGTTGGCCCACGATAGCTGGCCGCCCCGGGGCAGAGCTTTATCACCGGATCTACATCGCATGCTGACAGTGGGTACAGCCGTCTGACAACAAAGGAGACACGATGTCCGAACAGGACGCCGATGACAAGTTGCAGAACGCGATGACTGTGCTGCAGCGCGTCACCCCGCCCTTTCTGCCGGCGGACGGGGAAGTGATGACCTTGCTGATCGAGTGGCCGCCCGGCGAAACCGGGCTCGCACCACACCGCCACCCCGGCGGGCCGTGTTTCGGTTGCGTGCTGGACGGCGAGATGGTCTTCGAACTGGAAGGTGATTCGCCGCGGGTGATCAAGGCCGGCGAGGCATTCTGGGAACCCGGCGGAGACGTGATCCACTTCCAGGACGGCAACAATCGCACCGACATCCCGCTGCGGTTCCTGGTCACGATGATCATGGCTCCCGGTCGGCCGATGCTTGTCTTCGTCGACGACGACGAGCTCGAGCGGCGCCGTTGGACAAGGCGCTCACCCGGCGAATGACCTGAGGGAGGCGGCGCACATTGCCTCGTGCGTTGGCAGCGGAGCCGGGTTGATCCTGGGCAGCGATCGCTGATCGGGCCTCGAACCTACTCGTCTAAGGCACCACCTGGCCAATGCCCAGGAGGTTGCCTTCGCTGTCGCGGAACCACGCGCCTCGCTCGGCTCGTCCCTTACTCGGATAGTTGCCCGCGATGTCCTTGATGCCGTTGACGGTGCCGTCGTATTCCTCGAACACCACGCCGTGGGCCCGCAGGCGCGCGACGGTTGCCTCGATGTCATCGACGTAGAAACCCCATGTGTGCGTTGCTCAGCGTCTTCGTCATGGTAGCCAGCCGGCCGCACGGTATCGGGTCCGATCGAGCCGAGTCGCTGCCTCGGATTTCCCTGTCGGCGAGCGGGGGTGCTGGAAGACTCTTGTGTCAGAACAGCCACTGTGACGGAGGGAGTTTGGAACGTGGAGGTCGTGTACAACATCGTCGTTGTCGCCCACCTGTTGAGCATGGCGGCGATTGTGGGCGGGTATGTCGCCGGACAGCCGGGAGTATCCGAGCTGATGGTGTGGGGTGCGCGGGCATTGCTCGTCACTGGTCTGATACTGGTGGGCATGGCCGATTCGATCGATTCGCTCGGCAAGGATCCAAATATGGCGAAGATCGGCACCAAGTTGGTCATCTCCGTATTGGTTGCCGCATTCGCCGAGATCGGTCGAGCGGATGCCAAAAAGGGGAAGCCGGTGCCGTGGATGACGCACGCGTCCGGTGGTTTGGCGATCGTGAATGTATTCATCGCTGTGTTGTGGACCTGATCCGGCCTCCGCGCACGGCCCTCGACATCGCGTCATCCGCGCCGTACCTTCGTTACAGGACGGAAGCAATGGAGGGAATCGGATGCGGGTCGATATCGAATTCACCAGTGGCGCAGTGACATTGCGGGGCTGGCTCTTCAGGCCGGAAGGTGCGTCGGGCCCCGTCCCGCTGGTGGTGATGACGCACGGTTTCGCGGGCGTCAAGGAATGGGTGGCCCCCTTCGCCGAAGTGTTCAGCAAAGCCGGGCTGGCCTGTCTGGTGTACGACCACCCTGGATTCGGGACCTCCGATGGTGAACCGCGTTATGAGGTCGACCCCGTCGCCCAGATCGAGGGTTACCGCGATGCGATCACCTTCGCGCAGACCTTGGAGGGCATCGATCCGGAACGCATCGGCGTGTGGGGAACCAGTTTCGCCGGCGGCCACGTGTTGGTCGTCGCGGCGACCGATCGGCGGGTGCGCGCGGTCGTATCGCAGGTGCCACTGACCAACGGCTGGGCCAACTTCCGCAGTTTGGTCCCGTCCATCATGCTGCCCGCGGTCCACGCGGCCATCGCCGCCGACCGGCAGGCCCGCGCCTCTGGCAAGCCGCATCAGCTGATCAAGGCGGCCTCCGATGATCCCACCGAACTCGTGGCCATGCCGGGTATCGAGGTCTACAACTGGCTGATGGCCAACGGCCCGCAGATCCCCACCTGGCGCAATGAGGTCACGCTCTCCAGCGTCGACAAATTCCAGTCCTACGCCCCGGAAGCCTTCCTGCGGCGCGTTTCCCCGACACCACTGCTGATGGTGATCGCCGATCAGGGCACGCTGACGCCGAGCGATATCGCGCTGCAGAGCTATGCCGAGGCACTGGAACCCAAGCAACTGGCGCTGATTCCCGGCCCGCACTTCGCTGTCTACGACGAGCAGTTCGAACTTGCGTCCGCTGTCGCCCGCGACTTCCTACTCACCAACCTCGGCGGATAGTGCTCCCCCTCATCCAACGGGAGCAGCGGCAGTCAGGCACAGACGGGTAGCAACTCGGGCCGCTCGGGAGCGATATTCGTGCTCGAAGAGCGGCCGTGGAGTCGGCGGACGACCCGCCGGAGCAGGTGTTTCGTCATCCACTGCAATGCTGCGGTGAGTGCCGGGGCGAGGGTGTGCTCGAGTGCTGGCGCTGGGTCACGCGAGCTGTCATCGGAGCCGGGTATCGGCGAGGCTCGCGGCGACAGCACAGGCGACCAGCGCGTGGCCGAGGGGGCCCGGATGGAGTCGGTCCTCGGCCCGTACGCGCGGATGTGTCGTGGCGGCGACGGATTCGAAGTCGACCAGGGTGACGCCGCATCCGGTT
Source organism: Nocardia sp. NPDC052112 (assembly GCF_040680135.1). Lineage (NCBI taxonomy): Bacteria > Bacillati > Actinomycetota > Actinomycetes > Mycobacteriales > Nocardiaceae > Nocardia > Nocardia sp. NPDC052112. The sequence goes on along the minus strand of NZ_JBFAWD010000002.1, from coordinate 30,088 downwards.
GACACTCGGCGCATTTCGGCATCGAGTGCATGAACGCGGGGTGAGAGCGGGCGGGTGAGCGGTGCGACGGCGCCGATATCCGGGAAGGTGAATGCGACGACGCGCCGATCTCAGAGCGGCCGGAATCCGGCGCCGACCCCGCCCGAGCGATCCATCTCGCCGACGATCACGCCGATCTCGATCGCCACAGCCGGATCGTGCACCGCTGCCTCGCCGCACGCGCTGTCGACGATGGGCACATCGAGCAGCGTGACCCGGACATGCCCGATATTCATCCCCACAAGGCGGTCGCCGAGCGTGACCGGCGCGCCCGAATCGCCCGGCTTGGAGCAGAGCTGGCTCCGGAACCACCAGTCGTGCGTATCCCACACCACACCGCAGTCGAAGCCGGAGGTCCGGCCGTTCTTGCAGACGATATCGCCCGGTCGCGGCGGTGCGCCGAGGCCACCGATGAAGGTCTGCGCCACCTGGCGAACCGGCGTGACCTTGGTGCGGTCGAATTCGATGACGGCAAAGTCGTTGTTGCGGCCGACCGCGACGACGGTGCCGATGACGCCGATCTGCTGTGTCTCGGCCTGGACGGTCGCACCGATGTCGGCGCAGTGTCCGGCGGTGAGCCCGACCACCCGGTCGGCGGTGTCGTAGCCGACCGTGGTCAGGGTGCATGCCGCTCGGCCGTCGAGAAGGATGCCCGATCCGCCGCCCAACGTCGCCATCTGTGCAGCCGTCGCGTTACCGGGTACCCCCGAAGGGGCCATGACCGCGATGGCTGCGGCCACGAGTATGCGGATCCCGATACTTCTCATGGCAACCATGCCGCTAACTGTCCACCGTGGTCGCGGCGTCTCGGTACTCGCTATCGTTGCAGGTGGGAAACAGTTTGATGTCGTCGACTCCACCGTCCTGCTCGCGGACGCCCTCGGTGCTCACGGAATCTCCACAATTGATACGGGTTCTCTCCACAGCGGGTGGCTAGGGTTTCGGTTCATGGAACAGCACGGGGCGGGCAACGGGCCGGCGGCGCGACGGATTCTGGTGGTCGATGACGAGGTGACCATCGCGGAATCGGTGGCGGCGCGGCTGCAGGCCGAGGGGTTCACCGTCGAGCTGGCGCATGACGGTCCCGGAGCGGTCGCGGCGGCCGAGGCGGTCGTGCCCGATCTGGTCGTACTGGATGTGATGCTGCCCGGCTTCGACGGTCTCGAGGTGTGCCGCCGTATACAGGCCGCGCGTCCGATTCCGGTGCTGATGCTCACCGCGCGCACCGACGAAACCGATCAGCTCATCGGCCTCGGCGTCGGCGCGGACGACTACCTGACCAAGCCGTTCTCGCTTCGTGTCCTGGCTGCCCGAGTCCACGCCCTGCTACGTCGCATGGACCGCGCCGCCGAACGCGACGGTGCCACCATCACCGTCGGTGACCTGCGCATCGATGTGGACCAGCGCCGGGTGTGGCGCGCCGATATCGAAGCCCAGCTCACCCCGCTCGAATTCGATCTGCTGGCTCGCCTGGCCCGACGTCCCCGTGTCGTGCTGGCCCGGGAACGATTGCTCGAAGAGGTCTGGGACTGGGCCGACGCGGCGGGCACCAGGGCGGTCGACAGTCATATCAAGGCATTGCGCCGCAAGCTCGGCGCGGACGTGATCCGTACCGTGCACGGTGTCGGCTACGCGTTGGACGCGCGATGAGCGGAGAGACCGGTACGGGCCGCTCGTCCGAGGGTGTCGTGCGTGCAGGTGGGGCGTGGCGGGCGGCTGTCTCACCGAAGCTGCGTGCGTTATCCGACGCGGTGGCGGAGGTGCTGCCGCGTCCGCTGGATCCGGTGAAATCGATCAAGCTGAAATTCGCGATTCTGATGCTCGGATCGGCCGGGGTGGCGTTCGGGTTCTTCCGGCTGCGGATCGGCTGGCTGCCACCCAAGACGACGATCGCGGCGACGGTGATCGCGCTGATCACCTCGCAGATCCTCGCGCACGGCACCACGCGGCCGCTGCGCGAGATGACGGCGGCGGCCAAGCGGATGGCGCAGGGCGACTACACGCGCCGGGTGCGCGCCAGCTCCCGCGACGAGGTCGGGCAACTGGCGGTGGCCTTCAATCAAATGGCAGCCGACCTGGCAGCCGCCGACCAACAGCGACGTGACCTGATCGCCAATGTCTCCCACGAACTGCGCACCCCGATCACCGCGCTGAATGCGGTGCTGGAGAACATGGTCGACGGTGTCTCCGAACCCGACGACAAAACCCTGCGGACCGCACTTGCCCAGACCGAACGGCTAGGCCGCCTCGTCTCCGAACTGCTCGACCTGTCCACCATCGAATCCGGCGCCCGCGCGCTCGACCGCGAGGAACTCAGCGTCACACCGCTTTTGGCCGAGGTCGTCGCCGAGGCCGAGGTGGCCGCGGCGGCGCTCGGGCGTGGCGTGCGGTTCCGCACCGGTGTGCAACCGAGCAGCGCCAGCGTTTTCGCGGACCGTGCACGTTTGCATCAGGTGTTGCTCAACCTGCTCGACAACGCCGCCCGACACGGACCCGCCGGTGGTGAAGTTCGCATCGAGGCCCGCGTCGACCGCGGCGATCTCGTCATCGACGTCCAAGACCAAGGTCCCGGCATCCCGATCGCCGAGCGCGCCACCATCTTCGACCGCTTCACGCGCGGCGGGCGCACCGACGGCGGCGGTACCGGCCTCGGCCTTGCCATCTCGCGCTGGATAGTCGACCTACACGGCGGCACCATAGCGGTCGCCGATCCGGGCTCTCGCATCCGCGTGGTGCTCCCGGCCCCTTAACTCATTTCGATATTCCGCAACCCGGGCCGAACACGGTCCCGGGACGATCTCGCACACCCCAAGGAGGGACAGCATGCCCGACGAACCCACAGCCGACCCAACGCAATCCAAGTCACCCACGCCACCGATATCGGAGCCGAGGAACCGGGTCGAATCGGCGGAGGCCGCACCGAGCGGTGCCGAGTCTTCGGCCGAAGCGGGGCGGTTGGATGCATCCGACGACCTTTCCGCGTCCGAGTCCGACGATGATGCGCCGACCTCTGCCGAGTCCGTGGGTGATGCGGTTGCGGAGGTGCATACAGCCGTCGAGGGGTCGGCTGCGTCGTCCGCTGACTGGATGTCGGACGCATCGGATTCGACGAGCGCGGATGCGGCGCCGACGGAATCGAGCGCACCCACGAACACATCGACGGCGGAACGGGGAGTGGCGTCGAGTGGTATCGCGGATGCGTCATCGGGAATGTCGTCGAATTCGCCGACGAGCTCGCCGAATGTGTGGTCGAGCCAGTCGAGTGCGTGGGCGAGCCCGACGAGCCAGGTGAGTGTGCCGCCGCCCGCCGGACCCCTCGTTGCGCCACCGGGCTTCGGGTTGCAGGCGCCCAGGCCCTGGCCTGTTCCGGTACCGAGGTGGCGGCGCATAGCCTGCCCGCCAGGCGTGTTACCCGCAGCTGGTATCGCAGGTCTCGCGGGCGCGGTGTTCGTCCCATTGGACCGCCCTGGAATCGGTTGGGTACTTGCCGGTTCGGTGGCAGCGGCCGCGGTGGTCACCGTGGACCGCCGTGCGCGACGCATCGCCGCAGGCGAGCCGACAACGCATCCGTCCGCCGCCGGAGGAATGGAGTGTGCCCCAGGACACTGGGTGCCTGAAGTCGGTAATCGGATGATGCGCAAAAGTGCTGGCGTGGAGTCCGATCGGTCCGAGGTGAGCAGCGGCGGTTCGGTACGCGACGATCTGATGTCGAATCCGAAGGCGTCGGAATATGCGCCGGGCAGTCGGTTCCGGAGGTTGGCGGTGATCGGGCGCTGCGCCGAGGTGCGGGATCGACCAGCGGGGGCGCGGGGGAGGATGCGGCGTCGACACCGGATTCGTCGGAATCGGCTGAATCGCCCGCATCGACGGCGGCGGGGCATGATCCGGAGCGCGCGGGTGCGGTTGGCACAGGCGGTCGGGCGACGCCGGGAGATGATGCGGAAGCGGGCCGGCCGGTACCGAGATCGGTTGTCCGCGCTGCGAATTGGGGTCGGATGTGGTGGACGACGTTGGCGTTGGCGTTGCTGGCGGTCGGGGCGGTGCGGGCCGCAGGGTGGCTGTTCGCGCTGTGTGTGGTGGGGGCTGGGGTGGCCGGGTCGTTGGCTGTCGTCGGCCGTCGGTCGGTGTATGGGGCGTGGTACGACGTGATCGCGGTGCCGATCGAGTCGATCGCGGGCATTCCGTGGGTGTATTCGGCATTCGGGCGGATCGGTGCCGGGCCGGCGTGGCGATCGTGGCGGGCCGGGATATCGGTTGCGGTGACGCTGGCGTTATTGGCGGTTTTCGTGCCGTTGCTGGGTGGTGCCGATGCGACATTCGCGAAACTGCTCACCGCCGTGACGCCGGAGATCGACGCGGGATCGGTCGTGCAGTGGACCGTGCTGTTCGCGGTACTCGGGCTCGGCAGCGTCGGAGCCATGTACCTGCTTGCCGGTCCGCGAGCGGCGGCCAGCGGTGCGCCGTCCGGCCGATGCCTGCGACGGTTGGAGTGGGCACTGCCAGTGGGCGCGCTGACCATTCTGTTCGCGGTCTTCGTGGCCGCCCAGTTCGTCGCGCTGTTCGGCGGTGACGACTACGTCCAGCGCACCGCGAATTTGACCTACGCCGAATACGCGCGCAGCGGATTCTGGCAGCTTTCGATCGTCACCATCCTCACGCTCGCCGTAATCGCCGTCGTATTGCGATGGGCCGCACAGGAATCCGCCACGGACCGGGCTTGGCTGCGTACCCTCTTGTGCGCGATCGGCGTGCTGACGCTGATCATCGTCGCCTCCGCCCTCGGCCGCATGTGGACCTACCAGCAGGCTTACGGCTTCACCGTCATGCGCGTATTGGTCGAGGTATGTGAACTCTGGCTGGGGCTGGTGTACCTGCTGATGATCGTGGCGGTGCTGCGCCTGGACGGCACCTGGCTGCCGCGCGCCGCCATCGGCACCGCCATGTCGACACTGTTCGCGCTGGCCGTGCTCAACCCGGAAGGCCTCGTCGCGGAGCGGAATATCGATCGCTGGGAGCACGGCAAGAACCTTGACACGCTCTACCTCAGCAGGCTTTCGCCCGATGTCCTCCCTGCCGTCGACCGACTGCCGCAGCCACAGCGTGCGCAGATACTCGGCCCGATCCGCAACAGACTCGACCAGGACACGTGGCAGAGCTGGAACCTGTCTCGCGCCGATGCCCGAAACTGACAGCGTGATCGTCGGACCCGCCCGCCTACCGAGTTCGTGTCGATCGCAGCGACCGAATGGACCGCCGAGATCGCCCCTTATCCACCGTGAGAGACGGTCGGTCGTCCAGCACGAAACGTACTCTCGAGTAGCCGCTGGGACTGTGGATCTAAGGGTGTTTCCGGCCTGATTCGCTGAGTGATGCTCAGCGGGAGGGTGCCGTGATGACGACACTTGATGCCGTGGCGACGAAGAAGGAGCCGGTGCAGGCTTCGGCCGAGGAACTGGCAGTGGCGGAGTTGGTTCGGATGGCCAAGGAGCAGATCGGTTGTCCGCAAATGCATCCCGATCCACCGATAAATGCTGGCGCGGCGGGGCACCGCGATACTGTTTCGTACGAGGGGCACGGCGATCGGGTATCGCCATCCCCTGTTGGTTCGGTGCAGTGACCGGCTGGAGTGGCCGGTGATGCAGTCAGGAGAGCTATGTGGGCTTTTCGTGGTTCGCCGCGACGCGACGGTTCTGCTGATGTGCTCGGACGTCGACTTCGGGTTGCGTTGTCGTGGTCGGTCAGTGTTCTGCTCGTGTTGCCGACGGTGGCGCTGAGTGTGCTCATCATGGTTGTGATCGAGATGTGTACCGGAGTGTGGCTTACGGCTTTGGTGGTGGGGGCGTGGGTGTTGGTCGGAGTCATCGTTTTCGACGCGGGATGGTTCGCTCCGAACCGCCAGTCGATGGCCACGATGTTCGGATTCCGCAGGCCGGTTGCCGCGGAACCGGAAATCCTCTCCGCCGCATGGGCGCGGGTCACTCGTGCTCCCGGGCTGGACGGCTGGCCGTACTCGTTGTGGGTTCAGCAATCCGGGTTCCTGAACGCCTATGCCGCGCCGACCCGCGTTGTCGCGGTTACCAGTTGGGCGGTCGCCTCGCTGGAGTCACGCCAGTTGGAGGCCGTACTCGCCCACGAACTCGGCCATCACCTGCACGCCGACCAGCGGTTGCGACTACTCGACGCCTGGTGCTCGATTCCCGCGAGGATCGTGCAGCGGCTCGTGGCGGTGGTGGGGCGGCTGGTGAACGTTCTCGGTGTTACCGCGATCGTGGTTCGGTTCGTGTTCGTCGTGGCTTTGCTGGCCGTTGTACCCGTTGCACTGGCACCCACGACAGGTTTGCCGGTCGCGCTGGGGCTGTCGGTGCTGTTCGCTATCGAACCACTCACCAACGCGACACGCAGCCGGCGTGAGGAATTCGCCGCCGACCGGGTAGCGGTCGACCTCGGATACGGGGGTGATCTCGCGGCCGCGCTGCGTGAGTGGCTGCGAGACCGCACGCCGGTCACCGGACTGCTCGCCGTGCGTGCCCGCTGGTTCGGCAGCCATCCCCCGATCGCCGAGCGGCTCCGTGCGATGGAGGGCTGATCACACCAGGGATGCTGCCTCGCAATCGAATCCGCCGACGACGCCCAGACCTACCGGCCGGGAAGATGCTTACGATCGAAGAGTTGCGCCTGCCGGTACGTGCCGAGCGAGGAGGCATGCGTGGTGGACGAAGCTACGGACGTTGGCGTCTTCATCGAGGTGTTCGATTCGCGAATCACATTGCGATCACTGGTGTCGAGGCCGCAGTCGGTGCGTGGCAGGCAGGCGGCGGATCGGGCTAGAGAGGCGTGAGCGTCGGTTACCTTGGTTGTCATGGATGAAGCCCCGGACAGCGTAGACGCCGTGGAACCGCCATATCCTTGGCAGGGATACATCCACATGCTCACATACGGCATTTGGGGAGATGTTCTACTCCGCGACGACGAGGTCGTCGGGATTGCGGAGGACCTGATCGAGCAGCGGACCTTCACCGGTCCAGTGGATAACTACTACCAGGCCGCAGTCGATGCTCTCGCATCGGGATGTCCGCGCCTGTCGGCGCTCGATCATCACGATGACGCCGTCGTGCGGGACTTCCTTGCCCGACTCGTACGCGCGCTCGACGAGCGTAGGCCGTGGACGAGGCCGCCATTCGCATAGCGCGATGCGGCACAAAGATCACGACTATCTGGTGTTCGCCGAGAACACAAGCCCAGCAAGCGCGCCCGGAAGTCCTGTCCCATTCCCAGTCCGTTCTCGCCCGCGGAGCGCATCTCGCCATAGCCATACGCGACGGCGGAGTCGGCCTCGCCGGCACGGTTACTCTCACCGTGCTGCTACTCACCCACCTCGGCACCCGGTAAGGGAGAGTCATCTGCCCCGAATAGGTCCGAGCTCCCGCCACGATCGAGGTTGTCACCTTCGGCCTCGGTCATCCCGCCGCGGCCGCCGCTCGCGCGTTCTATGAAGGCCTCGGCTTCACCCCAGCCGAGATGGCCACCCCGGGCTCGGAAGGCGGCCCACGCCAGACCTTTCGGCGAACGGTTCCCATGGCGCCGACGGGCAGCGGCCGCTGAGTTTCGCGTGAGTGTCGGAGCGGGTTTCGGGGATCAGGCGAGGGCGCGGTGAACGGCGTCGGCGGGGTCGGTGGCGAGTTGTGCTGCTGGGATGGGGTTTCCGGCGGCGTCGTGTAGTTGCCAGCCGCCCAGCGAGATGACGGGGGTGGTGCCGCGGTGGCGGGCGAAGGCGAGTTCGGAGAGGGTGCCCCAGGAGCCGCCGATCACGATGACGGCATCGGCGGAGTGAATGAGGATCGCGTTTCGGCCCTCGCCCATGTTGGTGTATAGAACCGCGGACAGACCGCGACATGGAGCGGACTGGTCGGTATCGGGTCGGACTCCGATGACGAGACCACCCGCACTGAAAGCCCCCTCGGCGACCGCGGCCATGACGCCGGTCCCGCCGCCACACAGAACGGTGGCCCCGGCACTCGCGAGCAACCGCCCCACCTCCGCGGCCCACTCGGCCTCGATACCAGTGCAGTCACTCGGTCCGCACACCGCAACCTGCATGGGTACGTCGTATGCCATGAAGTCGACGATAGTTGTCCTGAATCTTCTTCATTGCGTACTCCCTGTAGGTCGGCCTGGCACGCCCAGTAGTACGGTTCAGCCTTTTCCACCCCACGGGCGCTGTCTCGTGATCGTGACGTCGGCGATTCGAGACGAGGGGACGTCGCACCGCTGCTTGCCGCCTGGGATTCGAGCGAATGCCGAAGTGGCGGAATTGATCTCGGCACATATCCAGTGGGCGCCTCGTATGAGACAGAGCCTGTGCGGGGTGTGCACTGGATACGCGACAGCGCTGCCGTGCGTCCCGCGTCGACAACGCGTGAGCCACCTGTCGGCGGTCGCGGTGCATCCATTCGGAGGCTATACAGACTTGCGTCGCACCGAAATCCGCCCCACACCCCACGCGATCACGACCGCGGCCAGGAACGACAACAGCGACGCGCTCATCCACGCCTGTTTGGTGAAGTGCAGTTCTTCCTGTACGTCGACCCAGAAGTCGGTCCACACTCCGGCATCGCCCGGGTTGATCAGTTGGTATACCGAAAGTCCGACCAGCCAGGCGAAAACCATGCCCCAGCGCGATGGCGCGGTCGCCGAGGTATCCCACTGGTCCCGCGTCCGCAGGAAGAAATCCGCGACGAGCACGCCGAGCAGTGGCACGAAGACCGAACCGATCAGGCCGAGGAAGCCGAAGTAATTCGCCATGTTCAGCCGCAGTGCGAGCAGCGTGATCAGCAGGCCGAGACCGATCGAGAGCACCCGGCGGTCGACCCGGGGCGCGAGATTCTGAATCGACACGGCCGTCGAGTACACATTCGCGAAGGACTGGTCGGCCTCGCGGAAGACGAAGACGAAGAAGAACACCGCTCCGAAAGTGACCTTCAGGAATGGCGAATACACCCCGCCGTCGGCGGACGCGAGCGCCAATGCGAACAGTCCGAGCACATAGGCGATGATCTGGGTGAACGCATACGCCCCACTGGCCGCGCCGAATGCCGCGCGGGTGCTGCGGGAGTGCCTGGTGTAGTCGGCCGCCACCGGCACCCACGAGATCGAAACCGCAAGTGCCGCATCGGTAGCGATCCAGAAGAGATTCCAATCCACACCGAACGGCCCGCCGCCCGCGGGTCCCGGATTGGCGGTGAGATTCGGCAGACCCGCGCGGACGAACTGGATATAGAACCAGATCAACGCGATCACCACGCCGACGGTCACGAATCGCCGCAGCATTCGCACCGATCCGAGCGGCCAGATCGTCAATACCGTCGTCAGCACACCCGCGGCGATCACATAAACCCAGTGCGGCCCACCGTCGAACAGCTCCTCGGCCGCATCGCCGATGACGATCAGTTCGAAGGTGCCCCAACCGATCAGCTGCGCGATATTGAGCACCGTCGGCAGGTAGCTGAGCTTCGCACCGAACAACCCGCGCAGCAACATCATCGCGGGCTTACCCGTCTTGGCTCCCGGCACCGCGGCCAGGCCGAGCATGAGTCCGCCGACCACCGTTCCGATGATCATCGCGAGAATGCCCGCGGCGATGGAGATCTGCGCGGCGCCACCGGTGTTCGGTGCCAGCACCGTGTACGCGCCGGAGAAGGCGAACAGGCTGACCCCGAGGTTCGCCCAGAATGCGCTCTGGTCCCAGAAAGACAGGACTTTCGGCGCGGGCTGGTCCAGCGTCAGCGGTGCTTCGCGCCGCTCGGATCGATCAAGGGTGGGTGTAGACATCCCGGTACCGCTCTCCCTACGCCGGCATTACCCGGACAGGTTCATGCGGTCGGCGAAACGTGGGGTCCGCCCTCTCAGCCCGGCCGTGCCCGAGCTCCCGCGTTGGGGTCGTTCGGGCGAAATGCTACACCCGCGCACCGGCGCGCCGGGCCGCGCCTTCGGACATTCCAGACAGGTTCCGCAGAGACCGCCCGAAAATCTCGGCCGACGTCCATACTGTGCGGTACCGACCTGGTTATTGCTCGGTTATCTGCCGCTCATCGCCCGCCTCTACCTGGAATGAGTATGCGCCCATGATGCTGATTACCTTGCACGAGACCGTCCTTGCCCAACTCGGGGATCCGACGCCCGAGGCGCCACCCAATTCGGAGAAGATCCTGCAGTTGGTCCGTTACCTGACTTGGTTTGTTCTGCTGTCGGGTGTCTGCGGTATCACCTACGCGGGCGGCCGGTTCGCTTGGGAAAAGTGGAGCGGAGGCACCCTGGACTCGCCGAAGATGCTCGCCGGCGCGATGGTCGGTGGTGTCATCGCGACCAGCGCGGGCACCATCATGAACGCTATCGTCGGGAACTGAAACCCGTTGTGGGCGTTCGGCTGACGGTGGATCCGGCCGCGGCGGCGGTGCGCGCGAAGACGATTGCGTCGCGCACCGCCGCACCGCCGGGATCATTGTTGAAGTAGATGAACACCTGCGCCCGATCCGACCAGGTGTCGGCCAGCCGTCGCGCCCAACTGGTGAGTGCCGTGCGCCCGTAACGCGGTGCGGGTGTCGCGCGTCCGGAATGCAGTCGCAGATAACCCCAATCCGTCGTCCGCCACAGCGGGGCGACCGGGCGCGATCGGACATCGGCCCAACACAGCGCCGCACCGCATTCCGTCAGGACGGCACGAACTTCGGGAATCCACCAGGAATCGTGCCGGGGTTCGACCGCGATGCGGATCTCGGGCGGAAAACAGCGCAGGCAGGCGTCGAGCAGTGCCGGATCCACCCGCAGCGTCGGCGGCAGTTGCAGGAGCACCGGCCCCAGCTTGTCGCCCAGTGCACAGGCGTGCTCCAGCATGCGCGCGACTGGCTCCTCGGGTTCGCGCAGCCGCTTGATGTGGGTGAGGAACCGGCTGGCCTTGACCGCGAAACAGAAGTCCGGCGGTGTTCGATCCCGCCATGCCGCGAAAGTCTCGCCGCTGGGCAGCCGATAGAAGGCATTGTTGCTCTCGACCGTCGCGAAGCCCGCGGCGTAGGTTTCGAGCCACGCACGCTGCGGAACTTTTCTCGGATACAGCACATCGCGCCAGTCGCGGTACTGCCAGCCCGACGTGCCGACGAGCAGGGGCACACCTCCATCGAAGCACTTTCCCGTCACCGCCATATCAACTACTCTGTGTAGTAGAGCGATCGGGGAGGGTGCGATGGGCGAACTATCTGTGGTAGATCGGCGAATCGGTGGGGCGCAGTGGAGTTTTCTGCAATGGGCCGTGTTCGTGATCGGTGCGATCCATATCGTGTGGGCGATCGCGGGGTGGTTCGCCGAGCCCAGTTTCGAACTCGGCGAACACGCCCCGGCGACTCCGGTGCTCGGTATGGACTACAACGGCTGGCATGCGGTGGCCGGGCTACTGCTGTTCGGCCCGGCGCCGATCGTCGCGACCCGCAAGTCGTGGTCGGCCTGGTACTGCATGCTCGCCGGGGTCGGCGGGGGATTCGTGGTCGGGGTGTGGGCGCTGTTCTCGCACCACGTGCTGATCTTCAGCTTCCCGAGCCATATCACCGATGCGATCGAGCACATGGTGACCGGTGCGACGCTGCTGGCGCTCGTCGCCGTACAGGTCGTCCGTGACGGTGGCCTGCGCCCGGTATTCGGCTCGTCCGGTCAGTAGCACCCTTCGAGGGTCGCGGCGGCGACAACATCGATGACATCGGTGACATCGTTGTGCACGTACAAGGCGGCGCGTTGGCGCCGGGCGCCGTTGCCACGCGCCAGCACCGCATCGACGGTATCGACGACGAACTGCCGGTCACCCGACTGCTCGAGCGCGGGGGTGAGGTAGTCGACCAGCGCGGCGAGCAGGGTGCGGGCCGGAAAGGCGCGGCCGCTGATCGTGTCGAGCCCATCGCCGTCCAGCCCGGATCGGGCGGCCCGCCAATACGCGGCCCGCAACACCTCCGCGGGCACCGGCGGCGGTGGCAGCCGATCGTGTATCGCCGTATTCGCCATGACGACGGCGGCACGAATCAGCGTGGCCAATAACGCCGTTTCCTCGACCGTCGCCGGCACATCACTGACGCGCACCTCGACGGTCGGGTACGTGGCCGAGGGCCGCACATCCCAATACACCATCGCCTTATCGAGAATGCTGCCGCTGGCGAGCATCATCCGCACCATATCGTCGTAGTCGGCTTCGGAATCGAAGAACGGGGGTGGACCGGCACTCGGCCATCGCCGCCACTGAATGCTGCGCCAACTGGCGTATCCGGTATCGGTGGCACGGTAGACCGCGGAATTGGCCGTCAACGACAACAACACCGGCAACCAGGGCCGCAAATAATTTCCGACCCGGACCGCGATTTCCCGTGACGGCACCCCGACATGAACATGGCAGCCACACAAACCCTGCTCATGGGCGAGCATCCCGAAATTGTGTTCGATGCGTTGATAGCGCGGGGTATCGGTGACCGGAAACGTCTCCGGCGTCGCGGGCGGAACAGCGACCGCGAGCAACCGTGCGCCGTGCTTCTCCGCGCAATTCGCCACACTGCGCCGCAGCCGCCGCAGATTGTCGAGCAATTCGGGGGTCCGGGTGTGCACGTCTGTGTTGGTCTCGACCTGACAGCGCGTCAACTCCAACTGCAGATCGATGCCGACATCGGCGGCCGCCGCCGCGACCTCGACATTCCGCGGACTCGGCGCACCCGTGATCGGATCCGCCAAGAGGAACTCCTCTTCCACACCGACACTGGGCGGAACCGCGGCCATTACTGGATTTTACTGCGCAAATCGCCGATCCGGACGGATGCCGGAATCGTTTGAGTGCACCGCGCCGGGGTAGGCCGACCGTAGTGGAGGAGCGGCGAGAAAGGGGTTCGGTATGTCCGAGGAATTGCGCGGTGTGCGCGCATTGGTCATCACCGCGAATACCGGCGTCGAACACGACGAGCTGCTGGTGCCGCTGGACTGGTTGCGCGAACACGGTGCCGTCGCCGTGCACGCGACCCCGGAGCGCGGCGAGGTCCAGACTTTTCGACACGATGTCGACAAGGATGAAGTAGTGCAGCCGGATGCGGCGCTCAATGATCTCGAGGTCGACGATTTCGATCTGCTGGTCGTGCCTGGCGGAACAGTGAATGTGGACAAACTGCGCGTCAGCGATCGCGCCGTGGAAGTCGCACAACAGTTCGTGCACGCGGGTAAGCCCGTCGCGGCGATCTGCCACGGTCCCTGGCTGCTCGTGGAGGCCGACGTCGTCGCGGGCAAGACGTTGACGTCCTACCACTCGCTGCGCACCGATGTCGTCAATGCCGAGGGACGCTGGATCGATCGTGCGGTGGTGCGTTCCGACGAGAACGGCTGGCCGTTGATCACCTCCCGCAGTCCCGGGGACCTCGCCGAATTCACCGACGCGATCGCCGCCGAGCTCACCGCGGCCCAGTCGGCCCAGGCCTTCGCGGGCGATGAAATCTTCTGACACCGGTGAGTTCTCCGGATCCGAATCGTCCTACCGATATGGACACAATCAACCTCGCCGACCTCTACGAGCTGCCGCCCCTCGACTGGGACCGCATTCGCGAACGACTCGACGCGGGTATCGAACAGGCTCCCGGCACCGGCGGCCTGGACCGGCACACCTGCTGGCTGACCACGATCAATTCGGACGGCAGCCCGCACGTCACCGCGGTCGGCGCACTGTGGGTGGACGGCGCCTTCTGGTTCACGACCGGCGCCCGCAGCCGCAAGGGCCGCAACCTGGCTCGCGATCCGCGCTGCTCGATGAGCGTGGCCACCCACGAGTTCGATCTGGTCGTGGACGGCACCGCGACCAGCATCGCCGATCCCGCCGTCGTCTCCGATATGGCCCGGCGCTGGGCCGATGACTGGCCCTGTCGCGTGGACGACTCCGGCGAGGCGGTCACCGCTGCATACAGCGCCCCCTCCGCAGGCCCACCGCCGTGGCACGTCTACCGCCTGACGGCGCGCACCGCCACGGCGCTCTCGACTGTCGAACCCGGTGGTGCGACCCGCTGGCGGTTCTGAGCCGGCGCACGTCGATTACCCGACAGGTAATCGTGTCGGGGCCGTCGGCTTCGTAGGATCGGCAGGGTGAGTACGCAGAAAGCCGGTGACCTATTGCGCCACTGGCGGCTCGAGCGCAGGCTCAGCCAGCTGGAATTGGCCGGGCGTGCCGAAACTTCCGCACGGCATCTGAGTTTCATCGAAACCGGTCGCGCGAATCCGAGTCGCACCATGCTCGTACACCTGTGCGAGCAGTTGGAGATTCCGTTGCGGGAACGCAATCGGCTACTACTCGCGGCCGGATTTGCTCCCGCCTACGCCGAACCGACCCTCGATACACCCGCGATGGACGCGGTGCGCGGTGCGATGCGCCAGATCCTCGCGGGTCACGACCCCTATCCCGCGCTGGCCATCGACCAGAGCTGGAATATGATCGACGCCAATTCCGGCGTGGCACTGCTGTTGACGGATATCGACCCGAAATTGCTCACCGCACCCGTGAATGCGCTGCGGCTGAGTCTGCACCCCGACGGAATGGCCAGCCGCATCGTCAATCTGGCCGAATGGCGCGGCCATATCTTCGAGCGGCTGTCGCGTCAGATCGAAGTCACCGGCTCGCCCGAATTGCTCGCGCTCCGCGACGAACTACGCGAATATCCCGGCGGCACAGTCGATCTCACCCTCCCTGAACCAGACCAGGCCGTCGTACCACTACGACTGCGTCACGATGACCACGAACTGTCCTTCATCAGCGTCACCACCGTCTTCGGCACACCGATGAACGTGACCGTCGCCGAACTCGCCATCGAATCGTTCTTCCCGGCCGACGAGGAGACGAAGAAGCGTCTCAACGCCGCGGCGTGATCAGCGGCCTCGCAGGTCCTGGTCGAACTGGTCGGCCGTATGCGTCGTTGGTGATCAACGCCGGTGAAATGGCTGATTGCTGCATACGTGCTGGATCGAGCGCATCGGCGACGGTGCGCACCGAGGGGGCGTTCGTCGAACTATCGGCTGCTGCTCACGCTGGCCGTTAAGGGCGCTTCGCCATGTGGCGCGTGGTCGGCGTTGCCGAGCTCGACGAGGCCCACTGCGCTGAGTTCGACACGCCTGGTCATGCACCTTGCTGCGGTCCGGACTGCGGACTGGGATGAACAGCATACGGGCGCAGCATATTTGGGTCGACGAGTCCGGCGCAGTGGGGTTCGGACGTGGGCGACGTAGTGTGGCGGACGATATCCAGGGCGCGGCGCCGCAAGCGGCCGAGGCACAACTCGCTTCGCTGAAGCGAGGGCCGGTCGGGGTAGGTTCGGGAGCGTGGGCAGGGGACCGAAGTGATGGGCGCGGCGGATCTCGCGGACCTGATCGGCGTCGCGGTGCATTCGGTGACCGATCTGGGATCGAGTCATGCGTGGACGTTGTATCGGGCGGTACTCGGCGATGGTCGCGCAGTGTTCGTGAAGGCCGCGCTCGACCAGGCGTCGGTATTTTCGGCCGAGGCCGCGGGTCTGCGCTGGCTCGCCGCGGGGGCGCCGGAGTTGGTGCCCGAGGTGCTGGCGGTAGATGGCCGGATGCTGGTACTGCCCTGGGTATCCGAGGCCGCGCCGACCGCATTCAACGCCGAGCGTTTCGGGCGCGAACTGGCTGTGCTGCACGCGAATTCGCCGGGACTGTTCGGCGCGCCGTGGTCCGGTTGGATCGCCGACCTGCCGTTGGACAACACGCAGACCGATGGTTCATGGGCGCGCTGGTACGCCGACCATCGCCTTGCCCCGTACCTGCCGCGTGCCGCCGCTGATCTCGGCGACGGAATTCGCTTGCTGGAGCGCGTGATCGAGAATATCGAAGTCCTCGCGGGCCCACCTGAACCACCGAGTCGCATTCATGGCGATCTGTGGTCCGGCAATGTCCTGTGGACTGCCGACCGTGCACTCATCATCGACCCGGCGGCACATGGCGGTCACCGCGAAACCGACCTCGCCATGCTCGCCCTCTTCGGCGCCCCACATCTGGACCGAATCCGCGCCGCCTACCACGAAACCCACCCCCTCGCCGACGGCTGGCGCAACCGCATCCCCCTGCACCAACTGCACCCACTCCTCGTCCACGTCGTCCTGTTCGGCGGCTCCTACCGGACCCGAACCCTTGCCGCGGCCTCCGCTGCCCTGACACCCGAATGACCTGCGCTGCTTCGCCCCGACATCGGCAGGCCGGCGGGCCGCTCTCATCCGCGGGGCACCGACTCAGCGGCGCGGGGCAGTTTCGGCCCGCATATGCGACAACTTCTCGGGATTGCGGACCGCATAGAGGCCGGTGATCAGCCCGTCGTCGATGCGCAACGCCAGCACCGTGTCGAGCTCGCCGCCGAGCCGGACAACCAGCGCCGGGCAGCCATTGACCCGGGTCGGTTGCAGTGACGTGGCAGCGATCCGGCCCAGTCCGGTGGCCAGCAGCCGGGCCACTTTGTCGGCTCCCGTGACGGGCCGAGGCAGGGCTTGTTTGATTCCGCCACCGTCACCCAGCAACACCACATCGGGCGCGAGTGTATCGAGCAGAGCCTGCATATCGCCGGTTTCGACCGCCTGCTGGGATGGCGCGAGCACGTCTCGGGTTTCGGCCGCCGAAACCGTCCCGCGCGGTCGGCGCGCGGCCACATGTGCTCGGGCACGATGGGCGATCTGGCGGACCACGGCCGGGGTTTTGTCCACGGCTTCGGCGATTTCGTCGTAGGGCAGGTCGAACACCTCGCGCAGTACGAACACCGCCCGCTCGATGGGGAAAGGATCCTGCTGATGGTCTTCGGTCCGGGCCATCGGTGAAGCGCAGGGCGACGATGGCCGCATGCCATAACCCGCGCATCTCACCTCGAGCGCGCGGGCCGGGCATCGGTTCAACTCGTCTTCGCGATGACCTTCTCGGCGAACCGAGACAGATGCGCGATCTTGGTGTCCAGCGATTCGGTATCGGGTTCGGTGGTGTACGGGTAGCGGAAGCCGACGATCACATCGGTGACCCCTTTGTCCTCCAACCGCTTCACACCGTCGACGGTGAATCCGTCGAGCGAGATGACGTGGATCTCGAAATCCTTGCGGGTGCCGTATTCGGCGCGCAGGACATCGAGTTTCGCGAGCAGGCGATCCAATTCGGCCGGATCGCCGCCGGCGTGCATCCAGCCGTCGCCGCGCTGGGCCGCACGACGCAATGCCGGGCCGCTGTGTCCGCCGATGAGGATGGGAATCGGTTCGGTGGGCACCGGGCTGATCTTGATGGGCGGCAGATCGTAGAACTCCCCGTGGAATTCGAAATAGCCGCCCGCGGTGAGTCCGCGCACGATATCGATGCACTCGTCCATCCGTGCACCACGACGTTCGAACGGCACACCCATGATGTCGAAATCATCCGGCCACGGGCTGATGCCGACTCCGAAGCCGAACCGGTTCCCGCTCAATGCCGCGATCGAGGCGGCCTGCTTGGCCACCAATACCGGTGGGCGAATGGGCAGCTTCACGACGAAGGGCGTGAGCCGGAGTGTGGTCGTGGCCGCCGCGATGGCAGCCGACAGCACGAATGCCTCGATAAACGGCTTGTCCTCCAGGAACTCCCGACTGCCGTCGGGGGTGTACGGGTAGGTGGCGTCGGATTCCTTCGGATAGGCCACACTGTCGGCGATCGTTATCGAGGTATATCCGGCTGCCTCCGCGGCCTGCGCCAGCGGCACATAGAAGGTCGGGTCCGTCATCGTCTCGGCATAGGTGAATCGCATCTCAATCGCCTTTCATCCTTTCGGCGCTGTGCGCCTTGTTCGATACGGCGCCGGATAGGCCCGCCGCATGTGCACCCGCGCGTCGTCCGAAGAAGGACGCCTCGCCCAGACACGTCCCGCTGGAATAACCGGAACTGTCCTGCGCCAGATTCGAGGCGCAGGCTCCTGCCGCATACAACCCCGGGACCACCGACCCGTCGGTGCGAAGCACCGCACCATCGACCGAGGTCCGCAGCCCACCGAGGGTGAACCCGACGTAGGTGGCCCGACCCGGCGTGAGATCGAAGGCACCCCACGGACGTTCGGTCAACGGCATCAGCCAGTCGGGGTGTTTACCGAACTCCGGATCGCGGCCCTGTGCCGCCGCGGCGTTGTAGTCGTCCACTGTCTTTCGCAGCGCACCGCTGGGAATGCCGAGCGCGGCCGCCATCTCCGCCAGCGAATCCCACCCGTCGACGAACTTCACCATCGGCAGCTCCGGCCACACCATATGCCTGTTGTCCACGATCAGATATGCCGTCGAATCCGGCTGCGCGACAACGGCACCCGCGGTCCGCCCGTGATAGGAATCCTCCGCGACGAACCGCCGCCCCGCCTTGTTCACGATTACCCCGTACAACAGCTCGGCCGGGGGATAGAACGACGCGGTCATGAACGCCCCGTCCATATTCGCGATATCACCGCCTGCCGACTGCCCGAGCCGAATGCCGAGCCCGTCATCGGATGGAACACCCAGCGGCAGAAAATGTTCGGCCAATCGTGGGGTATAGATGGCGACCATCTCCGGATTCATCACGTACCCGCCCGCCGCGAGCACCACCGCACCAGCGGCCGCACCGTCGCGCCAGCACACCCCGACGACCCGCCCGTTCACATCGACGACCAGCTGCCGCACCTCGGTCTCGTACCGGACCGCTATCCCCAATTCCCGCACCCGCCGCGCGAGCACCGCCATCACCTGCCGCCCACCGCGCTCGGCCCGCGCGTTCACCTTGTGCCCGCGCGGCGCGGGCCGCGCCCGTTCGCGATAGGGCCACACCTTCTCGTTGCCGGTCCACATCAGCCCCTCGGTGCCCGGTTGCACAACCGCCTTTCCGGGATAGAACGATCGCTCGAACTCGACCCCGTGCGCCTCCAACCATTCGAAATGCGAGACGCTTCCGGCGCAGTACGCGCGAATCTTCGCCGCATCGGGCTCCGGAGTGACCGCCTCGAGGTAGGCGGTCATCGCCTCGACGCTGTCCGCGTACCCGGTCGCCTGCTGCACCGGCGTACCGCCACCGAGATAGAAATGTCCGGCCGCCAGCGCCGAAGCACCGCCCGCCGCGCCGGTGCGCTCGAGCAGCAGCACGCGAGCCCCCGCCTCGGCCGCACCGATCGCCGCGCAGGCTCCGGCGATGCCGAATCCGACCACGATCACATCCGCGGTCGCATCCCACTCCGCGGGTTCGGTAATGAGCTGGGGGAGTTCGGTTCCTACGCCCATGGGTTCGAAAACCCTTCCGGAATCAGCTGATCGAACATCGCCTTCATATCCGCCGACAGCCGCATGAGCTCGACGGCGGAACCGAGCGTGCCGCCGTCGAGATAGGCGAACTCCATGCCGACGCCCTCGAACGTGCCGCGGGCGAGCACCTCGGCCCCGCTCGCCGTCGCCTCGGCCAGTGCCGCGTCGTAGTCCTCGGGCACCCACGCGACGTGATGCAGTCCGGGCCCGACGCTGTCCAGATGTTCGGAATACAAACTTGTCCCGGACCTGGGCTCGATCAGCTCCAACTGCTGCCCGCCCGCATACCCCAGCGCCACGGTGATCGTGTAATCGGCGGGCGCGCCACGCAGTTCGCACAGCCGCGGCCCGAAGTGCACATCTGGGATGGTGAACCATTTCGCGACGCCGTATCGCTCGGTGAACTCGCGCCGCGCCGCCTCGATATCGCGCACCACCCAGCACAGCTGGAAGATCGGGCCCCGCGTGATGGTCATCGGATCACCTCGAGTCTGCTGCACGAAGGCCGCGCTCAGCACGGCCGCGCCGTCATTTCGTACGGCCCAATTAAGCACTTATGCTTAATATCGTCAATACTTCTGTTTAGTACAGTGCTGATATGGCCACCGAGGATCCGCGTACCGCGCTGCTCGACGCGGGTGAACGACTCATCGCCGAACGCGGCGTTGATGTCCCGCTCCGCGATATCGCCGCGGCCGCGGGCCAGCGCAACAACTCCGCGGTGCATTACTATTTCGACTCC
Organism: Nocardia sp. NPDC052112; assembly: GCF_040680135.1. NCBI lineage: Bacteria > Bacillati > Actinomycetota > Actinomycetes > Mycobacteriales > Nocardiaceae > Nocardia > Nocardia sp. NPDC052112. The sequence goes on along the minus strand of NZ_JBFAWD010000002.1, from coordinate 9,985 downwards.
CGCGGCGGTCTGCTCGAGGCCATCGTCGACCGCCGCATGAACTGGCTCGAGGAGCGCCGAATGGGGCTGCTCGCCCGATATGAGGCCGAGGGCAACACACACGAGATCCGCACGCTGGTCGCGATGCTCGCCGCGCCTATCCTCGAACTCATCTATACGGCACAGGTCACCCACTACGGCCGCTTCCTCGAGGTGGTGCGTGCCCACCCGGTAATCGCCGACGCCCGCCGCCTCGCGGGCGCCGATCGCGCCGCCGTCCGCATCATCGCCACCCGCCTGGACGCCGCCCTCCCGCAACTCCCACCCCGCCGACGCCGCCAGCGTCTGGAAACCATGGCGACCGTCATGTTCGCGCTGATCGCCGATTACGAACGCGCCCTGGAAGCGGGCGTGCGCACCGCGGATCCCGACAGCGACACCGGCGAGATCGTCGACATGATCGTCGCGATGCTCACGGTCCCGGTGCGCTGAGCGACTTCGGGTGGTGCGCAGGGATTTTCGCGTCGCAGCCTATGGATCCACGCTCTCGGAGGCCGTGACTTGTGCGGGTGCGGATCGGTCTAGGCCGTGTAATGCCAGCGCAGCGATCGCGCCGATGCCGGTGAGCCCGGCCCAGACCGCCCAGTCGGCGCCCGCGCTGTGGGCGGCGCCGACCACAGCGCCGGTCGCGAGATTGCCGATCAGGATTCCCACGCCGACAACGGTGTTGTAGAACCCGTAGTGAGTGGCTATCAGCCTGCCGTTGGCCAGCGATACCACGGTGTCCATCTCGAACGGGAACACTGCGGCCGTCCCGACTGCCAGCAGCGCTGCGGCCGCCAGGAGCGCCGCGATCGCGGCAACCGTGCCGAATCGCCGTGGTCCGGGCACGAGTACCAGCGGCAGGAACGACACCGTGAGCAGCACCATGCCGACGACCAGTCCGCGGCCGCTGCCCCAGTGGGCGCGCAACCACATGGTGATGCGCAACTGTCCGGCCACCGCGACGACACCCGAGAGCACGAACACCGCCGAGGTCACCACCTGCGAGTGCGCACCTGCCACATAGTCGGCCTGTAGCGGCAGGGCGAGGTAGATCTGGAACGACAGCACGTAGGAACCGATCATCGCCGCCGCGAAGGCCACGAACCGCCGGTTGGAGACCACGGTGCGCCAATCCTCGAGCACCGAGGTCTGCTCCGGCGCGATTTCGGCGCGTCGGGTGGGTAGCGCGCACAGTTGCGCGACCGTCAGCATCGCGAACACCGTTGCCGCCGCGCCCGCAGTGACCCGGAAATCCAGGGTCATCAGCGCGAGACCGACCAGTGGCCCGGCCAGGATGCCTGCTTGGTAGAAGATGTTGAATACCGCGAACGCCTCCACGCGGCGTTCTCCGGTATCGGCCGCGAGATAGGCGCGGACCGCGGGGTTGAACAGGGCTCCGGCGAAACCGGTTGCCGCAGAGGCGATCAGCAGCCCCGGCAGGGACGTGGCGAAGATCAGTAATGTGAAACCACCGGTGCGCAACAGGCATCCGGCGACGATCAGCGGTTTGTATCCGAGCCGGTCGGCCAGTGTGCCGCCGAGCAGGAACATGCCTTGCTGGGAGAAGTTGCGCACACCCAACACCAGTCCGACCGCCCAGGCCGCCAAACCCAATGGTCCGGCCAGGTATCCGGCCAGGTACGGCATCAGCATGTAGAAGCCGAGATTGATGCCGAACTGGTTGACCATCAGCAACTGGGCGGCGAGATCGAAACTGCGGAATTTCGCGACTGCGGTCACGGTGGCTGCTCCCCGCCGCGGGTGAGGTCTTTCGGGTCGACGACGGTGGTGCAGCGGGTCCACGAGTGCACGACGCGCTCGTTCGGATACCCGATGGTGTCCGGTTCGATCGGCGGTTCGGCGTCGAACAGGCCGTGTTCCTCGCAATAGGTGTCGTTGTAGATCGTGTCGAAGTAGCGGCTCGGCCCGTCGGGGAACACGGCCGCGATCCGCAGTTCAGGGTCGAAGATCCGGGCGGCCCACCCCGCGACCAGTGCGACGGCGCCGACGCTCCATCCGCCGCTGGCATGATGGGTCACGGCCAGCGTGCGGCACGACCAGACTGCCTCCGACGGTGCGACCCAATGGATTTCGTCGAAGGCGTCGTAGTCGACGTTGCGCGGGTGGATGCTCGATCCGAGGCCTCGCATCAGCCGTGGGCCGGCCGGTTGGCCGAAGATGGTGGATGCGATCGTGTCGACGCCGATGAGTGTCAGGTCGGGATTGAACCGGCGCAGCAGCCGCGCCACCCCGGCCGAGTGCCCACCGGTGCCGACGGCGCATACCAGCACGTCGATGCCGCCGAGTTGTTCGATCAGCTCGATGGCCAGCGAGTCGTAGCTGTCGGTGTTGTCCGGGTTGTTGTATTGGTCCGGGCACCACGCGCCGGGTTCGCGGTCGAGCAACTCCGTGACCCGATCGAGGCGTGCCTGTTGCCAGCCGCCTGTGGTGTGTGGTTCGGCGACCACGTCGAGGGATGTTCCATAGGCCGTGAGCATCCCTGCGACGATGGGCTCCATCCCCGGGTCGGTGACCACTGTGACCGGATGGTGGTAGACCGTTCCCGCCAGTGCCAGACCGAGTCCGAGCGTGCCGCTCGTGGACTCGACGATCCGCGCACCGGGCGCCAGATCGCCGCGTTGTTTCGCCCGCCGCACCATGTGCAAGGCGGGGCGATCCTTCATCCCGCCCGGATTGAAACCCTCGAGTTTGGCCCAGAATCCGCGGCCCGGCGGTGCCAGCGGCGCGCCGACCCACAACACCGGAGTGTTGCCGACCAGTGCGTGCGGTTGGCAGGCGGGGGTTGGAGCCGACGCCAGCGCTGCGCGAACCTCGGCAAGCCTGCCGAGCACTACATTGTCCATGACGATCGCCTTCGGTATCGAGACCGCTCACAGGGGCGGTGACGTGTACGGCAGCGGACACCGGCCGACGGTCAAGGCATGTCGGCCTAGCGCTGACCGATCAGCGTCGGGCGATACAGAGGTGGGTCAGCAGTACTCTGCCGCTGACGGCGGGCACGGCCGCGACCGGCGGCCCGCGAATGCCACCGGACCCCGCCCAGTGGACAGTCGCGACGACTATGGCCGCGGCCAGCACGAACAGGACCAGCAGCAGCGGTGCGAGACTTCCGCCACCCACCGGTAGTGCAGGGTTGACAAAGCAATGGATATCGTGCGGCACACCGTAGCGACCATCGGTATCGGCGATGGCACGCGAGGGGGCAGCCACAGTCGAGGCGCCCAGGGCGGTGATCGGCGATGCGCTTTCATGGGAGTGCTGGGCAGTCGCGTGGGAATGCTCGTCGGCGTCGAGCAGCGTGCAGTGCAGCAGCGGCGCCATCAGCAGCGCCGCGGCGAGCAGCGCCAGCGCTAGGCCGCCGGCGCGCAAACAACCGACGAATTTCATTATGAATCCACCCTAGCAATCAGATCTCATCGAGTACCACCCGTGCAGTTCACGAACGCCGACGGGCGGCACCAGAGCACGCTCCGTGCGCGTACCGAACCCGTCTTCCCTGATCAGACGCTGCGGTAGGTGTTGATCCCGCATCCGGGCAGCCATCGTCGGATGCGGTAGCCGTAGGTCGAATGCCGCTCGGGCGCAGCCGAATCGGCGCCTTCCGAGCGGTCGGAGACGATTCGTTCGTGACGCCTGTGGGAGCTACTCGAGTCCGTCGGGGGTGTAGAGACGTACCGCTCGAACCGCGGCGGCGACCGCGACGAGCGGGGGTATGCGATGGCCGTGTCCGCCGCCCGCCGACCATGCGAGGCCGGGGGGCAGGGGCCATACGGTGCGGCCGACGTGGAGCACCGCCCCGCAGCGTTGGAGATACTCGATGGCCCGATCGGCTTTGCTGATGCCGGTGACGAGCCGGATTTGGCGCCCGACCGGACCGTCGATGGCGATGGTGGGTCCCGACAGTCCGTTGTCCTGGAAAAACAACTCCACCCCGATCCGCAGCGGAGCGGGTAGCTCGATTCCGGCTCGTTCCACTCCGAACGTCACCACGAGCGTGTCGTCGGCGTGGCTGATCGACCAATCGAACCGGTTGGCCGTGGCGGCGGGTTCGGTGACGGCCGTAGATGTCATGGGATTCGTCGGTGTCGCAATCAGTGTGTACTCCCTTTTCGAGCATCGACAGTGTTCGGGGAACGCACATATGCCCAGACGTCGCTGGTGGGAGGCCATATCGTTACGCTGGCCGATCGGTTGGGGAGGGCATCGGGCATTCGCCTTGCCCTAGGTCTGCTATCTGGGGTCCAGGTTTTGTTCGAGTGGATGTCGTGGACCGGAAGACTCGGTTTCGGCTGATGTCCTCGAAGTCGAGCAAAGGGTAGCTGCGAACCAACTGATCAGCGCACAGCTAATAGTTAGCTATCAAACGTGCTATCGGAAAATATTTAATTAAGATCGATCCGGTAAATCCGTGAACTGGGTGAATCTTGCAGCTAGAGTCGTTGGCTATGACTGACGTACAAGTGGACGAAGGTGGGTATGCCTTCGCGCGCGATATGTGGGCAACTGAAAGACTATGGCTGTCACGGTCCGTGCGGACCATCCTCGTCGGACTCGCCGGCCAACTCAGCGGGCTCGGACCCCAGGCATGGACTCGCTATGAAGACGGTGAGCTGGAATTCGTGGAAGCACGTGAGTTCCAACTCGCCCTGCTGCGAGTACACAGTGTGCTCGCGAACGAGATCGACGCCGGGATGTCGGAAGCTGCTGCCGCCGCCCTCGACCATACGGCCGGGCTGGGCGACGTCGCCTCCGTCACGGGCCTGGACCGGGCGCATACCTATCAGCGCTGGGGCGCCCTCACCGCGGTCGGTGAACGTATTGCGCTCATCATCTCGCAGCCATGGCCGGATGCCGGGCCGTCTGCCCTCCGGTCTCCCGATGTGCTCTACGAGCGAGATCGGCGATGGTGGCGGGTGAGCAGCGCCGCGAGACGCAACGCCCATTTCGCCATCGTTGTCGTCGACCGACTGGTCCAGCGGGTATACGCGATCGACCAAGACGGTTGGCAACCGGATGCTACGGGAGCGCGGTGGGAGTTCCGGGCACTCGGGTCCGAACCGCTATCGCAGATCCACGTGGACCGTGCATACCGAAAGGGGCACCTACCGGTCCGATTGGGCGACCCCTATCCCGCCCGGCTGGATCGCGCGTGCGTCCCCAGTTACTTCTCGGATGGACATGATGGCGCCTGAGGCGCGGACGTCGATGCCATCCCATATCGCAATCCGACGTCAGCGAACGCTTGCGAGGAATCGTACTTTCGGTATGCGCTTCGTCTGATTTCCCGACATTTGCTCGCACCATCACCTATTTCTCTGGGTGAAGCTGGTCAGGACATTGCCGCTGTGATTTTGTGTTGGCGCATCGCTGCCCGTCTACGGTCGCGCGCATTCAGCAGATCCACCTCGCTTGCCTGGGTCCACAAAATAGAATCCATGAAATAGAAAAGGACATTTCGTGATCGAAATCTCGCGCATCGCGGCGGTCGGTATCGCATGCGTTGCAGCAATCGCACCGGTAACCGCCCGCGCGGATGCGCCCGCCGAACATGACATCGAGTACAAAATCACCTCAGTGGAACGTGTTGTGACAACCACGCTATCGGGAGGGACCTTCGTACTCGACCGCGATCACAGCTCGTTCACGATTCGCGATGAGAGCGGCGCACCCGTGATGGTCGTGCCAACGCGATTCATCGTTGGCGACAAGGTGCTCACAGTCGACTCCATACTCGGCAAAGACGCCAAAGAGCTACGGTTGACGCCCGGTGAGCTGCGACCCGCCGGCTCGCCGGCCGCGTCGGCGATCGCATCGCCCGTCGAGAACCAGGCCGCGATGGCGGAGTTCTCGACCCGACTCGGGCTCGCCGCCACGCTCGGTACACTCGTCGGCACCGCGATCGGTCTGGTCGTCGGAGGCGTTACCGGATGCATTATGGGTTTGCCACTGTTAGCGGTGGGCTGCATACCTGCCGCGATCGCCGGTGCGGGGATCGGCGGCATTCTGGGGACACTTGCTGCCGGGGGACCGGTCCTGATGCTTTCGGCCGTGGAGCTGATCGACACGCTCAACGCCCCCGCCGGTACGAGTAAATGGGCGCAGAACTCCTCGCCGACACCCGCGAATTAAGTGTTCAGCGACGCGATGTCACCAGGCGCGATATAGCGCCGACATTGGGCTACCAGGTATTTGCCGAAATTCGGTGAATACTATGGTGGCCTGTGGTTTGCACCATTTCTTTCGGGTAGTCCCGGCGACCGCTCGGGCGCTTACCACGATGTAGGGCAGCGGCTCCGGGGCTCGCTCGGCGACGCGGAGATAGTGCTCGAGCGCACTCGATAACGGCGTGATCGAAGGCGAGGCCGTTGTCCGTGCTCGCGTTCGAGGTTACGGCCACGGCGACGTTTCGTCCGGGGACTGTGGGTAGATCGGTGAACTGACCGTTCGCGGTTCCACCGTGTCCGAAGGCGAGGACGCCGTCGATGCCGTGCAGGAACCCGCAGATGCCGGCCCGGTGACCTTCCATCGGGACGGCATCCATCCGTGGTGCTCCCACGCCCCACCGCGCGTAGTCCGCAGGCGTCTTCGGTGCGGCGCCCAGTTTGCGGCCTGCTTGTTCGAATACCAGGGTGCTGCATCGCCGGTGACCACGGTGGCGGCCTCGACGGTCCGCGGGTCCGCGGCGGCCGCAATATTGCCTCCCCGACTTCGGCCACGCGAACGCGCCGATACCGACCACCTCTACCGCCATCGCACCTACGGCCGGGCCGACGCGAGTTCGTGGTGTACGGTGTCGGGCCGACTTGCCGTCCACTGCCATTGATGCCTGCGGCACTTTTTCGCGCTCGCCCGGTAGAACGGGCCGGGCCACTTCGTTATCTGTTTCTAGGAACGTCGCACACTTTCGCCGCTAGACGCAGACGAGCGTCCTTGGGACAGCGGCCCTTGACCATGTTGCCGAACATCGTTCGGGTCGATCCGACCCGGGTCGGCACCGCGTTCGTCTACGCGCGCCGACCCGCCGACGGCAATACACCACAACCAGCCTAATTGCTTAGCGCAAGTAAGTAATATATAGTTGCGTACCACAAGCAACTAATCTCGTGCTGGGAGTGGGCATGGCAGTGTCACCCGATACGGCTCAGAGCCTGATAAAGGAGCTCTATTTCATGGGCCGGGCGATCCGCGCCGCCCTCTCGCACCCGGAAGAAGGGCAGCTGCTGCCAGGCGGTGTCGGCGTGCTGGGCTCCCTCGAGGCCAAGGGGCGGTGCCGGCAGGTGGATCTGGCCGTGGACTTGTGCATCAGTCCATCGACACTGAGCAGGCATGTCGCCGAGCTGGTGAGCGCCGGCGACATTGCCCGCCACGCCGATCCCAGGGACGGCCGGGCCACCCTCATCGAAATCACCGACCAAGGACGCGATCTGCTGCGGCGCGTCCGAGTGTCGCGGGCGCGGGGATTGCAGGCTGCTCTCGCAGATTGGAGCGAAGACGAAGCCGAGCAGGCCGCCCTGGTTGTTCAGAAGCTCAGGAATTCACTGGCCACAGTCGCGCACCACACCGCAGTGGGCGAGTGCGGGCCGGTTTCGACAGAGAGTCAGGAAGTGGATGTCTAATTCAGTCGATGCGGGGATGCGGCGCGATCCGGACGCGATGACCCATCGTCAAGTCCTGGAAGCCATGACCGGGCTGTTGGCGGCGCTGTTCACGGCGTTGCTCAGCACCACGATCGTGTCGACCGCGCTACCCACGATCATCGGCGATCTGCAGGGTTCGCAGACCGCGTACGCCTGGGTCATCACCACGGCGCTGCTGGCCAACGCCGCGTCGACCCCGATCTGGGGCAAGTTCGCCGATCTGTTCAACAAGAAGCTGTTGGTCCAGTCGGCCATTGTCATCTTCGTCGTCGGTTCGGTGATCGCGGGCGTCGCGGGCAACGTGCCCATGCTGTTGGCGGCACGCGTCGTCCAGGGTGTGGGCATGGGTGGGTTGACCGCGCTCGTCGTCGCGATCATCGGCTCGATCGTCGCGCCGCGCGAACGCGGACGGTATTCCGGCTACATGGGTGCCGTGATGGCGGTTTCGATGTCGGGTGGGCCGATCCTCGGCGGCGTCATCGTCGACAGTCCGCTCGGCTGGCGCTGGTGTTTCTTCGTGTGCGTGCCCCTGGCCGTGATCGCACTGCTGCTGTTGCAGCGGACCTTGCGGCTGCCCACCGAGCGTAAGGACGGAGTATCGATCGACTGGCTCGGCGCCACACTGCTCACCGGCGGTGTGTCGGTCCTGCTCGTTTGGGTGTCGTTCGTCGGGAAAGCCGGCTACTACGCCTGGCTCTCCAGAGAATCGGCGCTCTACGTCGGCATCGGCGTGCTGTTGCTGATCGCGACCGTGTGGGTCGAGTCCCGCGTCAAGTCGCCGATCATCCCGCTGGCGATCGTCGCCGAACGCACCACCGGTCTGGCGATCATCGCCTCGATCGCGGTCGGGGTCGGCATGTTCGGTGCGACCACTTTCCTGGGCCAGTACTTCCAGACCGCGCGCGGATACTCACCGACTGTGGCCGGTGTGCTGACCATCCCGCTGGTCGCGGGCATGCTTGTCGGCTCGGTCGGCTCCGGGCAGCTGATCACCCGATTCGGCAAGTGGAAGCCATTCGTCGTCGCAGGCGGCGCGCTGCTGGTGGTCGGATTCACGCTGCTCTCGACGATCGACCACGCGACCGACCTACGGCTGGTCGGCACGTACATCGCCATTGTCGGGCTCGGCGTCGGCATGATGATGCAGAATCTAGTGCTGGCCGTGCAGAACACCGTGAGTGTGCACAACATCGGCGCGGCGTCCAGCAGTGTCGCCTTCTTCCGCACATTCGGCGGTGCGATCGGTGTTTCGGTGCTCGGTTCGGTGCTGGCTACCCGAGTGAGCGAGCTGTCGGCAGCGGGTTTCGCCAGGCTCGGTGTGAACGTCAGGTCCTCCGGCGGCAGCAACCTGAATCTCGATGCCTTGCCGACACCGATAGCCACGGTCGTGCGCGCCGCCTACGGTGACGCGACCGGCCGGATCTTCCTCATCGCCGCGGCTGCGACGGTCGTTGCCCTCATTGCGACCATGCTGCTTCCGAACCGTCCGCTGCGCCGCACGATCGACATCGATCCGGCCACGAAAGAGTCTGCGTTGCAAGACAATCCGACCGCCGCGGACGACATGGCGGCACTGGATGCCGAACTGGACGAATTCGCGGAGTCGAGCTGGGACGAAACCCAACTCTGGGAAGGCGCCGAGCGGATGTTTACCGAGCCTGAACCGGTGCCGGCCGCGTCGGCCGGGGGGCATGCGTCCGTCGAACAGAACGGTCGTGTGTACCGGGTCATCGCGTCGTCACAGAGCGGCCTGTCGACTGCCGGGCTGTCCGGGGCGGACTTCAACGGTGGGTCGCTCGGTGGTCGTGTCCATCGTGAGGACGGTCATGCGGTGCCAGCTGCGGTGTTGACGTTGATCGATCAGGTGGGCCGTCAGGTAGCGCGCGCGAGCAGTGATTCTGATGGCGGTTATGCGATCACTGCGCCGGAGACGGGCAACTACGTGTTGATCGTGTCGGCGATGGGGCACCAGCCGACTGCGGTCAATGTGTCGGTCGGTCACCAGCCCCAGCGCCTGGATCTGACCTTGGTGGGCTCCGGTGAGTTGTCGGGTGTGGTCCGCACGGCCGGCCATGGTGCGCCGTTGCCGGGTGCGACCGTTACGTTGACCGATTTGCGCGGCGAGGTGGTCGGGGCGGCTGTCACGGGCGGCGACGGCACATACGTGTGTCACGGTGTGGTGTCGGGTGTCTATACGCTGGTCGCGGTCGCCGAGCATATGCGTCCCACCGCAACCACATTGACGGTGCCGGATAGTGGTGTGTTGCGGCATGATATCGAGCTTTCTCCGATGGCGGTACTGG